>NZ_JBHXTE010000079.1:0-24997 GCF_042677545.1 Streptomyces sp. NPDC127108 | reverse complement strand
GTCGTACGTGAACGAGGGCGCCCAGAACCGAACGGTTCCGGGCGCCCTCGTTCCTGCCTGAAGTGCCTTACGCGGCCGGGAGGTTGTCCAGCTGCGTCTGGAGGCGCGCGATGTCCTCGTCGGCCTTGGCGAGACGGCCGCGGATCTTGTCCACGACGTTGTCCGGCGCCTTGGCGAGGAACGCCTCGTTGCCGAGCTTGGCCGTGGCCTGCGCCTTCTCCTTCTCGGCGGCGGCCAGGTCCTTGGCGAGCCGCTTGCGCTCCGCCGCCACGTCGATCGTGCCGGACAGGTCGAGGGCGACGCTCGCGCCCGCCACCGGCAGCGTCGCCGTCGCCGCGAAGGACTCGCCCTCGGGCTGGAGGCGAAGGAGCTGACGGACCGCGGCCTCGTGCGGGGCGAACGGCGTGCCGTCGAGGGTGAGGCGGGCCGGGACCTTCTGGCCGGGCTGGAGGCCCTGGTCGGCGCGGAACCGGCGGACCTCGGTGACCAGGTCCTGGAGGGAGAGGATCTCCTTCTCGGCGCCCGCGTCCCGGAAGCCGCTGTCCTTGGGCCAGTCGGCGACGACGATCGACTCACCGCCGGTGAGCGTCGTCCACAGCGTCTCCGTCACGAACGGCACGACCGGGTGCAGGAGGCGCAGCGTGACGTCGAGGACCTCGCCGAGGACGCGCTTGCTGACCTCGGCCGCCGGGCCGCCCGCCATGAACGTGGTCTTGGACAGCTCCACGTACCAGTCGAAGACCTCGTCCCACGCGAAGTGGAAGAGGGCGTCGGAGAGCTTCGCGAACTGGTAGTCCTCGTAGAGGCCGTCGACCTCGGCGACCACCGAGTTCAGGCGGGAGAGGATCCAGCGGTCCGTCGCCGACATCTCGGCGGCGTCGGGCAGCGGGCCCTCGACGGTGGCGCCGTTCATGAGGGCGAAGCGGGTGGCGTTCCAGATCTTGTTGGCGAAGTTCCGGGAGCCCTGCACCCAGTCCTCGCCGATCGGCACGTCCACGCCCGGGTTGGCACCGCGGGCGAGGGTGAAGCGGAGCGCGTCGCTGCCGTACTTGTCCATCCAGTCCAGCGGGTTGACCGCGTTGCCGAAGGACTTCGACATCTTCTTGCCGAACTGGTCGCGGACCATGCCGTGCAGGGCGATGGTGTGGAACGGCGGGGTGCCGTCCATCGCGTACAGGCCGAACATCATCATCCGGGCGACCCAGAAGAAGAGGATGTCGTAGCCGGTGACCAGGACGGAGTTCGGGTAGAACTTCGCGAGGCTGTCGGTCTTCTCGGGCCAGCCGAGGGTGGAGAACGGCCACAGGCCGGAGGAGAACCAGGTGTCCAGGACGTCCGTGTCCTGGTGCCAGCCCTCGCCCGTCGGCGGCTCCTCGTCGGGGCCGACGCAGACGATCTCGCCGTTCGGGCCGTACCAGACGGGGATGCGGTGGCCCCACCAGAGCTGGCGCGAGATGCACCAGTCGTGGAGGTTGTCGACCCAGTCGAAGTAGCGCTTCTCCATCTCCTGCGGGTGGATCTTGACCTGGCCGTCGCGGACCGCGTCACCGGCGGCCTTGGCGAGCGGGCCGACCTTGACCCACCACTGCATGGACAGGCGCGGCTCGACGGTGGTCTTGCAGCGCGAGCAGTGTCCGACCGAGTGGGAGTACGGCCGCTTCTCGGCGACGATGCGGCCCTCGGCGCGCAGCGCGCCGACGATCGCGGAGCGGGCCTCCAGGCGGTCCAGGCCCTGGAAGGGGCCGGGGACCGTGATGACCGCGTGCTCGTCCATGACCGTGATGTTCGGCAGGTCGTGGCGCTGGCCGATCTCGAAGTCGTTCGGGTCGTGGGCGGGCGTCACCTTGACGGCGCCGGTGCCGAACTCCGGGTCGACGTGCTCGTCCGCGACGACCGGGATGGACCGGTCGGTGAGCGGGAGCTTGATGAGCTTGCCGACGAGGTGCTTGTACCGCTCGTCCTCGGGGTGCACGGCGACGGCGGTGTCACCGAGCATGGTCTCGGCGCGGGTGGTGGCGACGACGATGCTCTCGTCACCCTCCCCGTACGTCATCGACACCAGCTCGCCGTCGTCGTCCTGGTACTCGACCTCGATGTCGGAGATCGCCGTCAGACACCGGGGGCACCAGTTGATGATGCGCTCGGCGCGGTAGATCAGCTCGTCCTCGTACAGCCGCTTGAAGATCGTCTGGACGGCCTTGGAGAGGCCTTCGTCCATGGTGAAGCGCTCGCGGGACCAGGCGACGCCGTCGCCGAGGCGGCGCATCTGGCCGGAGATCTGCCCGCCGGACTCGCCCTTCCACTTCCACACGCGCTCGACGAAGGCCTCGCGGCCGAGGTCGTGGCGGGACTTGCCCTCCTTGCCGAGCTCGCGCTCGACGACGTTCTGGGTGGCGATGCCGGCGTGGTCCATGCCCGGCTGCCACAGCACCTCATACCCCTGCATGCGCTTGCGGCGGGTGAGGGCGTCGATGAGGGTGTGCTCGAAGGCGTGGCCCAGGTGCAGGCTGCCCGTCACGTTCGGCGGCGGGATGACGACGGTGTACGGCGGCTTCTCGCTGCTCGCGTCCGCGTCGAAGTAACCGCGCTCCACCCAGCGCTCGTACAGCGCCCCTTCTACCTCGGACGGCGCGTACTGCGTCGGGAGTTCGGGGACGGTCGCTGGGGGCTGCTGCTGAGCGTTCTCGGTCACGCGCCCAGTTTAGGGGTGTCACAGAGTGGTCCCGAAACCAGAATCTTCAGTAACGGTTGGCTCCCCGGGGCCCACGCGGGTCTCCGCGTCGGTGAGGATGTTGGGAACACATAAGCGCGCGGGAAAATGTAGGCGCGCTCAGGCGTTCGAGGGGAACCCCAGTAATGAGCTACAACCAGCCGGGCCCGTACGGCGGGCAGCAGCCGCAGCAGCCCGGGCCGTACGGCGGCCAGCCTCAGCAGCCTGGCCCCTACGGCCAGCCGCAGCAGGCCCCGCAGCCCGGCTACGGCTACCCCCAGCAGCCGCCCCAGCAGCCCGGTTACGGCTACCCCCAGCAGCCGCCGCAGGGCGTACCGCCGCAGCAGCCCCCGTACGGCCAGCCCCAGCAGCCCGGCCCTTACGGGCAGCAGCCCCAGGCCCCCTACGGCCAGGTCCCGCCCCCGCCCGGCGGAGGCGGCGGCAAGAAGACGGGCATGATCATCGGCGCCGTCGCGGTCGTCGCGGCCATCGGCGTGGGCGCGTACTTCGTCCTCGGCGGCAGCGACAGCGGCTCCGCCGAGGTCAAGGACGACGGCCCGCACAAGCTCACCACGCCCGCGACGGTCCTCGGCGACTACAAGAAGGCCGAGAGCACCGGCACTGACTTCTCGTTCAGCGACGACGACCTCGAAGACGCGGAGAAGGACGGCGTCAAGAACGGCGAGGATGTCAACGCCGAGTACAGCACGGGTGACCCGAGCAACCCGCTGGCGGGCAAGGCCCTGAACTTCATGGGCATCTACGGCGACATCGAGAACCCCGACAAGCTTGTCGACAAGATGTTCAGCCGGATGAAGACACAGTCCGAGAAGGAGGACGAGGGCAAGCAGCGGACCGGCGAGCTGGTGGGCAGCCCGAAGGACTTCGGATCGGACAAGACGGCGCTCAAGTGCCAGGAGTCGGTGATCAAGAACGACTCGCCGTCCAGCGGCACGTCGTCCGGCCCCAAGGAGATCCACATGCCGATCTGCATCTGGGCCGACCACAGCACGCTCGGCGTGGTGATCCCCATCGAGCTGGCCGACGCGATGGCCGGCAAGAGCCCGTCGCTCGAAGACTCCGCGGACACCACGAAGAAGTTCCGCGACGACGTCCGCGTCAAGGCCTGAGACGCCCGACGCCTGTCCACAGCCCCCTGCCATCACAGCCGGGGCCCGCTTCCGCCACGATGGTGGCGCAGCACCGCATCTCGAAGGGGGAACCCCACGCATGAGCCACAACCAGCCGGGTCCGTACGGCGGACAGCAGCCCGGTCCCTACGGCGGCGGCCAGCCGCAGCAGCCCGGCCCCTACGGCCAGCAGCCCGGCCCCCAGGGTCCGGGTTACGGCTACCCGCAGCAGCAGCCCCAGCAGCCCGGTTACGGCTACCCCCAGCAGGCCCCGCAGGGCGTCCCGCCCCAGCAGCCCCCGTACGGCCAGCCGCAGCAGCCCGGCCCTTACGGGCAGCAGCCCCAGGCCCCCTACGGCCAGGTCCCGCCCCCGCCCGGCGGAGGAAGCGGTAAGAAGACGGGCATGATCATCGGCGCCGTCGCGGTCGTCGCGGCCATCGGCGTGGGCGCGTACTTCGTCCTCGGCGGCAGCGACAGCGGCAGCTCCGGCACGGTCAAGGACGACGGCCCGCACAAGCTGACCACGCCCGAGACGGTCCTCTCGGACTACAACAAGAAGCCGGACAGCGACTCCGGCAGCGACATGTCGTCCGACGAGATCGCGAAGGCCGAGGAGTACGGGGTGAAGAACCCCACCGAGGTCAAGGCCCAGTACATGGCGGGCACCCAGGAGAACCCCCTCGGGCAGAAGATCCTCCAGCTGAACGGCGTCTACGGCGACATCGAGGACCCCGAGTCGGTCGTCGACAAGATGTTCTCCTCGGCCAAGGAGAAGTCCGAGAAGAGCGACAGCGGCAGCACCGGCCGCAAGGTCACGATCGTCGGCAGCCCGAAGTCGTACAACCCGTCCGACCTCGACGGCGCGATGATGAAGTGCCAGGAGATGAAGTACGCCATGGGCTCCTCGACCGGCAGCACGGAGGCGCCGAAGGAGATGTCGATGGCGACCTGCATCTGGGGCGACAACAGCACGATCGGCGTCGTGGTCACCGCGGACGTGGCGAGCGCCATGGGCGGCAAGGCCGCCGACCTGGGCGAGGCCGCGGAGAAGACGGCCAAGTTCCGCAAGGAAGTCCGCGTCAAGCGCTGACGCCGAGGCGCGTCGCGCACCGGCAAGGGCCCCGGCTGGCTGTCGCAGCCGGGGCCCGCTTCCGTCACGATGGTGCGCGCAGCACCGCATCACGAAGAGGGCACCCCTACCCGCCCCAGCAGCCACAGGCCCTCTATAACTAGGTCCCGCTATGACTAGGTCCCGCTTTCCCTTAGCGGAGCCGACGGGGAAAGCGGGACCTTACCCACGACAGTCTTGAGCAAGTGCAAGAAGGAGCCCGGCAATGGCAGTGGAGGCACGTCCTCCACTGCCATCAAGCAGCCGGAGAAGACTTTCGACGCGATGCTCGCCAACGCCAGGAGGCCAAGGCGACCAACCCTGACACCAGTTCAGGGACGCCCAAGGAGATGAAGGTCACGTACTGCCTCTGAGTCAATCGCAGCACGCTCGGCTTCGTTGTTCCCATGGAGATCGCCAACATGACAGCAGACAAGATCGCAGGCCGCGAGGCGTCGGTGGAAACACCCACGGAACTACGCCCAAGGCGAACCGGCTGACTCAAGGCTTTAGGCAGCCAAGTGGGCCAAATTGCACGCTCTTGTGCGCACCTCACTCTTGGAGACACCCGCCACCACTAGCAGGGGCACGCAATGAGCTCGCCAGATCACACTGTCAGAATTCCCCATATTGCATGCATTCCTCAGCTTCGGGCCAACCGTGTAACCCTTTTGCTTCAGGTAGTCCCTGCAGTCACTGGGCGTGGCAGACGCCGGAGCGGCTGCCACAAGCGGCACAACACCTACCGCTGCAGTTACACAGGAAGCCACCAGCACACGCTTCACCTTCAAGAGTTTCATACTCCCCCATTCCCTGTTACTTGATGCATCCGACTGGCCACAAGAATGTGATCACATGATGCCCGTACGCGTCCAGCACCCCTGCAGCGCCGCCCCTTCCTCGACGACGCGCGGACCGAACTCATCGCCAGCCAAGGCGCCCGCTCCTGCAAAACCACCGCCAACTTCTGTGCCACGGCGGGGTTGCAGCGCCCGAGTTCCACGAGCGGCTCAGATAGTCGCCGACAAAGACAGCGGATCGAGCCACAGTGATGGCAGCACCGCGCCCACTTCCGCCAGCACCGCACCCAGCTCGTCCCGCGCAGACTCGGCGTCCCTGATCCGTTCACCCGCCGCGCGGCGTTCCGTCATCCCCATGCATGCTGCTACCCGCTCGGGTTGCTACCTGCTTCCACTGATGAGCATCGGACAGTGCAGATAGGATCACTAGGGGTAACATTTTCGGAGCATCAGAACGTAAACGAGGGACAACGACGCCCGCACCCACCCCTGTATGGAGGGAATCTGTGTATCCGCGCGGGGCTGAGCGCGGACGGTGACCTGGTTGACCTCTGGGGCATATCCGGCAGACGCCGATCCCGGACTGGCCGCAGAAGCTCATGCCGTACGAGGCCAAGGCGGCTGCCATGCGCAAGTACATGGCGCACCGCGCGCCCGGCCTTCTCCGGACCCGGCCCTACACACATGAGGTGCTTCCCCTAGGGCATCCCTGGTGCACAGCCGACGGGATCGAGGAGAAGGTAAAGGAAGTCCGCGTCAGCGCTGATCGCTCGTTCCCCGAGGGGGAACCCACACCATGAGCTCCAACCAGCCCGGAAGCCGATCCGGACCCGCCGTCGCCGTCAGTGCCGTGGCCCTCGTGGCCGCGCTCGCCGCCATCGGGTACGCCTGTCCGCGGACAGTGACAGCGGCTACTGCACCACGGCGCACACCTTGACGACGCCAAAGACCGTCCTCGGCGCCTACGACAAAGCTGACAACAGCTCCGGCAGCCCTCCTCCTCCCCCCAGCAACGACCTCAAGGCCATGGAACAGCACGGCGTCGAAGACCCCCGGCCGTCTCGACGTACTACTCGGACGCCTTCGGAGGTGCGCGCAAAGGCCTCGACTTCTTCGACGCATACGGCAAGATCGCCGCCCCTGAGCGAGTCGTCACCGCCGTGTTCGCCCTCTGGCGGAAGAACCTCGACGAACCCGCCATGACAGCGATCGAACTCGTCGGGGAACCGCAGGAGTTCACGACCGACGCCTTCAGCGGCAAGAGCTCACGATGCGCCAGCAGCCCCGGTTCACCCTGGGGGGGGAGCGCCTCCACACGCCGACGTGCCTGTGGAGCACCACCAGCACGGCCGGATACGTCATCCGGTCCGACTCAGGGCCAAGGTCGGCGGCAGGGACCTTCCCCTGAACGACACCGCGGCGCGGCTGCTGCGCGATGTACGCGTCGAGGAGCAGCCGCAGTGGCTACGACGCGAGGGCGCCCGGCGAGTTGACCTCGCCGGGCGCCCCTGGTCGTTCATGTGCCGCCGTGCGGCCTACGCGGACTTCTGCTCGCCCGCCCCGGAGCCCCGCACGTCGCGCGGCACCAGCGTCGGGTTCACGTTGGAGTGGACGACGTCCGCCGTGATGACGACGCGGGCGACGTCCTTGCGGGACGGCACCTCGTACATCACCGACTGGAGGACCTCCTCCATGATGGCGCGCAGACCGCGCGCGCCGGTCTGGCGCAGGATCGCCTGGTCGGCGATGGCCTCCAGGGCCTCGCGCTCGAAGTCCAGCTCCACGCCGTCGAGTTCGAAGAGGCGCTGGTACTGCTTGACGAGGGCGTTGCGGGGCTCGACGAGGATCTGGAGGAGCGCTTCGCGGTCGAGGTTGTGGACCGAGGTGATGACCGGGAGGCGGCCGATGAACTCGGGGATCATCCCGAACTTCACCAGGTCCTCCGGCATGATGTCCTCGAACTGGTCCTTCTCCTCCAGCTCCCGCTTGGAGCGGATGGTCGCGCCGAAGCCGATGCCCTTGGCTCCCGCCCGCGACTCGATGATCTTCTCCAGGCCCGCGAAGGCGCCGCCCACGATGAACAGCACGTTCGTCGTGTCGATCTGGATGAACTCCTGGTGCGGGTGCTTGCGGCCGCCCTGCGGCGGGACGGAGGCAGTCGTGCCCTCCAGGATCTTCAGGAGCGCCTGCTGGACGCCTTCACCCGATACGTCGCGCGTGATCGAGGGGTTTTCGCTCTTCCGGGCGACCTTGTCGATCTCGTCGATGTAGATGATGCCCGTCTCGGCCTTCTTGACGTCGTAGTCGGCGGCCTGGATGAGCTTCAGGAGGATGTTCTCGACGTCCTCGCCGACATAGCCCGCCTCCGTGAGCGCCGTCGCGTCCGCGATGGCGAAGGGGACGTTCAGCATGCGGGCGAGCGTCTGCGCGAGCAGCGTCTTGCCGGAGCCGGTGGGACCGAGCAGCAGGATGTTGGACTTCGCCAGCTCGATGGCGTCCTCGCGGCCCTGCGCGCCGCCGTTCTCCCCGGCCTGGACGCGCTTGTAGTGGTTGTAGACGGCGACGGAGAGCGCCTTCTTGGCGGGCTCCTGACCGACTACGTACCCCTCGAGGAACTCGTAGATCTCGCGGGGCTTGGGCAGTTCCTCCCAGCGGACCTCGCTCGTCTCGGCGAGTTCTTCCTCGATGATCTCGTTGCAGAGATCGATGCACTCATCGCAGATGTACACGCCGGGGCCTGCGATGAGCTTCTTGACCTGCTTCTGACTCTTTCCGCAGAACGAGCACTTGAGCAGATCGCCGCCGTCACCGATGCGTGCCACGGTGTGCTTCCCCTTCGCCTGGGAGACGCCGTTGGTCCAGCGGCTCCTGGTGCCTTGTATCCGACGGTACCTTGCCTGGCCCCCCGTTCGGGCCCCCCTTGGCGCGGTTCGCTTCCGCATGGGCCGCGTCGAGGGGTGGGCGGATGGTGCTGCGACGCCCCGGGCGAGGCCGGCAGGTGGGCTCGCCCGGGGCTCGGACGAGACTCTAGAGAACCGAGGAGTTGTTCATCTTCCGGGTGGAGATGATCTGGTCGATCAGGCCGTACGCCAGCGCGTCCTCGGCGGTGAGGATCTTGTCGCGCTCGATGTCGTCGCGGATCTTCTCGATCGGCGTCGTGGAGTGCTTGGCCAGCATCTCCTCGAGCTGCGTACGCATCCGGAGGATCTCGTTGGCCGCGATCTCCAGGTCGGAGAGCTGCTCGCGGCCGGTGCCGCCGGACGGCTGGTGGATGAGCACCCGGGCGTTCGGCAGGGCCATGCGCTTGCCCGGCGTGCCCGCGGCGAGGAGCACGGCGGCCGCGGAGGACGCCTGGCCCATGCAGACCGTCTGGATGTCGGGCTTCACGAACTGCATCGTGTCGTAGATCGCGGTGAGCGCCGTGAAGGAGCCGCCCGGGCTGTTGATGTAGACCGAGATGTCCCGGTCGGGGTCCATCGACTCCAGGCACAGGAGCTGCGCCATGACGTCGTTGGCGGAGGCGTCGTCGATCTGCACGCCGAGGAAGATCACGCGCTCCTCGAAGAGCTTCGCGTACGGGTCGTACTCACGCACGCCCTGCGAGGTGCGCTCGACGAAGCGCGGGATCACATAGCGGTTGTCCACCTGCGGGCCGGTGTGCAGACCCGCGGCCTGGCCGCTGACGGGGAAGGTGTTCATCTGAGGCGTTCCGTCCTGGTGTGAGCGTGGGCTTGGTCGGCTGGGGCCGCTCCCGGCGGCCGCCGCTTCGCGGAGGCCGCTGCCGGGGGCCCGGGGGTGCCTGGTCAGGCCCCCGTGCCGCCGCCGCCCGGAACACCCGAAGCGGCGCTGATGATCTCGTCGATGAGGCCGTACTCCTTGGCCTCCTCGGTGGTGAACCAGCGGTCGCGGTCACCGTCACGAATGATCGCCTCGACCGTCTGGCCCGAGTGGCGGGCGGTGATCTCGGCCATGCGCTGCTTGGTGCGCAGCAGGTACTCGGCCTGGATCTTGACGTCCGAGGCGGTGCCGCCGATGCCGGCGGAGCCCTGGTGCATCAGGATGTCCGTGTGCGGCAGGGCGAAGCGCTTGCCGGCGGTGCCGCCGGTGAGCAGGAACTGGCCCATGGAGGCGGCCATGCCCATGCCGATGGTCACCACGTCGTTCGGGATGTACTGCATGGTGTCGTAGATCGCCATGCCGGCGGTCACCGAGCCGCCGGGGCTGTTGATGTAGAGGTAGATGTCCTTCGACGGGTCGGCCGCGAGGAGGAGCATCTGCGCCGTGATCTTGTTCGCGATGTCGTCGTCGACCTGCTGGCCGAGGAAGACGATGCGCTCGCCGAGCAGTCGGTTGTACACATGGTCGCCGAGGCCACCACCGATGGACGGCTCACCGGCTGCGTAAGGCATCAGATTCGTCACGTATCCACCTGCTCGTCTCTGACGGCTCCGGCCGTCTCGCATCTTCGTCCCGGGGGCAAGGACTCCATTGCCCCCGTATTCATGGACCCTAACGCGCAGGTCCCTTCGGGGAATCCCGCATAGGCGACTGTTCGCTGTGAGCGCAGGTAGCGCCCCCGCAGGGGGCGCAGGCCCACTCGGGGCCGGGGCGCCCCTGTCCGGGCGGGTGGAATGCGCCCTGAAGGGGCGCGGGGAACTGCGCGGCCGGCCACAGCGGTCCCGCGGTCGCCGCGGCCGCGGCATCGGGCAGACGCGTCTGCCGGGCCCCGCGTCTTCGGCCGCTGCGGGCCGTCGTCGGTTGCTCGCGCAGTTCCCCCGCGCCCCTGAAAGCCAGAACGCCACTGGGCCCCCGGAACGACAGCGTTCCGGGGGCCCAGTGGTCACGGCAGCGGAGGTCAGGCCTGCGGCTTGTCCTCGGTGGCCTCGGCCTCGGCCGACTCGTCGGCGGCGGCCTGCTCACCCTCGACGGAGTCTTCCTCGTCCTCGAGGTCGACGACCTCGCCGTTGGTGTCCTTGACCGTCGCGGCCTCCACGACGACCGCGAGGGCCTTGCCGCGGGCGACCTCGCCGACGAGCATCGGCACCTGGCCACCCTCGACGACGGCCTGGGCGAACTGGTCGGGGCTCATGCCGGAGGACTGCGCGCGACGCATGAGGTGCTCGGTGAGCTCCTCCTGGTTCACGTTCAGCTTCTCCTTGTTGACGAGCTCGTCGAGGACGAACTGCGTCTTGATGCCCTTGACCGCCTGCTCACGGGTCTCGGCGTCGAACTCTTCCTCGGTCTTGCCCTGGATCTCCAGGTACTTCGCGAGGTCGAGGCCCATCTGACCGAGCTGGTGGTGCTCCAGGTTGTGCTTGCGGGTGCGGATCTCGTCCTCGAGCAGCTTCTCGGGGACGGGCACCTCGACCAGCTCGAGGAGCTTCTCGAGGACGCGCTCCTGGGCCTGGGTGGCCTGGTCGAACTGGCGGGCCGTCTCCAGGCGCTTGCGGCTGTCGGCCTTCAGCTCGTCGAGGGTGTCGAACTCCGACGCCAGCTGCGCGAAGTCGTCGTCCAGCTCCGGCAGTTCACGCTTGGCGACCTGGGTGACCTTGACGGTGACCTCGGACTCCTTGCCGGCGGCCGAGCCGCCCTTGAGCTCGGAGGTGAAGGTGGCCTCGCCACCGGCCTCCAGGCCCTTCACGGCGTCGTCGATGCCTTCGAGCAGCTCGCCGGAGCCGATGGTGTAGGAGACGCCGGACGCGACGCCGTCCTCCAGGACCTCGCCCTCGACCTTGGCCTCCAGGTCGATCGTCACGACGTCGCCGTCCTCGGCGGCACGCTCGACCGGGGACGTGGAGGCGAAGCGCTCGCGCAGCTCCTCGACGGCCTTGTCGACGTCCTCGTCGGCGATCTCGACGGCGTCGACCTCGACCTCGATGCCGGAGTAGTCCGGGATCTCGATGGTCGGACGGATGTCGACCTCAGCGGTGAAGTTGAGGGTCTCGTTGTCCTTCAGCTCGGTGATGTCCACCTCGGGCTGGCCCAGGACGTTGAGCTCGGCCTCGTTGACCGCCTCGGTGTAGAACTTCGGGAGGGCGTCGTTGACGGCCTCCTCAAGCACCGCACCGCGGCCGAACCGCTGGTCGATGACGCGGGCCGGGATCTTGCCCTTGCGGAAGCCCTTCACCGTGACCTGCTGGTTGATCTTCTTGTACGCCGCGTCGAGGCTGTCCTTGAGCTCCTCGAAGGGCACCTCGACAGTGAGCCGAACCCGGGTCGGGTTCAGGGTCTCCACGGCGCTCTTCACGGTTCGGTCTCCTTGTGGGCTGACTTCTTGGATTCTGCCCGGTTGAGAGACACACGGGCACGCAGCTTGCATAGTAACGGCACGCGGGAGCCGACCCACAATGCGATCTTGGACAACGGACCGCCGGGGCCGTGCGGAGTTCGGTCCCCGCCGGGCAACAGGCCACCGGACGCGGGGGAACCAGCTGGTCGGGGTGGCGGGATTTGAACCCACGGCCTTCCGCTCCCAAAGCGGACGCGCTACCAAGCTGCGCCACACCCCGTCGGTGCGACACGTAGGGTACATGCCCGCAGGCAGTGCGGCGCCCGCTCGAACGGGAGTGAATGGGGGTGTGCGGCGCACCGCCTCGACCCGCTACGATGCTGTCCGTGCCGCGCACGCTGACCTGCGAGGGGTCGCTGCGCGAGCTGTGCGGGCGTAGCTCAATGGTAGAGCCCTAGTCTTCCAAACTAGCTACGCGGGTTCGATTCCCGTCGCCCGCTCTGTGGCCTCCGGCCCGGTGCACAGGTTCTCGCCTGTGCCCGGGCCGGAGGTTTTTTCATGGCTGTGGCTGTGGCGGCGGCCGGGGCGGTGCGGGTCAGGGGTTACGCACGTCGACGCTGTAGACGGCACGGACGTCGTACGGGACGTAGAGGGCGTCGCCGACCAGGGTGAGCCTGGCACCGGCCTCCGCGGCGACGGTCATCCCCGCGCCCGTGCCGCGCGCGGGCAGGCTCCACTTCTCCTCGCCTGTCCTGCGGTCGAGCGCCGCGACACGGCCGCTCACGGAGGCCAGGTACACATGGGTTCCCGATTCCAGCGGCGGGCCCGGCGCCTCCACGACGGAGTTGACCGACCACCGCTCGCGGCCGGTGCGCGGGTCGATCGCGCTGATGTTGCCGTTGCGGTACGTGAAGTACAGGGTGCCCCCGGTGACCGTGGGCGTCGCGTCGGGCGACCGTGGTGCGAGGGGAAGCGTCCGCACCCGGCGGGTGGCCAGGTCGAGGACGCTGATCGTGCGGGGCGTCCCGTCCACCTCGTCCCGGCGGAACACCAGGCGGCCCGACGCCTGGCCCAGGAGTTCGAGGCCCCCGTACGGCACGGTCACCGTCCAGTCCGGCTTGCCGGTCGCGAGGTCGAGGCGGGAGACGCGGGTGCGCCGCGCGCTGTCGGCACAGAGCAGATAGCCGTGCCCCTCGGCACCGCGCACCCGGCAGTGCACCGAGGGGAGCTTGTCGCGCCAGCGGGGCTTGCCCGTGTCGTTGCGCAGCAGGGCGTAGTCGTCCCCTTTGACGCCGAGGGCGGTGAGCACCCCCTTGTCGGTCCACACCGCACCGCCGTGCTCCGCGTCCGGGACGGGGGCCTCGGCGTCTTCGCCGTGCTGCGTGGCTGTCGTCCACAGCTCCTTGCCGGTGCGGACGTCGAGCGCCTGGATCGCGTAGTGCGGGACGGGGGTCTCATCACGGTCGACCTGATCGTTGCGGTACGTGAAGACACGGCCGCCGGACACACCGATGACCCGGCCCTCCATGTCCCCCATGTCCGTCGGCGTCCGGTCGATCGGCTTGCTCCAGGCGAACGTGCCGGTGGCGAGCGAGAACCGCGCGGCCTTCACGTCGTCGCCCGCGCAGAAGAGCCCGCTCCCGGCGGCGACACAGCCACCGAAGGGACCTCCCTCCTCCTCGCGGTCACTCGTGTCCTTCGCCTCCCAGGCCCGCCAGTTCCTCGGCAGGTCGCGGGCCTCGGGGTCGGTGTCCGTCAGCCACAGGGCGAGCCCCGACGCGACACCCGCGAGGAGCACCCCCGCGGCGGCGATCGCGAGTCCGCGGCGGCGCCGACGCGGGCGCACCGGCTCCGCGGCCTCCCGGGCCGACGGCGGCGGCAGCGGCTCCCCGCGCAGCAGCGCCAACAGCTCGTCCGGCGTGGGGCGTTCCTTGGGGTGCTTGGCCAGGCACTGGGTGACGAAGGGGCGCAACTCGGCGGGGACGCGGTCGAGTTCGGGGACGGACTCGACGACGCCGGTCGCGGTCTCGTACGGGGACTCGGAGTCGAAAGGCCCCCGCCCCGTCGCCGCGTACGTGAGCACCGAGCCCAGGGAGAAGATGTCGGAGGCGGGGCCCACGTCGCGGGGGGACGTGAGTTGTTCGGGGGACATGTACGGCGGGGTGCCCATGACGCGGCCGGTCTGGGTGAGGGGGTCGCTCGCGAGGGCCTCGGCGGCGCGGGAGACGCCGAAGTCGATGACGCGGGGGCCGTCCTCGGCCAGCATCACGTTGGCCGGTTTCAGGTCGCGGTGGACGACGCCCACACGGTGGATGTCGCGGAGGGCCTCGGTGAGTCCGGCGGCGAGTTCCAGGAGGCGGTCCGGGGGCAGCGGGCCCTCGCGGCGGACGTGGGTGCCGAGGTTCTCGCCGGGGATGTAGAGCGTGGCCATCCAGGGACGCGCGGCGTCGGCGTCGGCGTCCACGACGGGGGCCGTGAACGCTCCGCTGACCTGACGGGCGGCCGCCACCTCGCGGCGGAAGCGGGCGCGGAACTCCGGGTCGTCGGCGTACTGCCCGTGCACGACCTTGACCGCGAGGCGGCGTCCGGAGGCGGAGCGGGCGAGGTAGACGACGCCCATCCCGCCCGAGCCGAGTCGGTCCTCGACCGGATAGCCGCCGATCCGCGGTGGATCGGTTTCCCGTAGCGCCATCCGACCTGGACCCCCCGTCCGCCGCCGCGCACCGTCAGAACTGTATGTCCCCGATGGTCTCGGCCAGCGAGTCGAGGAGTTCCTGGATGTCGTCGGCCATTCCCGTCGAGGCGAGCACGAAGCCGAAGAGCGCCGCGACGATGGCGGGCCATACCTTGATGTTTCCCTGACGCACCATCATGACAAGGACGATCGCCAACAGCAGCACCACTGACAGCGAAATGGCCACACAGATCACACCCTAGGTCGGTCGCTCTCCCGCCCGAGGGGGTACGACCCCGTACTCCCCCGCCAGAACCATCGTGCCACCAACAGCACGTTGCTATGCGGCCGGTGACACATCGTCGGCCAAGCCTTGACCAGTGATGCGGGTGTTCCGCACGGGCCCGGAGGGCCCCGGGTGCTCGCGGCGGGCGCCAACCAGGGCCATGCGTACGGGAATTCGACGTGTCCACCGGACGGCGAATTTCGACTTGATCGTTTCCATGGCCGGTCACCGTCGGGGCGTCGGCGCGGCATCTTCCCGGGTCGCGCGCCCGGCCGCGTACGCACAAGGAGTTCACAGGAATTCGAATTGTTGCCGAGAGCACATTGAGCAGTGCGTCATAACCCGCCACGCACCGATCAACCGGACATTTCACCAGAGTCGCCCGCGGGCGTTATGCACGATTTAAGCGGTGTGAATGCTGACCTATCGGACAGTTAGCCGTTGTGCAACGAGGGTACCCGCGCCACCAATAAGGAAAGGGCCGATGACGTTCGCACGGCGTTCCGATGGATGTGATGAACGGTGTTGATGAACAACCGGCGGGCCTGGCGCCGGAAACGAGACAGAAGACCCGGCGAGAACACGGCAGGAACACGGAGCGATGAACGGGATGAATGAGTTGAGGGTTTTACGGGAACACCGGGGCGACGCTAGGGTGCCTCAGATGTTCCACGCTGCCATGACCCCCGCAGGCGCAGTGCGGTCCCGGATCGTCTCACCGAGCTCCTGGTGGGAGGGCCTGTGACGAACCCCGCTCAACCGCACGGGCGACACCGGGCGCCACTGCCTCCCCTGCAGTCCGCCGAGCAGGAGCCGGTCTCCGGAATGCCGGGCCCCCGCCTCCCCCAGTCCGCCGCGGCCACGGCCACCCCCCGCCAGGCCGGCCGCCACTCCGCCCCACCCGCTCCCCCCACGTACCGAACCCCCCACCCCCACTCCTCCCCCGCCCCCGCGGTGCCCGCCACCGCCCGCCCCGCCGACGGCGCGGGCAAGCCCGCCAAGCAGCGCGACGCGTTCTTCGACAACGCCAAGTACCTGGCGATCGTGCTCGTCGCGATGGCCCACGCGTGGGAGCCGCTGACGGATCACAGCCGCACCGCCGAAGCGCTGTACATGACCGTCTACACCTTCCACATGCCGGCGTTCATCCTGATCTCCGGCTACTTCTCGCGCAGCTTCGACATGCGCCCCGACCGGCTCAAGCGGCTCGTGACCGGCATCGCCGTGCCGTACGTGATCTTCGAGGTGGCGTACACCTTCTTCAAGCGGTGGGCCGACGACGACCCGACGCAGCCGATCAGCCTGCTCGACCCCTGGTACCTGACGTGGTTCCTGATCGCCCTGTTCGTGTGGCGGCTGACCACCCCGCTGTGGAAGGTCGTGCGCTGGCCGGTGCCGCTGGCCCTGGCCATCGCCGTGCTCGCCGTGGTCTCGCCCGACATCGGCGACGACCTGGACCTCCAGCGGGTCCTGCAGTTCATGCCGTTCTTCGTGCTCGGCCTGTTCATCAAGCCCGAGCACTTCCAGCTGGTGCGCCGCCGCGAGGTGCGCGTCCTGTCGGTGCCGATCTTCGCGTGCGCGGTGCTGCTCGCCTACTGGGCCGCCCCGAGGATGACGTCCGTGTGGTTCTACCGGCGCGACAGCGCCCAGGAGCTCGGCGTCCCGTGGTGGGTCGGCGTGGTCATGACGCTGGCCCTGTTCGGCTGCTCGGTGCTGCTCACGGCGTGCTTCTTCGCCTGGGTGCCGCGGCGGAAGATGTGGTTCACGGTGCTCGGCGCCGGCACACTGTACGGCTATCTGCTGCACGGCTTCCTCGCCAAGGGATCCCGGTTCTGGGACTGGTTCGACGCCAACCCGTGGCTGTACCGGCCCGCCGGTGAGGTGATCGTGACGGTGATCGCGGGCGTCGTGGTGACGCTCCTGTGCACGCCACCGGTGCAGCGGATGTTCCGCTTCGCCATGGAGCCCAAGATGGAGTGGGCCTTCCGCCGTGACGCGGCCGCGCTGGCCCGCGAGCGGGGCTCCGCACGCTGACGGCTCCCGTACGGAGTCGAGCCGGTACGCCGGTCAGGCCAGTGACAGGAGCGCGCGCATGTGCGCGTACTTCGCCGCCAGGCGGGTCCGGGTCGCCTCGTCCAATACGGCGAGGCGGCCCGGATCCGCGTTGTGGGCCAGGTCGGCCTCCTTGACCAGGAGGGCGCCGGGGGTCGCGCGGATCCGGGCGGCGTACGCCTCCGGGGCCTCGCCGGGCCGTTTGGTCAGGGCGAGCACGATGGCCTTCGTGGCCGGGGCGAGGGCGGCCGCCGCCAGCCAGTCCGGCGTCAGCGCGTCGTCCTCGATCGCGTCGTGCAGCCACGCCGCGGCGATCTGGTCCGCCGAGCCGCCCCGCGCCCGCGTCCCCTCGGCGACCGCCGCCAGGTGCTCGGCGTAGGGCCGCCCCGCCTTGTCCGTCTGCCCGGCGTGCGCCCGCCGGGCCACCGCCGCCACCTCGGCCAGGGTCATCAGCGTCATGCCGATGACCCTAGCGAGCGTCGGGCCGAGAACCCTGGGGCGTCTGGCCGAGGACCCGGGTGGGCGCCAGGCAGAGAACCCTGATGGGCGTCAGGCCGAGGACCCCAGCGCCGCCCGCGCGGGCACCGCCGTGGCCACCAGGCCGAGCACCACGGCCGACCCGGCGAAGGCCGCGTACAGGAGCGGCGGGATGTACGGCCCCTCGCCGGTGAGGCCCCGCATCATCGGGACCAGCGTGGCCAGCGCGATGGCGGTGCCGATGGCGACGCCCGCGCACGTCACGAGCAGCGCCTCCCAGCGCACCATCCGCAGGACCTGGCGCCGCGTGGAGCCGATGAGCCGCAGCGTGCCCAGCTCGCGCCGCCGGTCGAGGACCGTCATGACCAGGGTGTTGGCGGCGGCGACGGCCGCGAAGCCGCCGAGGACGGACGCCATGGTGGTGTTCGCCCAGGCCTGCACCGCGCGGTCCTTGGACTGGGCGGTGGTGTAGTCGGCGCGGTCGAGGACCGTGCCCTGGGACGCCAGGTGCTTCAGCGCCGCGGCGGAGGAGCCCTTCGCCCAGATCTCCGTGTCGAACGCCGACGTGACGTGCCGCTTCATCTCGGCGCCGCCCAGGGTCACTTGGGACAGGCCGAGCCCGCGCTCGTACGTCGCGGAGACCACGGGCCGGGCCTTCGTGCCGTCGGGCAGCCGCAGTTCGACGCGGTCGCCGACCTTCAGGTGGGCGTTGCGGGCGAGGTTCGCGTCCAGGGCGACCTTCCCCTTGCCGAGGTCGATCCGGCCGGACTCGACGTTCAGGTCCTGCACCTTGGCGAGGTTCGCGGCGGTGCCGGTGACGGCCTGCGTGCTCGCCGACTGCAGGTAGCGGTCGCCGCCCGAGCCCATGGGCAGCAGCACGGAGGTCTTCAGGAGGCCGACGGCCGAGCCGCCGCCGGGCCCGGTGGCCTCGCGTACCGCCGACGCGTCGAAGCCCGTCTTCGACGCCACGATGTGGTCCGCCGTGATGCCGTCGCGCTGCTGGTTCTCCGCCACCTTGTTCTCGGAGGTGTGCATGAAGACGAGCGTGGAGGCGAACGCCATCGCGAGCACGATGGGCGTGATCGCGGACGCCATCCGGCGGGCGTTGCTGCGGGAGTTGGCCGCGGCGAGCGAGGCGGAGGCGCCCGCGCCGCGCAGCGGCAGTCCGAACAGGCCCGCGCAGGCCCGCGCCACCAGCGGCCCGAGCAGCGCCACCGCGAGCATGAAGAGCATGACGACGCCGAGCGCCGCGTTCGCCGCGTCGTCGCCGGAGGTGTTGGCGGCGACGCCCGAGAGGACCACGCCGCCGACGGCCGCCGCGACGCCGAGGGGCGTACGGATCCAGCCGGGCCGCAGCCGCTCCACGGAGGCCTCGCTCAGGGCCTGGCCCGGCTTGATGCGGGCCGGGCGGCGCGCGGACATCATCCCGGCGAACAGGGCGGTGAGGACGGCCGTGCCGACGGCGGCGACGAACGGGATGAACGACACGGACAGTTCGACGGCCTGCGGGACCGCGTCCCTGTCCTTCAGCTGCCCGAACCACCAGCTCGCCAGGGCGATGCCCGGCAGACAGCCGAGGGCGCCCGCGAGCGGGGCCACCAGGAGCGTCTCGGTGGCGACGGTGCGGCGGATCTGGCGCGGCGTCGTCCCGATGGCGCGAAGCAGCGCGAACTCGCGGGCGCGCTGGCCCACGGAGAGGGCGACGGTGCCGGCCGCGGTGAACACGGCGACCATCGCGGCGATGCCGCCGAAGGAGCCGCCCAGGCCGGTGAGGAGCTCCTCGGCCTCGGTGAGGCCCGGGTCCTCGGCGCCGCCGCGGCCGTCGCCGGTGTGCACCTCGGCCTTGTCGCCGAGCGCCTTGGCGACCTGGGCCTTCAGCGTGGCGTCCGTGACGCCGTCCTTGGGCAGCACGGCGATGGCGTCGACGCGGCCGGGGTGCCCGGAGATCCGCACGGCCTCGGAGTCCGCGAACCACGCCGTCGACGCCTTGCCACCACTGGCACCACTTCCGCCGCTGACGCCGGAGACCCGGAAGTCCCGCGGGCCGTCCGCCGTGGTGAGCGTGACGCGCTCGCCGACCCGGGCCCCGGTGCCCGCGAGCACCACCTCCCCGGCGCCGGGCGCGCGGCCCGCCGACAGCTTCTCGCCGGTGAAGGCGGTGGAGCCCCAGCCGTGCGCGGTCAGTTCCTCGTTCCCCTGCTTGACGGGGAAGGTGACGTCGGCGACGGCGGTACGCGCGCCGGGCGCCGAAGCCGCCTTCGCCACCAGGGAGTCGGCGAGGCGGGCCCGGTCGGTGACCGGCGCTCCGTTGTCGCTGCGGTCGTCGCTGCCGCCGGTCACGTAGTGGGACTTCTGGTCGGCGGCGGCCACCACGGGCGCGTCGGCGTAGCGCACCGGTGGTACGGAGGCGCGCAGGCCGGTCTCCAGGAGGATGCCGCACGCGGACACGATGAAGGCGGCCATCGCGAGGGCGACGAACGTCCCCACGAAGGCGGCGGGCTTGAAGCGGACGGCCGCGCGGGCCAGACCGTTGGGCACGAAGCTCATGCCGCCACTCCCGCGTAAGCGGGGGCCGCGGCCCTCGTCAGCGTCGTCATCCGGTCCGCGATCCGCGCGGCCGACGCGCCCTCCAGGTGGTCGACGATGGAGCCGTCGGCGAGGAACAGGGTGCGGTCGGCGTGCGCCGCCGCGGCCGGGTCGTGCGTGACCATGACCACCGTGGCGCCCATGCCGTCCACGGCCGAGCGCAGCAGGTTCAGGATCTCGCCCGCCGTGGTCGTGTCCAGGGCGCCGGTCGGCTCGTCCGCGAAGATCACGTCCGGCGACGTCACCAGGGCGCGGGCGATCGCCACGCGCTGCTGCTGGCCGCCGGAGAGCTGGCCGGGGCGGCGCCTGCCCTTGTCGCCCAGGCCCACCCGGGACAGCATGTCGGCCGCCCTGCGGTGGTCCGGGCGGTGGCCCGCGAGGCGCATCGGGAGCAGCACGTTCTGCTCGACCGTGAGCGACGGGAGCAGGTTGAACGCCTGGAACACGAAGCCCAGGCGGGTGCGGCGCAGGGCCGTCAGCTTGTTCTCGCTCATCCCCGTGATCTCGGTGCCGCCGAGGCGGACGCTGCCGTCCGTCGGGCGGTCGAGGCCCGCCGCGCACTGCAGGAACGTGGACTTACCCGAGCCGGACGGGCCCATCACCGCGGTGAAGCTGCCCCGCGGCAGGGCCAGGTCTATGCCCCGCAGGGCGTGTACGGCGCCGGTGCCGCGGCCGTACTGGCGGCGGACCGCGCGCAGCTCCACGGCCCAGTCGGACGCCGTCGGGGCCGTGCCCGCGTGCTGGTCCATGGTGGACTCGTCTCGCCGCTGCTTCTTCTTGCGCAGCCCCATGGCGTGTGGCCTTCCGTCGTTCGTGCGTGGTCGATGCATCGAACGTACGGAGTGCGGGGGGTCCGCGACCATGAGGCGGCCCGGCGAGTGTGGGGTGGGGTTTCCCCCACCTTGGGGCGTCGGGGCTGGTGGGGGCCTTGCCGGGGGCTCCCCAACCCCACCCCTTCCCGAACCCGGGGGCTGCGCCCCCGGACCCCCGCTATCGGCGCTCCGCGCCTCGTCCTCAATCGCCGGACGGGCTGAAAACTACGCCGAGGCGGACTGATAGGTGCCGACAGGCCGGGCAGACGGTGCCGACTGCCCCGGTGGAACGACTGGTGGGGGCGGGCGGGTGGGAGAAAGCCCGTCCGGCAATTGAGGACGAGGCGCGGAGCGCCGATACAGGGGTGCCGGGCGGCGGGCAGGCTGTGCCGACCACCCGGACGAACGACAAGTCAGGGCGGGCGGGTGGGAGCCCGTGGGGGACCCCGGCCCGCCCGCACCGGGGACCCGCCCGAGGCCCCCGGCCAGCTCACGCGTCGCGGCAGATCAACAACAGCGCCCGATCGTCGTTGACGTCCTTGGCGACCGCCTCGATGAGGTGCCACGCGGCGCCGTGGAAGCCGCCGGGGACGTAGCGGTCGGCCTCGCCGGTGAGGCGGTCGATGCCTTCGGCGATGTCGCGGTCGGCGGCCTCGACGATGCCGTCGGTGAAGAGCATGAGGACGTCGCCGGACCGCAGGGACCCCTTGACGGGGTCGAACTGGGCCCCGTCGTAGACACCGAGGAGGGGACCCTCGCCGGACTTCTCCTCCCAGCGGCCGGTCCCGGCGCTGAGCTGGAGGGCGGGCAGATGCCCGGCGGAGAGGAGTTCGTAGTCGCCGGTCTCCAGGTCGAGGACGAGGTGGATGGAGGTGGCGAAGCCCTCGTCCCAGTCCTGACGCAGCAGGTACCCGTTGGCGGCGGGCAGGAAGGCGTGCGGCGGCAGGGAGCCGAGGAGCCCGCCGAAGGCGCCGGAGAGGAGCAGCGCCCGCGACCCGGCGTCCATGCCCTTGCCGGAGACGTCGGTGAGGACGACTTCGAGGGTGCGCCCGCCGTTGGTGCGGGCGGCGACGACGAAGTCGCCGGAGAAGGACTGGCCCCCGGCGGGCCGCAGGGCCATCTCGCGGTGCCAGCCGCGCGGCAGCTTGGGGAGCTTGCTCTGCACCCGGATCCGCTCGCGCAGGTCGAAGAGCATGGTGCCGCCGCCCCGCCAGGGCACCCCGACGCGGCTGCGGAACTGGGCGATGAGGAGCCCGAAGAAGCCGCAGGCGGCGACGGCGAGGACGGTGCCGGGGGTGACCCGGGCGGGCCCTTCCGTGTAGGGGCCGAGCTGCACGGACTCCACGATGAGGGCGGCCGCGGAGGCGGCGTACAGACCGAGGAGGCTGGAGGGCCGCAGGAGCAGGCCGCCCGCGACGATGGGCAGCACGAGTGCGGCGGGCGAGAACCACACCGGGTTGACGATCGTGCACGCGGTGATGACAGGGACGGTCAAGAGGAGCGCGGCGAGTGCCACCCAGTCGGAGCCGTCGCCCCGGAAGTAGTCGACACCGGATTTGCGCAGGCCTATGCGCGCCCGGTGCAGCCGCTTCTTCATGCGGGCCGGGAACGTCTCGGCTTCGGCACGCCGCGCACGCTGCTCGCGCCGCTCGCGCCCTTCTCGTCGTACCGCCATTGCTCGTGGACCCTATCCACCGGGCCAGGCACTTCGCACGGGAGGTACCTCTTGTCCCCCTTCAGGGGCACCTCGCCCGTATCTCCACACCCAGCGTCCACACGCGCGTTCCGGTACGCGGAAAACAATTCGCCGCGCCCCTGGAGCCCTGGTAGGCATGGCATATGACAGCAGACTTGCGGGAGTTGAGCCAGAGCGACTGGGAGCAGTGGTACAAAACTCTGGACATCGCCTTCGGTGGTGTGGCCGAGGCGCCGGAGGAGCGCGAGCTGTGGCGGGACCTCACCGAGTGCGAGCGCTCGATCGGCGCCTGGGACGGCGAGACCTGCGTGGGCACGGCGGGCGCGTTCAGTTTCCGCATGTCGGTGCCGGGCGGCGCGGTGGTGGACACGGCGGGCGTGACGATGGTGAGCGTGGCGGCCACGCACCGGCGGCGCGGTCTGCTCACGGCGATGATGCGGCGCCAGCTGGACGACGTGCGGGAGCGCGGCGAGGCGGTGGCGGTCCTGACCGCGTCGGAGCCGGAGATCTACGGCCGGTTCGGGTACGGGGCGGGTTCGTTCCACCACCGCATGGAGATCGACACGACCCGGGTGGGCCTGACCGTCCCGCCGGGCACCGACGACGTACGCCTGCGCTACGAGACGCCCGCCAAGGCCCTGCCCGCCTGTGAGGCGGTGTACGCGCGGCGGGTGCCGGGCCGCCCCGGCATGATGGCGCGGCGGCCCGGCTGGGAGCGCCTGGTCACCCTGGACCCGCCGGCCGACCGCAACGGCGCGTCGCCGCAGCAGTGCGTGCTCGCCGAGCGCGACGGCGAGGTCGTCGGGTTCGCGTTCTACGCGGTCAAGCCCGAGTGGGACGCCCAGGGCCCCAAGGGCACGGTCAAGGTGCACGACGTGGAGGCCCTGGACCCGGCGGCGTACGCCGCGCTGTGGCGCTTCCTGTTCGGCATCGACCTGACGTCGACGGTCCTGGCCCTGAACCGCCCGGTGGACGACCCGGTGGCGCAGCTCGTCACCAACGTGCGCCGCTGCGACCTGCGGACCCGGGAGTCGCTGTACGTACGCCTGGTGGACGTCGGCGCCGCCCTCGAAGCCCGCACGTACCAGACGCCGGTGGACGTCGTCCTCGACGTCGAGGACTCCTTCTGCCCCTGGAACCACGGCCGTTGGCGCCTCACCGGCGACACCACGGGCGCCTCCTGCAAGCGCGTCGACGACGGCACCCCCGCCGATCTCGCCCTTCCCGCACGGGAGTTGGGCTCCCTCTACCTGGGCGGCGTCCCGCTCTCCCAGCTCACCGCGGCGGGCCGTGTCCGCGAGCTGCGCGAGGGCGCGGCGGCGGATGCGGGCCTGGCCTTCGGCTCACCCGTCGCCCCGTGGCTGCCCCACGGCTTCTAGACGGGCTCCAGCGCCGCGGCAAAGGCGAACTCGGCGCTGAGGTGGTCGAACACGGTGGTGGAACCCTTTTCTGGTCTCGGCCGGGGGCCGGGGCTGGTTACGGGCGGTGGCCCTGTGGCTGGCAGGTCGGGCACCAGAAGAGGTTGCGGGCGGCGAGATCGGCGGTGCGGATCTCGCCGCCACAGATGTGGCAGGCCTGGCGGGCCCTGCGGTACACGTACACCTCGCCGCCGTGGTCATCCACGCGCGGCGAG
Organism: Streptomyces sp. NPDC127108; assembly: GCF_042677545.1. NCBI lineage: Bacteria > Bacillati > Actinomycetota > Actinomycetes > Kitasatosporales > Streptomycetaceae > Streptomyces > Streptomyces sp. NPDC127108. The sequence continues at coordinate 804 of NZ_JBHXTE010000079.1, read as the reverse complement.
CGGCCCATCGCCTCCGGCATGTGCTCGGGCCGGACCGTGTCGATGCGATTGTGCCGGACGCCCTCGCGCATCAGGTCCACCAAGTCCGCCCAGATCGCGGCCCATTGGGCGTACGTGAGGTCCTTGCCCGGCGTGTACGGGTCGATGCCGTGGCGGAACAGGACCTCGGCGCGGTAGACGTTGCCCACGCCCGCGACGACCTTCTGGTCGAGGAGGAGCGCGGCGATCGTGGTGCGGCTGCGGGAGACGCGGCGCCAGGCCGTCTCCGGGTCGTTCCCCTCGCCCTGCGGGCGCAGCGGGTCCGGGCCCAGGCGGGCGTGTATCGCCTGCTTCTCCTCGTCCGTGATCAGGGCGCACGTCGTCGGGCCGCGCAGGTCCATGTAAGCGGTGTCGTTCGTCAGGCGGAGGCGGACCGTGTCCGTGGGTGGGGGCGCGGGGGCTCCGCCGAAGGTGACCTTGCCGAAGAGGCCCAGGTGGATGTGGATCCAGCCGGTGGGTGTGAAGCCCAGGAAGAGGTGCTTGCCGTGGGCTTCCGCCGTGTCCAGGGACCTGCCCGTCACCAGGGCCGCGCCGTCGGAGAACTTGCCCTGCGGGCTGCTGGCCGTCGTCCTCCGGCCCTGGAACCGGTCCCGGTGGTCGGCCGCCAGCCGGTGGATCGTGTGCCCTTCCGGCACGGGTTCTCCTTGATTGCGGGGGGGGTGGGGGTGGGGCCTTGCCGGGGGCTCCCCAACCCCGCCCAGCCCAGCCGCGGGGGCCCGGGCCCCCCCCACACCCGCCCCCGGCGGCGGCCGCGGCCCGCGGCCC
>NZ_JBHXTE010000078.1:0-25140 GCF_042677545.1 Streptomyces sp. NPDC127108 | reverse complement strand
GCCGGGGTCGGGGCCGGGGCGGGTGCGGACGTTCCGGACGGATGATCCGGAACTGGAGCCTTCGGATCCGTTGCCTTTGGTGGCGGGGGGCGTGGAGGTGGGGGCCCGGGGTGCGGAGGGCGCGGAGGGCGCGGAGGGTGAGCCTGTCGGGGGTGCGGTGGCTTTGGGGCATGGTGGCGGCACTGCGCGGGCTTCTGCGGGTGTCGGTGTTGCTGGGGGGACTGCGGCTGCCGGGGAGCATGGAAGGGCTGGGCGCGTGGAGTGGACGGGTGCGGCCGGGGCGCCGGAGGTGTCGGGGGCGCCGTGAGCGCCCCGGCAGCGGCCCCAGCCGGAGACGGCAGTCACCTCGGCGGCGCCCCCGGCCGAAGAAGGCAGCCAGACCCCGGTGCCCCCGGCTGAGCCGGGACGGGCCCGTGACGGGCCCCGGGGCCGTTGGCTACATGGACGTGTGGCCGAAGTCCGTGTCCGGCGGGGGTGGGGGTGGGGCCAGGTCCAGGCCGTAGTGGCGGTAGAGCTGGAGCTCCTGTTCCGGGGACAGGTGGCGGCCGACGCCGAAGTCCGGGGCGTCCTTGATCAGGGCGCGTTCGAAGGGGACCCGGAGGGTGCCGTCGTCGACCAGCTCGCTGGGTTCCAGGGGGACGAAGGCGTCCCTGCTGAACAGCCCCGTCCGGATGGCCGCCCACTCCGGCGCACCGGTGGCATCGTCGAGATAGACCTCGTCGACTGTGCCGATCTTGGCCCCGTCGCGGTCGAACGCCTTGCGGCCGATCAGGTTGCGCGGATCGATGTCGGTCTGCACGGGCCCTCCAACTGGTCGCGAGTCGTTCGTGCTCGTACCTGCTTGTGCGCACTTGTGCCTGCTCATCCGCACTCGTACGTACTCGCACGTGCTCGTCCAGAATTCGCTCGTCATCACTACGAAAGAGCACATCGAGGCGGGCGGCCACTCGAGGGATCGGTCGCGGTCGTCGCTGGTAGGCTGGCAAGTGGCTGTTGACCCCGTGCGGGAGAGCTCTTCGGTGGCAGCACCGGAGGCGCCGAAGGAGCAACTCCTCCCCGGAATCTCTCAGGCCCATGTACCGCACGGACGAGGTCACTCTGGAAAGCAGGGCGGGCGTCGGGCGGGCACGTTCGGAACCCTTCCTCACCGACGGTGAAAGCAGCGCTGCCCTCGGGCGGAGCTGTGAAGCTCTCAGGTTGAGATGACAGAGGGGGAGGCCGTCCGGGTACCCGCGCCGTGGTGCCCCTCGCAGGTCGTGTCAGACCAGGAGGCCTCCGCAATGACCGCCACTCCTCGTACTCCGCTCTCGCAGCTGGAGCAGGGAATCCTCTTCGAACAGCGGCACATCGGACCCGATGCAGAAGCCCGCGCCAAGATGCTCGCCCAGGTCGGGTACGGCTCGCTCGACGAGCTGACGGCCGCCGCGGTGCCGGATGTGATCAAGAACGCCGAGGCCCTCGAGCTGCCCGGCGCGCGGACCGAGGCCGAGGTCCTGGCCGAGCTGCGCTCCCTCGCGGACCGCAACCAGGTGCTCGACTCGATGATCGGGCTCGGCTACTACGGCACGTTCACGCCGCCGGTGATCCTGCGGAACGTGATGGAGAACCCGGCCTGGTACACGGCGTACACGCCCTACCAGCCGGAGATCTCGCAGGGCCGCCTGGAGGCGCTGCTGAACTTCCAGACCGTCGTCGCCGACCTGACCGGACTGCCCACCTCCGGTGCCTCCCTGCTCGACGAGGGCACCGCCGCCGCCGAGGCCATGGCGCTCTCCCGGCGCCTGGGCAAGGTCAAGGACGGCGTCTTCCTCGTCGACGCCGACGTGCTGCCGCAGACCGTCGCCGTGATCCAGACCCGGGCCGAGCCGACCGGCGTCGAGGTCGTCGTCGCGGATCTGACGGACGGCATCCCGGCCGACGTCGCCGAGCGCGGCGTGGTCGGCGTGCTGATCCAGTACCCGGGCGCCTCCGGTGCCGTACGCGACATCAAGGCGCTCATCGACCAGGCCCACGACCTGGGAGCAATCGTTTCTGTCGCCGCCGACCTGCTGGCGCTCACGCTGCTCACATCCCCCGGCGAGCTCGGCGCGGACATCGCCGTCGGCACCACCCAGCGCTTCGGCGTTCCGATGGGCTTCGGCGGCCCGCACGCCGGCTACATGGCGGTGCGCGAGAAGTTCGCCCGCAGCCTGCCCGGACGCCTTGTGGGCGTGTCCGTGGACGCCGACGGCAACAAGGCCTACCGGCTCGCGCTGCAGACCCGTGAGCAGCACATCCGCCGCGAGAAGGCGACCAGCAACATCTGTACCGCCCAGGTGCTGCTCGCCGTCATGGCCGGGATGTACGCCGTCTACCACGGGCCCGAGGGGCTCAAGGCGATCGCGCGGCGCACCCACCGGTACGCGACGATCCTCGCCGCGGGCCTCCAGGCCGGGGGCGTCGAGGTCGTGCACCAGGCGTACTTCGACACGCTGACCGTCCGCGTGCCGGGCAAGGCCGCCGACATCGTGACCGCGGCCCGCGAGGGCGGCGTGAACATCCACCTCGTGGACGCCGACCAGGTGTCCTTCGCGTGCGACGAGACCACGACGCGGACGCAGCTTTCCGCGATCTGGACCGCGTTCGGCGTCGAGGCCGACATCGAGGCGCTCGACGCGTCCGTCGCGGACGGCCTGCCCGCCGGTCTGCTGCGCTCCGACGACTTCCTCGCGCACCCCGTGTTCCACCAGTACCGCTCCGAGACCGCGATGCTGCGCTACCTGCGCCGCCTCGCCGACCGGGACTACGCGCTCGACCGCGGCATGATCCCGCTGGGCTCCTGCACCATGAAGCTCAACGCCACCACGGAGATGGAGCCGGTCACCTGGCCGGAGTTCGGCCAGCTGCACCCCTTCGCGCCCGCCCAGCAGGCGCAGGGCTATCTGACGCTGATCCGGGAGCTCGAGGAGCGGCTCGCCGAGGTCACCGGGTACGACAAGGTGTCGCTGCAGCCCAACGCCGGTTCGCAGGGCGAGCTCGCCGGACTGCTCGCGGTCCGCGGCTACCACCGCGCCAACGGCGACGACCAGCGGACCGTCTGCCTGATCCCGTCCTCCGCGCACGGCACCAACGCCGCGAGCGCCGTGATGGCCGGGATGAAGGTCGTCGTGGTGAAGACCGCCGACGACGGCGAGATCGACGTCGAGGACCTGCGGGCCAAGATCGAGCAGCACCGCGACCAGCTCGCCGTCCTGATGATCACCTACCCGTCCACGCACGGCGTCTTCGAGGAGCACGTCGCCGACATCTGCGCGCAGGTGCACGACGCGGGCGGCCAGGTGTACGTCGACGGCGCCAACCTCAACGCCCTGGTGGGCCTCGCCAAGCCCGGCCACTTCGGCGGCGACGTCTCGCACCTGAACCTGCACAAGACGTTCTGCATCCCGCACGGCGGCGGCGGCCCCGGCGTCGGCCCGGTGGCCGTGCGCGAGCACCTCGCCCCGTACCTGCCCAACCACCCGCTGCAGCCGGCCGCCGGTCCCGAGACGGGCGTCGGCCCCATCTCCGCCGCGCCCTGGGGCTCCGCGGGGATCCTGCCGATCTCCTGGGCGTACGTGCGCCTCATGGGCGGCGAGGGACTCAAGCGCGCCACGCAGGTCGCCGTGCTCTCGGCGAACTACATCGCCAAGCGCCTGGAGCCGCACTTCCCGGTCCTCTACACCGGCCCCGGCGGGCTCGTCGCGCACGAGTGCATCATCGACCTGCGTCCGCTGAGCAAGTCCACGGGCGTGAGCGTCGACGACATCGCCAAGCGGCTCATCGACTACGGCTTCCACGCGCCGACCATGTCGTTCCCCGTCGCCGGCACGCTGATGATCGAGCCGACGGAGAGCGAGGACCTGGACGAGCTGGACCGCTTCTGCGCGGCGATGATCGCCATTCGCGGCGAGATCGAGAAGGTCGCGAGCGGCGAGTGGAACGCCGACGACAACCCGCTGCGCAACGCCCCGCACACCGCGGCCGCGCTCGGCGGCGACTGGGAGCACGGCTACAGCCGCGAGGATGCCGTCTTCCCGGCCGGAGTGGTGGCAGCGGACAAGTACTGGCCGCCGGTGCGCCGTATCGACCAGGCGTACGGCGACCGGAACCTGGTCTGCTCCTGCCCGCCGCTGGATGCGTACGAGGACTGATACCGCGACGCCGCGCACACGCGGCGCACATGAGTCAGGGCCGGTTCGGACAGGATGTCCGGGCCGGCCCTTGTGTGCGTGGTGGACGGCTCAGGCGGCCGTCATCACCTGGCTGGTGCCCAGCGGTCGATGCGGGGCGATGATCTCCCCGTTCGGCAGCAGCTCACCGGTGTCCTCGAAGAGCAGGACGCCGTTGCACAGCAGACTCCATCCCTGCTCCGGGTGGTGTGCCACGAGGAACGCGGCTTCCCGGTCGGCGGATTCGGCTGTCGGGCACGGTGGCTGGTGCTGGCACATGGAAGGGTTCTTTCGCTGCGTGGTGATGGTCGTGACGTCTGTCTTGCGGCTCGATGCGGTGTTCATCGCCGCCCCCCGTTATTTGTCGGTCCGGTCCAGTGTTGCCCTACGGGCGTCATTCCGCAGGGATTTTGCTGCAGCGGTTCCTACTGCTTAATGACGTATCACCCGCCCGGACGGTTCAGCCCAACTCCCCTGTCTCTTCGGGTGGTTCGTGATAGCCGAAGTGGGCTAGTCCGGTTGGGCGGGGTGGAACGGGCGGTGACGGGGCCCTGACCGGCGGCGACCGTGCCGGTCACAGCCGTGCCCCGCGGCCCGGGCGGGGCGGCGGGGCACGGCAGGGCTTGGGGGTGGCGGTGTCAGGCGGGCGAGCCCAGGAGCGGGGCCGGGGCCAGGCGGTGGGTGAGCACCGGGAGCAGGTCGGCGGCGCGGTGCGGGCGGTGGGCCGCGATGCCGGGGGGCGCCGGGGCGAGGGGCACCAGGATGTCCGTGGGGGCGAGCGGGCCGCTCGCGCCGTCGTCCGTGCAGTCGGCGTGCAGCCACAGCATGAGCATGTACAGCTCGGGCACGGAGAGCAGCCGGGGCTGGTAGGGCTTCGGCATGGTCTCGGCGTGCCGCAGGGCCAGTTCGGCGGAGGCGATGTAGGGGCCTTCGCAGAAGTGCGAGAAGGCCCAGCCGTCCGGCGTGAGCATCGTGTCGGCCGCGGCGACCACGCGTTCGTCGCAGCGGATCAGGAAGCGCCAGCCGGTGAGCTTGGTCGGGGACGTGCCCGTCGCCGTGACGCGGTCCAGCTCGTGGACGGGCAGCGGCAGTTCCGCACTCGTGGGGCCCTGGGTGGCGCGCAGGACCGGAGTGCGGGCCCCGCGGACGGCGGTCGGGGAACCGAGGGCCGCGAGGACGCTGCGCAGGGCGGGCGCGGGAGCCGGGGGGACAGACAGGGGCATAGTGGGTCGCCTCTCTCATTCGACAGGCACAGTTGAGCGGGGGCAGGTGCGGACGGCGCTGTCAGCTCTGGGCCAGAGGGGCGGGGGCAGGGGGACCGCGAGCGCCAACTCTCTGCCTCAACCGCGGAGTTTATACGACGGGTGTTCAGAGAGTGTTTCACCTAGCCGCATCGAATATCGCGGGCAAGTCGATATCCGGTCGCCCTGCTGTGGCATTTCTCCCGGTTCCGGATCGCTTGCCGAGCGCTGACCTAGGCATTCCCCGCAGTCGCGGTCGGCCGATTCTCGTTGGTTTTCTTCACCACAAGTCGAGGATCGGAAACTGCGCACTTCGTCATGCCTGGTGAATGTGCCGTACGGCAACTCGCTCAAGGGTACTTCTCCATGGTCCCGCACGGGGCGTTATGGATCACATCGGCTGGGCATCATCCCCCGTACACAGCGGCCGGGTCGCCGGCGGCCGCTCCGAGGAGGGACGCTTCGATGGGTGAGAAGGTCGTGGCAGGAACGTTCGACCTGTCCGATCGCCACCATTACCGGATCAAGCTCCAGCAGTGCCTCCAGGCGTTGGCCCGGCTCCTCGAGGAGCAGCGGTTCGACCGGCCCAAGAATCTGATGGGCCTGGAGATAGAGCTGAATCTGGCGGGGCCCGACGGCATGCCGAGAATGATGAATGCGGAAGTTCTCAGACGCATCGCGAGTCAGGATTTCCAGACCGAGCTCGGAATGTTCAATCTAGAAGTGAACATTGCCCCGCACCGGTTGGGCGGACGTGTTCTCGACCGGCTCGCCGAAGAGCTGCGCACCGGCCTCGCCTATGCCCACCGGAAAGCGAACGAGGTGGATGCGGGGATCGTGATGATCGGCATTCTGCCGACGCTGTCGCGCCAGGACCTGGTGTCCGCGAACCTCTCCGACGTGGACCGCTACGTCCTGCTCAACGACCAGATCGTGGCGGCGCGCGGCGAGAGCTTCGTGCTCGACATCGAGGGCGTGGAGCGGCTGACGTGTACGTCCTCGTCGATCGTGCCGGAGGCGGCCTGCACGTCGGTGCAGCTGCACCTCCAGGTCACGCCGGGGAAGTTCGCCGATGTGTGGAACGCGGCGCAGTCCGTCGCCGCCGCGCAGGTCGCGGTGGGCGCCAACGCGCCCTTCCTGTTCGGCCGCGAGCTGTGGAGCGAGTCGAGGCCGCCGCTGTTCCTGCAGTCCACGGACACCCGGCCGCCCGAGCTCCAGGCGCAGGGGGTGCGGCCGCGCACCTGGTTCGGCGAGCGCTGGATCTCCAGCGCCTACGAGCTCTTCGAGGAGAATCTGCGCTACTTCCCGGCCCTGATACCGCTGTGCGAGAACGAGGACCCGCTGCGCGTGCTCGACGCCGGAGGGGTACCGCAACTGGCGGAACTCGCCCTGCACAACGGCACGGTGTACCGCTGGAACCGCCCGGTCTACGGCATCGCCGACGGCGTACCGCATCTGCGGGTGGAGAACCGGGTGCTGCCCGCGGGGCCCACGGTGACCGATGTGATCGCCAACGCCGCCTTCTACTACGGCGTGGTGCGGGCGCTGGCCGAGGAGGCGCGGCCGGTGTGGTCGCGGCTGCCGTTCGACGCGGCGGCCCGCAACTTCGACACCGCCTGCCGCTACGGCATCGAGGCGCGCCTGGAGTGGCCGCGCCGGGGGCGGTACGGCGGCACGACGCGGGTGGCCGCCGTCGATCTCGTACGCGACGAGCTGCTGCCGCTGGCCGCTGCCGGGCTCGACGCGTGGGGGGTGGAGCCGGCCGACCGGGACCTGTACCTCGGCGTGATCGAGGAGCGATGTCGCAGGCGGGTCAACGGGGCCTCCTGGCAGTCCGCCACCTACCACCGGGCCCTGGAGCGCGGATTGGAGCGCGACGCGGCGCTCGCGGCCACCACGCGGCGCTACTGCGAGCTGATGCACACGGGCGAGCCGGTGCACACGTGGCCGGTGGGGCTGCCGGAACCGGCGTTGCCGCTGGGGTAGTCGGGGTGGCGGGGGATGCTGTGCCGCACCGCCGGGTGGGCGCGCCGCCGCACCGCCGGGTGGGCGCGCTGCCGGACGGCCGGGCGCGCGTGCCGGACCGCCGGGTGGGCGTGCCTCACCGCTGGGCGCCCGCCTGCACGATCGCCTTGAGGATCACCGAGTGGATCTGGGCGGGGTCGGCGACCTCGTGGCCCGAGCCGCCCGTGGCCCGGGCGATCTGGTCGGCCTCCCGCTCGTCGGCGTCCGGGCCGACCGCGATGGCGATGATCGGCAGCGGCTTCTCCGGGTCGGCGAGGGCGCGCAGGCGCGAGATCAGTTCGGCGCGCGAGACGCTGCCCGGGTCCTGGTTGACGCCGTCGGTGAGCAGGACGAGCGTGTTGAACTTGCCGGGTGCGTAGCCCTCGCGTGCCTTCTCGTACGCGGCCAGCGTCGTGTCGTAGAGCCCGGTGGCCCCGCCGGGGACGGGCTGCAGCGCGCCGAACGCCTTGGTGAGGCGGTCGCGCTGGGTGCCGTCGCCCTTGCGGTCGCCGAGGCGGCCGGTGGGCACCAGCTCGCGGTAGTCGCGCGCGCCGTCGAGACGGACGGCGAACTCCCACAGGCCGATCTCGTCGTCGTCCGTGAAACCCGCGAGCGCCTGCAGCAGGGCGGCCTTCGTGACGTCCATGCGGGACTCGGCGCGCCCCGGCACGAGCCGGCGCATCGAGTCCGACGCGTCGACGACGGTGATGAACCGCGCGCGCTGCACCGTGATGGTCCACATGCCGAGGGCCTCCTGCACCTCCTTGTCGGAGGGCGCCTCGCCCGGCTCCCGCGCGTACGGCTGCGGGGTGCGGCCGCCCGCCGCCGTGACGAGCTCGGCCGACGGCCGAGCCCCGTCCGTGCGGAAGCCGTGCTCCGCGAGGATGCGCCGGCCCGCCTGCTCGCCGAACAGCGTCATGAAGCGCAGCGCCGCCCGGCTCTGGTCGGTGGAGAGGTCGTTCTCGCGGATCAGCGTGTACGGGTAGTCGAGGGACGGTGAGCCGTCCTCGGGATAGAAGAGGTCCAGCTCGTGCTCCTCGTCGGCGGACGCGTTGTGCGCGAACGACGCCTGCTCGGAGAGGATCAGCGCCTCGTTGCGACGCGGGTCGCCGCGCTCGGCGCCGGAGGGGTCGCGGACCAGAGTGTCCAGGAGCCCGCTGTCGCTGTCGGACGTGCGGGACGCCAGGGCCTTGGCCGTCGCGGCGGCCCGGGTGTCGGCGTCCTCGGCGCCGGACGCCCGCGCGGAGGCGCCGAGCCTCGTCAGGGCGAGCAGTCCGCTCGCGCTGCGCGCCGGGTCCGCCGTGCCGAGCCGCGGCGCGTCCTCGCGGCCCGAGGCACCCGCCAACCGACCCCAGGTGTACGTACTGCGCGGCCACCCCAGCTCCTCCGCGGCGGGCTTCAGCATGCCGACGGCGATCGGCGAGGAGGCGATGTTCCCCGCGGGGGACACCTTCGCCTGGCTGCCGCCGATCCCGGCGCGCTGCACCCACACGTGGGAGTCCGGCACCCACACGTCGTACGCCGCCTTCGCGCTGTCGCGGCGGAGTTCGTCGGCCACCCGGTGCGGCTCGCGTGCGGCGACGCGGATGTCCATGCAGTGGCCGTCCGAGGTGACGCCCCGGTCGCGCACGTGGTCGGCGGCGTCCTTGAGGGCGGGGGTGACGGAGGGCGCGGCGACGACGTCGAGGCGGACCGCGTCGTCGCGGCAGGAGCCGCCGAGGGGCAGGAACCCGGCCCGGACCGCCACCGCGGCGCCCGCCGCGACGATCAGGACGAGTGCCGTGACCAGAGCGACGGTGCGGCCGCGACTCCGTGGACGTGGGTCGGATGCCGCCGTCCCGCGCCCATCGGGCAAGCTGTGACGTCCCATGGCGGTGCTCCCCTCCCCGTGCGATGAAGCTGCGACGAAGCGATGAAAAGCAACGAACGAGGATGAACGAGGATGAAGGGGACGGTGCGCCACGGTCGGCGTCCGTCCCTCTCGGCCTGTCGCACGCGTGGTTCGTAAGTTCTTTCGAGACCCTAGCGGCACGGAGACGGGGATGAGGCGGGATTACTCAACTGGAGGCAGGAGTGCAAGCGGAGCCGGGGCCAATGGCCGGTTCTATTCCTGAGGCGGGGCCCTCGCGGCGGTTCCTGCGGGACGAGACGGTGCTCGTCCTGGCGCTCTCACTGGGCGCGAGCGGAGTGTCCGCGCTGATCAGCTTTATCGGCTCGGTCACAAGGCCGGGCGGTCTCAAGGACCAGGCGGCGACCCTCAACTCGTCGGCCGCGCCGGGGCGTCCGTGGCTCGATCTCGCCTGGCAGCTGTTCGGCATCACGACCGCCCTGGTGCCGGTGGCCCTGGTCGCGCACTTCCTGCTGCGCGAGGGCTCGGGGCTGCGGGCCATCGGCTTCGACCGGAGCCGCCCCTGGCCGGACCTCGGGCGGGGTGCGGCGGTGGCCGCCGTCATCGGCTCCACCGGCATCGCGTTCTATCTGGCCGCCCGGGGCCTCGGCTTCAACCTCACGGTGGTCCCGGAGGACCTGCCCGACGTGTGGTGGAAGTACCCCGTTCTGGTCCTTTCCGCGCTGCAGAACTCCATCCTGGAGGAGGTGATCGTCGTCGGGTATCTGCTGCGCAGGCTGGACCAGTTGGGCTGGAGTCCGACGAAGGCGCTGATCGGGAGTTCGGTGCTGCGCGGCTCGTACCACCTGTACCAGGGCATCGGCGGGTTCATCGGGAACATGGCGATGGGCGTGGTGTTCGTGTACCTGTACCGGCGGTGGGGCCGGGTCGGGCCGCTCGTCGTGGCCCACTCCCTGCTCGACATCGGGGCGTTCGTGGGCTACGCGCTGCTCGCGGGGAAGGTGGGGTGGCTGCCGACGGCGTGAGGCCCGCGAGCGCGCGCGCCGTCGTCACGCCAGCAGGTCGCCCTCGATGACCGTGAACGCGCGGCCGGTCAGGAGGGTGCGGTCGCCGCGGACCGCGGTGCGGACGATGCCGGAGCGGGGGGAGGCCTGCAGGCCGGTCAGGTCGGTGCGGCCCAGGCGCTCGCTCCAGAACGGGGCCAGGGCGGTGTGGGCGCTGCCCGTCACCGGGTCCTCGTCGATCCCGACGCGCGGGAAGAAGCCGCGCGAGACGTAGTCGTACCCCCGGCCGGGATCCTCGGCGGGCGCGGTCGCGATGACGCCGCGCTCGGAGTGCCGGGCGAGGCCCCGGTGGTCCGGCGTGAGCGCGCGGACCGCCTTCTCGTCGGCCAGTTCGACCAGCAGGTCCCCGAGGTGCGGGCCGGTGTCGTACGCGGCGACCGGCCGGGCGCCCAGGGCCTCGACCGCCGCTTCCGGCAGCTCGGCCCGGGTGAGCGGGGCCGTCGGGAAGTCGAGCGTGAGGGTGCCGTCGGCGTGGGCGGTGGCGCGGAGCACGCCCGCGCGGGTGGCGAAGCGCACGGGGCCGGTGGCGGCGCCCGTGGTGTGCAGGACGTGCGCCGTGGCCAGCGTGGCGTGGCCGCACAGGTCGACCTCGGTGGCGGGCGTGAACCAGCGCAGCGCCCAGTCCGCCTCGCCGCCCGCGGGCAGGGGGTGGGCGAAGGCCGTCTCGGCGTGATTGACCTCCGTGGCCACGTGCTGGTGCCAGGTGTCGTCCCGGAACGCGTCGAGGAGTACGACGCCGGCGGGGTTGCCGGTGAACGGGCGGTCGGCGAAGGCGTCGACGATACGGATCCGCGTGCTCGGTGCTGTCGTCATGGGACGACGTTAGAAGGCCAATCGCGGGCGTCGCCAAGGCCAATTCGCTTCGACTGGCCCCAACCTTCGGCCCGTGTGCGGTGGTGAGTGGTCCGGGCGGTCGTTCCGCCGGGACCACTCACCATGCCGGTGTGGCGATGGGCCTACCGCGCGAGTTCGGCCTGTTCATCGAGGCGCGTCAGCTTCTGGGGATTCCTCATCAGGTAGATCCGGGTGATCCGCCCGTCCTCCACCACGAGGCTCACCGCGGTCGGCTCGCCCTCGATCTCGAACCGGCCCGCCGGTGCGCCGTTGAGCCACACGGTGGTCGTCTCGAACGCCGTCACCTGGTTCGCGCGCGCGAGCACCGTCGACACGAGGTCGGCCCCGTGGAGCGGAGTCAGCGCGGCGGCCGCGATCCCGCCGCCGTCGGCGATCATGACCACATTCGGGGCCATGACCTCCATCAGCTCCTGCAGCCGCCCGGTGCGCAGGGCCAGCAGGAACCGCTCCGTCACGGCCTGCTGCTCGGCCCTGCTGACCTGTGCCCGGGGTCGCCGGGCCGCCACGTGCGCGCGTGCCCGCCGTCCGATCTGCCGCACCGTGACCGCGGACTTGCCGATGGCCTCGGCGATCTCCCCGTAAGGCATCTCGAAGACCTCGCGCAGCACGAACACCGCCCGCTCGGTGGGCCCGAGCGTTTCCAGGACGGTCAGCATGGCGATCGAGACGCTCTCCGCGAGCTCGACGTCATCGGCGACATCGGGGCTGGTCAGCAGCGGTTCCGGCAGCCACTCGCCCACGTAGTCCTCGCGGCTGCGCGACAGCGTGCGCAGGCGGTTGAGGGCTTGCCGCGTGACGGTCCTGACGAGGTAGCCCCGCGGGTCACGCACGTGCGCGTGGTCGACGTCGGCCCACCGCAGCCAGGATTCCTGGAGCACGTCCTCCGCGTCGGCCGCGGACCCGAGCATCTCGTAGGCGACGGTGAACAGCAGGCTGCGATGGGTGACGAACGGGTCCTCGGTCCTCACGACGACAGCGCCGCGCCGGAGTGCTGAGGGCGCGCGGCCAGGGGAATCCCGCAGGCATCGGAGAAACCCTGCGACGAGATCCCGTGCGCGTTGTTGTTCCTGGTCGCCATGTTGACGAAGGCGATGTACGCGGTCAGCTCGACCATCGCCGCCGCGCCGAGCCGATCGAGGAGGCCCGCGTGCAGCTCGTCGGTGACGGTCGGCGGCGTGTTCGTCATGGCCTCGGCGTACTCCAGGACGTCCCGCTCCAGCGGCGTGAACACCTCCGACTCCCGCCAGCGGGGCACCTGGCTCGCCTTGGCCGGGTCCAGGTTCTCGTTCAGCGCCTGGAAGTAGCCGACGTCGAGGCACCAGCCGCAGCCGACCTGGGACGCGACAGCCATGTGCGCGAACGACTTGAGGCTCGCGTCGGCCGCGTCCCACTCGCCCAACCTGGCCGAGAACTCCAAGTTGGACGTGGCGACCTCGGGGCTGTGCCACACCACCTCGACGGGCTCGGCCACGGCGCCGAGCTGCTTGATCATGCCTTCGCGGATCTCGGTGGGCAGCTCCGCCTTCGGAATGCGCGGTGTCATCGACTTCTCCATTTCCGCTGGCCTGGCGGCCTGTTGGCCTCGTGGCCTGTTCGACATGAAGACACCGGCGGACCCGTGGATGTGACAAGCACTCGTCGGGAGGGGTTGCCGACCGAACAGTTCCGATATATCGTTGAAGCATCGCGACTGATCAACGATGTCATTGATCGACGATGTCGCGCAGGGCTCGCCACGAGGGCGGGCAACGATGAAAGGAATGATCGATATGCGTTCCCACGGTTTTGAGCACAAGCACGGTCATGGACGCGGGCGCGGCCCGTACGGACCCGGTCGCGAGGACCGGGGCGGGTTCGAGGGCCGGCGTGCGGCGTTCGGCCCCTTCGGGCCCGGGTTCGGCGGCCCTTGGGGCGGCGGGCGCGGTGGCCGGGGCGGACCCCGGGGCAGGGCGCGGCGCGGGGATGTGCGCGCGTCGATCCTGGCCCTCCTGAAGGACCGGCCGATGCACGGTTACGAGATGATCCAGGAGATCGCCGAGCGCAGCGGCGGGGCGTGGAAGCCCAGCCCCGGCTCGGTCTACCCGACCCTCCAGCTCCTGGAGGACGAGGGTCTGATCGCCAGTGAGAGCGAGGGCGGCAAGAAGCTGTTCGCGCTCACCGACTCCGGCCGCGAAGCGGCGGACGAGGGCCCGGACGCCCCTTGGGAAGAGGCCGGGCGCGGGGTCGACTTCGAGGCGCTCACCGAGATCCGGCAGGCCGGGTTCGGCCTGATGGAGGCGTTCGGCCAGGTCTGGAAGACCGGCTCCAAGGAGCAGCGCGAGAAGGCGCTCACGGTCATCAACGACGCCCGTAAGAAGCTGTACCTGATCCTTGCCGATGAGGACTGACACGGAGCGGGCTCGCCGCCCGCACCGCTGGTGAGGCGCCCCGCGCGTGCTGCGCGGGGCGCCTCGCTGTCGTCGTGCCCCCGGCGCGCGAAGGTCAGGTCACCAGCGTGCCCAGCTTGCGGAGCGACTCGTTCATGGCCGCTGTCGCCGAGTCCTTGAGCTTGCCCGCCATGAGGCTCACCGCGGCGCCGGAGAACTCGCCGTTCGCGCGGATCCTCGTCGCGTCGCCGTCGGCTTCGAGGGTGTAGCGGGTGCTGACGTCGACGCCCATCGGGCCCTTCCCCTTGATCGCGAAGACGCGGGCCGTCTCGACCTCCACGATCGTCCAGGCGACCTCGGCCGGAAAGCCCATGAGCTTCATGTTCTCCGTGAAGGTGCCGCCCGCCTCCAGGGTCTCGGGGCCGCCTTTCGGGAAGCTGGTGTGCGTGGAGTTCCACCGCGCGTACGAGGTGAAGTCCGTGAGTTGCGCCCAGACCTTCTCCGTCGGTGCCTCGATGCGTGCCTCCGCGCTGACTTCGGCCAATGCGACCACCCCTTCTCGTCGGGTGCTGCGCCGGGCGCAGCCACGGTGTCGCGGAACGTATCCCCAGGCCCCGGAACATTCAATACTGATGGATCGTCAGATCTGGCCGCCGGGTAGGGTTGGCTTCTTTGCCCGGACCGCAGGAAGGCCCTTGATGCCCTGGTCAGACCACGTTGCCGTCGTGACACGGCTGCGTGCCGCGGGCTGTGTGTTCGCCGAGGACGAGGCGGACCTGCTGCTCGCCGCCGCCGGAGGGCCGGACCAGCTCGACGCCATGGTGACGCGGCGGGCGAGCGGGCTTCCGCTGGAACACGTCCTCGGGTGGGCCGAGTTCGCCGGGCTGCGCGTCGCCGTCGACCCGGGCGTCTTCGTGCCGCGCCGCCGCACCGAGGTCCTGGTCCGCGAGGCGGCCTCGCTCGCCGGGCCCGGCGCCGTGGTCGTCGACCTGTGCTGCGGCTCGGGCGCGCTGGGCGCCGCGCTCGCCGCCGCCCTCGGGCGCGTCGAACTGCACGCCGCCGACATCGACCCGGCCGCCGTGGCCTGCGCCCGCCGCAACGTCGCCGCCGCCCGGGGGCACGTCCACGAGGGCGACCTCTACGAAGCGCTGCCCGCCCGGCTCCGGGGCCGCGTCGACGTACTGCTCGCGAACGTTCCGTACGTCCCGACGGACGAGGTCGCCCTGCTGCCCGCCGAGGCGCGCGAACACGAGGCGCGGGTGGCCCTCGACGGGGGCGCGGACGGCCTCGACGTACTGCGACGGGTGACCTCGGACGCGCCGGGGTGGCTGGCTCCGGGCGGACGGCTGCTGTTCGAGACGAGCGAACGCCAGGTGCCTTCGGCGGTCGAGGCCGTCGGGGCGGCGGGGCTCGTGCCGAGGGTGGTCACGGATGAGGAGCTGTACGCGACCGTGGTGGTGGGGGAGCGGGCGTAGGGCGCGGGTGGTGGGGGTGCGGGCGCGCGCGTGGCCGAGTGCGGCTGCTTCTCGCCATGTACGGGCTGCTGCCGCAGCGCCCCTCCTCAGCCCACGCGCTGTATGACCGCCGCGTCGAAGAGGTCCAGAGCCCGCGGGAAGGGGCCCTCGTCGTGGCAGTGCCAGGCGTCCCAGAACAGGTCGGCGGGCAGCGCGTCCGCGGGGGCGTACACCCGGTACACGTACTGCCTGCCGTCGATGGCCAGGAGGGCGACCATCCAGCACCTGCTCTCCATGCCTCTGACAGACGAGCGCCGGTGCGCGGTGGTTGCGCACCCGGCGTGAAGCAAGGCGGCGCGCGCCCCACCTGGGAAAACAGTCGGAAGTCATCCGTAAGGAGGACAACCTATTCGGCCATCCCCAACCTGTGTCGGACGGGGAAATGCTTCCCGCCGCCGATGCCGTTGCCCCTGGAGACTGATGGGGTGGGGGATGTGCAAAGCCGTACCCCCCAGGGCGCCGAACCCGGCCCGAACCGAGCAGACATCGAATCCGGCCTGAGCGTGGCGCTGGCCTCGGTGATGGCCGGTGCGCGCCGACGGGCCGTGCGCGACGGGGACCGGCAGGTCGACACCGCGCATCTGCTGCACTCGCTCCTGGAACAGGAGCCGCGGGTACGGTCCGTCTTCGACGGCGGCCCGCAGGTCGCGCGGCTGCTCGGCTATCTCGTCCAGCGCAGCATCGGCTACGGGCTGCAGTGGCAGGGCACCGTCGAGGACTCCGGAGCGGTGCCGCTGGTGGCGGCGGCCAAAGAAACGGTTCTCTCGCCCGCGGCCGCCGGTGCCATGGAGGCCGCGTCCGACCGCGCCACGCTGCGCGGCGAAGAGCAGGCCGAGGGCGTCGACCTGCTCGCGGCGCTGGCCGCCGACGCCGAGTGCCGGGCCGTCGAGGTGCTGCGCCGCGCGGGTGTGGACGTGGACGCGTTGCTGCTGCGGATCGAGAACGGGTGCGAGACGGGGTGCGAGTCCGGCTGGTGACCCGGCGGTGGCTGGTGAGCGACGGCGGCCGGTGCCCCGGCGACGGCTGGTGAGCCGACAGCCCCCGCATGTCCCGCGTACTCGAAGTGTCCCGCGTGCTCGAAGCCTCTGGGGGCAGCCGCTGTCCGCCGGTTGAGACAGTGGTCAAAGAGGGTGACGGTCATGACGTCGCCTGTCATCATGTGCCGGTGCTTGGGTCTGAGGAGAAGTCGCGGGGAAACCCGCAGGTGCGTGTGCGGGGGAACCCCCAGGGGCGTGCCGAGCGCGGGCGGGGGCTCGGCCTCGGCCTCGCGCTCCTCTCGGCGTTCGCGTTCGGCGGCTCGGGTGTCGCGGCCAAGCCGCTGATCGAGGCGGGCCTCGACCCGCTGCACGTGGTGTGGCTGCGGGTGGCGGGCGCCGCCCTGGTGATGCTGCCGGTCGCCTGGCGGCACCGCGCGCTGGTGCGGCAACGGCCCGCGCTGCTCGCGGGCTTCGGGCTCCTCGCCGTCGCCGGTGTGCAGGCCTGCTACTTCGCCTCGATCTCTCGCATCCCCGTCGGTGTGGCCCTGCTCATCGAATATCTGGCGCCCGCCCTCGTCCTCGGCTGGGTGCGGTTCGTGCAGCGCAGGCCCGTCACCAAGGCCGCCGCGTTCGGCGTGGTCCTCGCCGTGGGCGGACTCGCCTGCGTCGTCGAGGTCTGGTCGGGCCTGAGCTTCGACACCGTCGGACTGCTGCTCGCGCTCGGCGCCGCCTGCTGCCAGGTCGGCTACTTCGTCCTGTCCGACCAGGGCAGCGACGCGGGCGACGAGGCACCGGACCCGCTCGGCGTCATCGCGTACGGGCTGCTCGTCGGCACGGCCCTGCTCACCGTCATCGCACGCCCCTGGGGCATGGACTGGCAGGTGCTGGCCGGGAGCGCCGACATGGACGGCTCGGCGGTGCCCGCCTGGGCGCTCCTCGGCTGGATCGTGCTGATCGCCACCGTCGTCGCGTACGTCACCGGGGTCGTGTCCGTGCGCAGGCTCTCGCCGCAGGTCGCGGGCGTCGTGGCATGCCTCGAAGCCGTCATAGCGACCGTGCTCGCCTGGGTCATGCTCGGCGAACAGCTCTCGGCGCCGCAGCTCGCCGGGGGCGCGATCGTCCTGGTGGGCGCGTTCATCGCGCAGTCGGCGACACCCGCGAAGCCGGAGAGTCCCGTGGTCCGCGTCTCGGACTCCGAAGAGGAGTTGTCGACGAGCGGCAGTGCCGCCTAGGGTGGCGATCATGCACGCACGAGCGCTCGTCCTTCCGCCTCCCGCCGCCTAGGTCCTGTCCGGCGGATCTTCGCGGGCCCGCGACGCCTGGCACGCACTCTCGCCGCACGCCCGAATCACCCGAGTACGTCCAGTACGAGGGCGATCCGGGCGCACGCCGAGAGCATGCACCAGACGCCGCGGGCTGTTCCGCGAAGATCCGCCGAACAGGCCCTAGCGCGCGGGCCTCTCACGGATCACGCCCGGCCATCGGCCGGGTGGACGGTGCTGCCCGCAGACGCCAGTCCAGGACCTGCGTCGCCGGGCTTTCCCCCGAGCGTGTCCCCGCACCCACGGCTCTCTACGGGTGCCGGTGCGCCGGTGCGCCCGTGACGCGGTCTTCCTCCTGAACCTCTGCGGAGAATTCCACGTGTCGAGCGTGTCAAGCATGTCGAACGCGTCCACCGCGTCGACCGATTCACCTGCTGCGTCCGGTCTTTCCGTCCGGCGCGGCCTCCTGTACCTGGGTATCGCCGGTGCCGCCTGGGGCACCGCCGGAGCCGCCGCGTCGCTGGTCTTCTCGGACAGCGACATGGGGCCCGTCGCCCTCTCCTTCTGGCGCTGCGCCGGAGGCTTCCTGCTGCTGCTCGGGGCGCGGCTCGCGCGGCCGCGCCGGGCCGCGCGCTCCGGTGCCGGTCTGCCGCGCCGCCGCCGGGCGCTGCGGCTCACCGTCATCGGCGTGGCCCTCGCCGTCTTCCAGACCGCCTACTTCGCCGCCGTGGAGGCCACCGGGCTCGCGGTCGGCACCGTCGTCACGCTCGGCGCGGGGCCCGTCCTCATCGCGCTCGGCGCCCGTCTCGCCCTGGGGGAGCGGCTCGGGCTCGGTGGAAGCTGCGCGGTGGGCGGCGCGCTCGCCGGACTCGCTGTGCTGTTCGTCGGCGGCGGGGACGCCGCCGTACGTCCTTGGGGTGTCGCCTTCGCGTTGGTGTCGGCAGCCGGGTACGCCGTCATGACGCTGCTGACCCGGTGGTGGGGGCGCGACGGCGGGGCGGACTCCTCCGGCGACACGATGTGGGCCTTCGCCGTCGTGTCGGTGTGTCTGCTGCCGCTCGCCGCCGCCGAGGGCCTCGTGCCGCACACGGCCGAACCCGCGCGCGTGCTGGCCTGCTTGCTCTACATCGCCGCCGTGCCGACGGCGCTCGCGTACGCGCTGTACTTCGCCGGAGCCGCCGTCGTCCGGTCCGCGACCGTCTCCGTGATCATGCTTCTGGAGCCGGTGAGCGCGGCCGCCATCGCCGTCGCCCTGCTGGGCGAGGAACTGAACACGGCCACTGTCGCGGGCACGCTCCTGATGCTCGCGGCGGTCACGGGGCTCGCGGGGGCGGAGGCGCGCGCGACCGGGCGGGGCCGGGAGGAAGGGGCGTGACGGGATAGCGGGGCGGGGGAGGCGGGGCGTGCCGTGCGGCGGCCGCCCCGCCGTCCCGCGCCCCGCCCGCCCGGCTCCTACGTCGCCGCGCGCCCGCCCAACTGGTGGGCCAGCGCGGCTTCGTCACGCGGGCCGCCCCGCTCCTTCAGGCCCGCCGCTATCCGGTCCTGCACCTCCAGCGGCTTGTGGTGGGCGTACTTGAACTTCGCCTGTACGTCGACGACGTCGAGGGACACCCCCCGGATGCCCGAGAGCAGCCTGCCGAACGGCTCCTCGCCCACGGCCGTCGGCGCCGAGCCGCCGTCGGGCTGGAAGTGGCCGACCTGGCGGTTGAGGAGCTCGGCCTTCGCGGCGGGGTTGTCCACGATCCGGGCCGTGCAGTGGAGCTGGACGGCGGCGTAGAAGCTGGTCGGCACGCCGTGCTCGGGCGGGACGTCCGGGGCGGCGCCCCACGGTCCCGGCACGAACACATAGTCGTCGACCACGCTGAGGACGACGTCCGGGTTCGCCTCAAGGGCCGCCCACAGCGGGTTCGGACGCGCCAGGTGGAGCAGGACGCGGCCGCGCGGGCCGGTGTCGGGGTCGTACACGAAGTGCGTCGGCTGGATGTGCGGCGGCTCGCCCGGCAGGCCGTTCACGGCGAGCTGCCCGAAGTCGTGCTGGGCCAGCCACCGTTGCCACTCGGTGTCCGAGGCCGGTGCGTCCCACGGGTGGACGAGCAGCACCATGTCAGACCTCGGACAGATAGTCGGGCACCGCGATGCCAGGGGCGAGGTCGTCCGACGGGATGACGGGGTCGTAGCCCTTGCGGAGCGGGACGACACCGGACCAGTAGGGCAGGTCCAGGTCCTCCGGCTCGTCGCTCGGGGCGCCCGTGCGCATCTTCGCCGACACCTCGTCGAGGTCCAGGTAGAGCACGGCGGTCGCGGCCAGCTCCTTGGCGTTGGCGGGGCGGGAGTCGGCGGCGCGGCCGGGCACCACGTGGTCGACGAGGGAGTCCAGGGCGGTGCGCTTCTCCTCGGGGTCCGTGACCTGCCGCGCGATGCCGTGCACCACCACGGAGCGGTAGTTGATGGAGTGGTGGAAGGCCGAGCGGGCCAGGACGAGACCGTCGACATGGGTGACCGTCAGGCACACCGGAAGGCCCGGATCCGTCTCGCTGTCCGGCGTGGAGCCCGCCATCCGCAGGGGCCGCGATCCCGTCGAGCCGTGTACGTAGAGACGCTCGCCGACCCGGCCGTACAGCGTCGGAAGGACCACGGGGGCGCCGTCGCGCACGAAGCCGAGGTGGCAGACGTACGCCTCGTCCAGTATCGCGTGCACCAGCTCGCGGTCGTAGGCCGCGCGGTCGCGGGAACGCGTGGGGACGGTGCGGTCGGTCGGGGTGTAGGGGGCGCTGTCCGGCGCGGCCGGCTGCGTCGTCGTCTCCATGGCCTTCTCCATCACTTCGGGGGTGCTGCGGGTCGGGGTCGTCTCGTCGCGCCTTGCGGGCACTTTTGTACTAGTGCATAATGTTCTTTGTGCTAGGAGAGTATCCGATCGAAGGGCGCGGCGCAGCAGAGATCGCGTCGAGCGTCGAGCGCGCGGTGAGCGGCGGCGCGCTGGAGCCGGGGCAATCGCTGCCTCCGATGCGGGAGTTGGCGGTCCAGCTGGGCGTCAATCCCAATACGGTCGCGGCCGCGTACCGCACGCTGCGCGAGCGGGGCGTGATCGAGACGGCCGGTCGGCGCGGCAGCCGTGTCCGCAGCAAGCCCGCCACGACGGCCCGCGACTACGTCCGCCTCGACGTGCCGCCCGGTGTGCGCGACGTGTCGAGCGGCAACCCGGACACGGCCCTGCTGCCACCCCTCGCCGGGGCGTTCGCGGCGGCCGCGGCAGAGGCGGACCGGGCTCCCGCGCTGTACGGGGAGGCGCCGGTGGTGCCGGAGTTCGGGCGCCGCGCGCGTGCGGCCCTCGACGCGGACGGCGTGCCGGAAGGGCCGGTCGCCCTCGCGTCCGGGGCGTTGGACGCCATCGAGCGGGTGCTCGCCGTGCGCCTCAAGATGGGCGACGCGGTCGCCGTCGAGGACCCGGGCTGGGGGAGCGTGCTCGACCTCGTGTCCGGGCTCGGGCTCCGGCCGGTCCCGGTCCGGGTGGACGACGACGGGCCGCTGCCCGACGACGTGGAGCGGGCGCTCCGGTCCGGCGCCCGTGCCCTGGTCGTCACCAGCCGCGCCCAGAACCCGACGGGGGCCGCCACCAGCGCCGCACGCGCGCGTGCCGTGCGCGAGGTCCTGGCCGCGCACCAGGACGCGCTCGTCGTCGAGGACGACCACGGCCACGGCATCGTCGACCTGCCCCTGCACACCCTGTCGGGCGCCACGCGCGCGTGGGCCTTCGTCCGCTCCACCGCCAAGGCGTACGGCCCGGACCTGCGGCTGGCCGTGCTCACCGGGGACGCGGAGACGGTCGACCGGGTGCAGGGGCGGATCAGCCTGGGCCCCGGGTGGGTCAGCAAGGTGCTCCAGCGGGCCGTCGTGCGCCTCTGGGAGGACGGGGCGGTGGACGCGCGGGAGGTGTCGGCGGCGTACGGACGCAGACGGGACGCGCTGATCGACGCGCTCGCCACGCGCGGGGTCGCGGCTCGCGGCCGCAGCGGGATGAACGTGTGGGTGCCGGTGCCGGACGAGACCGGTGTGGTCGCGAGCCTGCTGCACGCGGGCTGGGCGGTCTCGCCCGGCGCGCGGTACCGCCTGGAATCGCCCCCCGGGGTGCGGATCACCGTCTCCGCGTTGTCCGGCGACGACATCGAGGCGGTGGCCGACGCGGTCGCGGCGGCTGTCGGCCCGGTGCCCGCGCGGAGGTACGGCTGAGAGGGAGAGGCTGAGAGGGAGAAGGTGAGGGCGCGCGATCCTGGGCTCTCCGCGTCCCCCGGCGTGCGTTACGTCCCCCGGGGTGCGCGGGCCCTCGGCCTCGACTGGGTCAGTGCCGCGCCCGCCAGAATGACGACGGCTCCGACGGGCGTCGTCCACGTCAGCGACTCACCGAGCACCGCGACGCCCGCCGCCGTCGCGATGACCGGGACGAAGTACGTGACCATCTGCGCCGTCGTCGGGCCGACCTCGGCGACGATGCCGTACTGGATCAGGAACGCGATGCCCGTGCCGAGCGCGCCCAGGGCGACGATCGCGAGCAGCGGCACCACCGGGAGGTGGGACGGCACGGACGTGAACAGGGGCGTCACGACGGCCAGTTCGAGCGTGGCCACGAGGAGCTGGGCGCCCGACAGGGAGAGGTTCGAGTGGCCGGAGCCCGCCAGTGTGCGGCGGACGTAGATCCAGCCGATCGGATAGCTCAGGGAGGCGAGCAGCGCCATCGCCGTGCCGCGCGGCTCCAGGTCGCTGAAGCCCTGCCAGGCGCCGAGCACCGTGAGCACCCCGACGAAGCCGAGCGCCAGCCCGGCGACCCGGCGTCGCGTCGGGCGGTCCTCGGAGAGCGCGGCGAGCGAGAGGACCATGCCCCACAGCGGTGACGTCGCGTTGCAGATCCCCGCGAGCGTCGAGGGGATCGTCAGCTCGGCGTAGGCGAAGAGGGAGAACGGCAGGGCGTTGAGCAGCAGGGCCGCCACCGCCAGATGGGCCCAGGTGCGCGGGGAGCGCGGCAGTCGCTCCCGCTTGACGACCAGGACGGCCGCGACCACCGCCGTGCCGAAGAAGAGCCGCCCGAAGGTGACCTGGAACGGTGCGTACCCCTCCGTGCCGACCTTGATCAGGAGAAAGCTGAAGCCCCAGATCAGGGACAGGACGGCGAAGCGGACGCGCCAGTCCAGGGCGCGGCGCCCGGCCTCCCGTGCTCGAGGCCCCCGCGGACGTGGGGTGCGTGGGTCCGACGGGACGGTCGGCCCGGGGGTGGAGGTCGGTGCGGAAGGGGCCGCGGAGGTGCTCATGCACGCCACCATGGGGCATCGGACTTCTTAGCACAAGCGAGATTTCTTTCCCGGTATCGCGTAGCATCGCTTACATGTTGAACTTGGAGCGCCTGCGGACCCTCGACGCCCTCGCCCGGCACGGATCGGTGAGCGGCGCCGCGGCGGGCCTGCACGTCACCACGTCCGCGGTCTCCCAGCAGATGACCAAGCTGGAGCGGGAGGTGGGCCAGCAACTGCTCGCGAAGAACGGTCGGGGCGTGCGCCTCACCGACGCCGGACGGCTGCTCGCCGAGCACGCCGCGCGCATCCTCTCCCAGGTCGAGCTGGCCCAGTCGGACCTGGAGCGGCAGCGCGGCCAGGCCGTCGGCGAGTTGCGCATCTCCGCGTTCCCGACGGCGATGCGCGGGCTCCTGCCGGCCGCGCTGTCGTCCCTGCGCGTCCGCCACCCCGGCTTGCGCGTCGGCGCCCAGGAGTTGGAGCCGCAGCAGGGGGTGAACGGCGTGGTGCGCGGCGACCTGGACCTGGCGGTGGTCCTCGACTGGTACAACAAGCCGCTGCCCGTGCCCGAGGGCCTGATGAAGGCACCGCTCATCGACGACCCGGCGGACGTCGCGATGCCGGTCGCCCACCCGATGGCCGACCGCGCCGAGGTCGACCTGGAGGACTTCGCGGACGACGAGTGGATCACGTGGGCGGAGGGCGAGTTCTGCCACGAGTGGCTGATGTTCACGCTGCGCGCGAAGGGCTTCGAGCCGCGCATCGGACACCGCGCGGAGGAACACCACACACAGCTCGCGCTGGTCGCCGCCGGGCTCGGGGTCTGTGTGGCGCCTCGGCTCGGCCGCGACCCGATGCCGGCGGGCGTGCGCACGGTCCCGGTGCGGCACCGGGTGCGGCGGCACGTGTACGTGGTGTGGCGCGCGGACGCCGACCGGCGGCCGTCGATCCAGGCGGCCGTGGAGGCGCTGCGGGTGGCGGGGGCCGGGCTGGGGTGAAGCGGCGCCGACCCGGCG
The DNA here is from genome assembly GCF_042677545.1 of Streptomyces sp. NPDC127108. NCBI lineage: Bacteria > Bacillati > Actinomycetota > Actinomycetes > Kitasatosporales > Streptomycetaceae > Streptomyces > Streptomyces sp. NPDC127108. The sequence goes on along the minus strand of NZ_JBHXTE010000078.1, from coordinate 1,526 downwards.
GGCGGAGTCCGGGGCGGCGTCGGCTTGGGGAAGTCCCGGGGCTGGAGGCGGCGTCGGTTTGGGCAAGTCCGAGGGCTGGAGCCGCGCTGGCTTGCGGAAGCCCAGGACTGGAGCCGCGTCGGCTTCCGGAAGTCCAGGGCTAGAGCTGTGCCAGCTTCCGGAAGTCCCACGAGGCGATCGCGTCCGGCGTGAGCCGGAGCCACGCGTGCCGACCGTCGTGCACCATCTCCTCCATGCCGAAGTTCTTGCGGGCGAACATCCGCTCCGGCAGGTCGAGTTCGGGGCACGGCTCCCCGGTGCGCGGCACCTCGCCGACGACCTCCGCGGCGCCGGTCAGCTCCACGCCGCGCAGCTCCCCGTACTGCTCACCGGCGTCGACGACCACGGCGACGCGCGGATCGCGGCGCAGCTCGGCCCAGCGCTTGCTGCGCGTGACCGAGTACAGCCACAGGGAAGTGCCGTCCCACGCGAACCACAGCGCGCTGACGTGCGGGGCGCCGTCGGCGGACACCGTCGCGACCCGGCAGGTGCGTTCGGCGGCGAGGAAGGCGTCCAGCTCCTCCGGCGTCATCATGATCCGGCGACCGCGCCGCTGTGTGGTGGCCATGCGTCGTCCTCCCGTTGGCGATGGGCCCGTCTCGTCGCTCAGGTCGCGTGGTCGATCGCACGACTGACCGCAGGGCCGAGCTCGTGGCCGACCGCAGTGCCGATCGCGTCACCGACCGCATAACTGACAGAGCGTCAGAGAAGCATGAGGTGTCTTCCGTCGTGACGCAATGCCGGTTAGCCTCCCGCGCACCGCGATCTCCGCCCGCGGGACACCGCCGTCCCGCAGGCGCGCGGCACCGGTCGGCCCATGGTCCGCGACAGGGGGAAGCATGCCGTCGTACGCACAGCTCAAGGAGATCGTCGACCCCGTGAGCACCGTCCTGATGACCGTCGAGTGCCAGCAGGGCGTCGTCGGGACCGACAGCGCGCTGCCCGAACTCGCCAAGGAGGCCCGCTCGTCCGGCGCGCTCGCCAACGTCGCCCGGCTGGTGCACGCCGCACACCTCGGCGGTGTCCAGGTCCTGCACGCCGTCGCCGAGCGCCGTCCCGACGGGCGCGGCGCCAACCGCAACGCGCGGCTCTTCCGCGCCGCCGAACGGCTGCCCGTGCAGCAGTTGTCCGGCACGACGGCCGTGCGGATCGCGCCGCCGATCGAGGTCGCGGAGGAGGACTTCGTCGTACGCCGCCTGCACGGCCTGTCGCCGATCGCGGGCACCGACGTCGACGCGCTGCTGCGCAATCTGGGCTGCCGCACGCTGGTCGTGACCGGGGTCTCGGCCAACGTGGCGATACCGAACGCCGTCTTCGACGCGGTGAACCTCGGCTACACCGCCGTCGTGCCCGCCGACGCCATCGCGGGCGTCCCCGCCGAGTACACCCCCGCCGTCGTCAAGAACACCCTCGCCCTGGTCGCCACCGTCACCACGACGGACGAGCTGATCGGCGCATGGCAAGGGCCGCGCCGCTCCGGGTGATTC
>NZ_JBHXTE010000077.1:0-25993 GCF_042677545.1 Streptomyces sp. NPDC127108 | reverse complement strand
CGCCGCTGGGGGCCCCCCTGCGCGGCCACGCCCCTCCCCTACTCCCGTCGCTCCGGCTCCGGATCCGTCGGCTCGTCGGCGACGATCCGGGAGAAGCCGTGGGACTCGGTCATCCGGCCGTCGGGCGTGAAGGTGTAGAACGCCATGACCTCCGTGGCCACCCGCTTCTTGCGGGTCGCCGCGTGGATCGTCAAGCGGGCCGCGATCCGGTCGCCGTCCGCGATGGCCTCGTGCACCTCGAACCGGGCCTCGTCGTCCGCCGCCAGGTTCTTGCGTACGGGGCGGATGTGCGCGAGGAGCCTGTCCCAGTCGAGGCGTATGCCGTCGCTGACCATCATGATCTCGGGGGTGTAGAAGCGGGCCATGGCGGGGGCCGGGTCGTGGTCGCCCCGTACGACCTGCTCGTGGAACGTGGTGAAGAAGTCGGTGATGAACTGCTCGGGCGTGCTCTGGGCCAGCGGCTTCATGGTGCTCCCCTCCGGGCGCGGCGAAGCGGGGCGGTTCGCGCGACACCACCCCACTAACTCTTACAGCCTGTAAGATATGGAGCAGCCGATAACTTTGACAAGGTGTAAGAGTTGAGCATTCCCCCTTCTGCTTCTCCTGGCTCTCCTGCCTCTCCTGCTTCCCGGCGCCGCGCCGACGCCCAACGCAGCCGTACCGCCGTCCTCGACGCGGCCGTCCAGCTCCTCGGCGAACGCCCCGACGCGGGCATGGCCGCCGTCGCGACCGCGGCCGGAGTCACCCGGCAGACCGTCTACGCCCACTTCTCCTCGCGGGACGACCTGCTCACGGCGGTCGTGGACCACATGACGGAGCGGGTGGCGGCGGCGATGGACGCAGCGGGCGCCGACCAGGGCCCCGCACCGGACGCGCTCCTCCGGCTGCTCGACGCGGCCTGGCGCGCCGCCGAGACCTACCCGGCACTGGCCAGGCTCGGCGCCCGCCCGGCGCCGCCCGAGGAGGACAGCGCCCGCCACCAGCCGATCGCCGACCGCATCGCGCGCGTCCTCCAACGCGGCCGGGAAGCGGGGGAGTTCGACCCGGCACCCGCACTGTCCTGGCAGGTCGCGGCCGTGATCGCACTGAGCCACACCACGGCCGAGGAGATCCGGACCGGCCGTGTCCCCGCCGCCGACGCCACGGCCGCACTCCACTCCGGGCTGCTGCGCCTCCTCGCGAGGCCCGCCGCCGGGGAGGCCTGACACCTCGTTCCTCCCCGCCCGACCGAGTGCGAGGCGCCCTCCGCGTTGCGCCCGCAGGCTCGACGCGACAAGGTCGAAGCATCGGGTGAGACCTACCAGGAGGGCAGGCGCATGCCCATCGCAACGGTGAATCCGGCGACCGGTGAGACCGAGCGGACCTTCGAACCACTGGGGGCCGAGGAGGTCGAGGAGCGACTGGGCCGGGCAGCGGCGACCTTCGAGCGCTACCGCACGACCCCCTTCACCGACCGCGCCGCCCTCCTGCACCGCGCCGCCGACCTCCTCGACGAGGACGCGGACGCCGTCGCGCGCACCATCACCACGGAGATGGGCAAGCCCCTCGCGGCCGCCCGCGCGGAGGCCGGGAAGTGCGCCAAGGCCATGCGCTGGTACGCCGACCACGCCGAGGAACTGCTGGCCGACGAGCACCCCGCCGAGGGGGATGTGCGCGACTCCGGCGCGAGCAAGGTGTTCGTGCGGTACCGGCCGGTCGGCGTGGTCCTCGCCGTGATGCCGTGGAACTTCCCGCTCTGGCAGGTCGTGCGGTTCGCCGCGCCCGCCCTGATGGCGGGCAACGTCGGGCTCCTCAAGCACGCCTCGAACGTGCCGCAGACCGCCCTGTACCTGGCGGACCTCTTCCGCCGCGCGGGCTTCGACGAGGGCTGCTTCCAGACGCTGCTCATCGGCTCCGGCGCCGTCGAGGGCGTCCTGCGCGATCCGCGTGTCGCCGCCGCGACGCTGACCGGCAGCGAGGGCGCGGGGCGTGCGGTCGCCGCCGTCGCCGGGGACGAGATCAAGAAGACCGTCCTGGAGCTCGGCGGCAGCGATCCGTTCGTCGTGATGCCGTCGGCCGACGTGGCGGCCGCCGCGCGTACCGCCGTCACGGCGCGCGTGCAGAACGCGGGCCAGTCCTGCATCGCCGCCAAGCGCTTCATCGTGCACACCGACGTCCACGACGCCTTCATCGAGGGGTTCAGCGCGGGCATGCGGGAGCTGACCGTCGGCGACCCGACGGCCGAGGGCACCGACGTGGGCCCGCTGTCCAGCGCACAGGGCCGGGCCGACCTGGAGGAACTGGTCGAGGACGCCGTGCGCCGGGGCGCCGTCACCCACTGCGGCGGACAGCGGCCCAAGGGGCTCGACCAGCGGTTGAGCGAGGGGTTCTTCTACGAGCCGACCGTGCTGTCCGGGATCACGCCCGAGATGCGCATCCACTACGAGGAGACCTTCGGGCCCGTGGCCACCGTCTACCGGGTCGCGGACCTGGACGAGGCGGTCTCCGTCGCCAACGACACGTCCTTCGGCCTGAGTTCCAACGCGTGGACCGATGACCCGGCAGAGCAGGAGCGTCTCGTACGCGACCTGCGGGCGGGCGGTGTCTTCTTCAACGGCATGACCGCCTCGCACCCGGCGTTCCCGTTCGGCGGCGTCAAGCGTTCCGGGTACGGCCGTGAGCTGGCCGGGCACGGCATCAAGGAGTTCTGCAACGCCACCACGGTGTGGTTCGGCGCGTGAGGCGCGCCGCGATCGGAAGGTGGTGCGGCGGAGGTGGTGCGGCGCGGTCGGGAGGTGGTGCGGATGGAGCCCGTCGAGGCGCTGAGCCGGATCGCCTTCCTCCTGGAACGCGCCCAGTCCCCCACGTACCGGGTGCGCGCCTTCCGTACCGCCGCGGCCGCCGTCGCCGCCCTCTCGCCGGACGAACTGGCCGAGCGGGTGCGGTCGGGGACCCTTGAGGCGCTGAAGGGCGTCGGCCCGAAGACGGGTCAGGTGGTGCGGGAGGCGTTGCGCGGCGAAGTGCCCGCGTATCTGGCCGACTTGGAGGAGGCGTCCAGCAAGCCGCTGGTGTCCGACGGTGGCACGCGGCTGCGGTCCCTGCTGCGCGGCGACTGCCATCTGCACTCCGACTGGTCCGACGGCGGCAGCGGGATCGAGGAGATGGGCCGCACCGCCGCCGCCCTCGGCCACGAGTGGGCCGTGCTCACCGACCACTCGCCACGCCTGACGATCGCACGCGGGCTCTCCCCGGACCGGCTGCGCGAGCAACTGCGCGTGGTGGCCGAACTCAACGCGAAGTGGGCGCCGTTCCGGCTCCTCACCGGCATCGAGTGCGACATCCTGCCGGACGGCGGCCTCGACCAGGAGCCCGAACTCCTCGCCCGGCTCGACGTCGTGGTCGTCTCCGTCCACTCCAAGCTGCGCATGGACGCGGCCGCGATGACCCGCCGCATGCTGAAGGCCGTGCGCAACCCGCACGCCGACGTCCTCGGCCACTGCACCGGCCGGCTCCTCGGCGGGCGGGGCCGCCCGGAGTCGGCGTTCGACGCCGACGCGGTGTTCGCGGCCTGCGCCGAGTCCGGGACGGCCGTGGAGATCAACAGCAGGCCCGAACGCAAGGACCCGCCGAGGCGGCTCCTGCGCCGGGCGGTCGCCGCGGGCACCCTGTTCGCCATCGACACCGACGCCCACGCACCCGGCCAGCTCGACTGGCAGATCATCGGGTGCGCGCGGGCAGAGGAGTGCGAGGTGCCGGCCGAGCGCGTGGTCACCGCGTGGGGCGTGGACGAACTGCTGGCGTGGACGGGCGGGGCCGGGGCGTCGGCGTAGCGGCGGCCGGAGGCTCAGCCGCCGGTCAGGGTGCGGCCGAGGAGCGGGAGCAGCCGGTCCCAGTGGCGTCGCAGCGCGCCGGGGTCGAAGGCCGCGGTGTCGGCCATGGTGAAGCCGTGGACGGCGCCGGGGTGGATCTCGATGGTGTGGCCGACGCCCGCGGAGTCCAGGGCCTGGTTCAGCTCGCCGATGGTCTCGGGCGTCATGTCGTCCTCGGCGAGGCCGAGGTGGACTTCGGCGGTGAGCTCGGGGACGCGGAGGTGCGGGCTGTCGGGTGCGTCGGTGACCAGGGCCCCGGGGTGGAATCCGGCGACGGCGGCCACCCGGCCGGGGTGGGCCGTCGCGGTGCGCATCGCCAGGACGGCGCCCATGCAGTAGCCCAGCACGCCGACGGGGCCCGCGCTCACCTCGGGCTGACCGGTGAGGAACGTGAGGTAGGCGTCGGCGTCGCGCAGGACGCGTTCGGTGGTGTGGGCCTCGACCAGGGGTATCAGCTGGGCGAAGAGCCCTGGGCGGTCCTCTTCGCCGATGTGCTCGGGGAGTTCGACGACCGGTGTCGGGCCGTGCCGGTAGTAGACGTTGGGGACGAGCACGTAGTAGCCGTGCCCGGCCAGTTCGCGCGCCATCTCCTCCAGGACGGGCCGGAGGCCGAAGGCGTCCATGTACAGCAGCACGCCCGGGTGCCGCGCGCCGTCGTCGGGGAACGCGGCGAAGGCGTCGGCCTGTCCGTCCGGGGTGGGGATCCGCAGTGTCTTCGTGGGCATGGTCACGAACCTAACAGTGATGATCAACTCTGCCGTTGCCGGGGAGGTTAGCCCGGTGGGGACCGGCGCGGACGTGCGCCCGTACCCCTTGCAGGCCGAACAGGATGAGCAGTTCGACCGCGCCGCCGTCCGCGCTGCCCAGCCAGTGCGGCACGGCCGTGTCGAACTCGGCCGCCTCACCGGGCGGCAGCGTCAGGTCACGGTCGCCGATCACCAGGCGCAGACGGCCGCTGAGCACGTACAGCCATTCGTAGCCCTCGTGGGTCTGCGGGGTCGGTTCGAGGGGTTCGGGGCGGGCGGGGATGATCATTTTGAAGGCGTGCACGCCGCCCGGCCGCCGGGACAGCGGGAGGAAGATCATCCCGAACCGCTCGATCGGCTTCAGGTGGATCCGCGGGTCGCCCGTGCGCGGGGCGCCGACGAGGTCGTCCAGCGGCACGTCGTAGATGCGGGCCAGCGGCAGCAGCAGCTCCAGGCTCGCCCGGCGCTGTCCGCCCTCCAGCCGGGACAGGGTGCTCTCCGACACCCCGGTCGCCGCCGCGAGGTCGGCGAGCGTGATGCCGCGCTCGCGGCGCAGTGCCCGCAGCCGCGGCCCCACCGCGTCGAGTACGTCTTCAGTTCCACGGTCCACGAGCCCATCTTGCCGGAACCGCAAGATTGCGTGCCAGTTCCCGCAGGGCCCGCCGAGACTGGGCGCATCCCGACACAAGGAGCCTCGATGAGCACCGACGACGCGGTCACATTCTGGGAAGACGTCTACGGCGGCCGACCGGCGGCCACCCGGCCCCGGCCGAACCAGCGCCTCGCCGAAATCGTCCCGGGCTTTCCGCCCGGCGAGGTCCTGGACCTGGGCTGCGGCGACGGCGGTGACGCGCTGTGGCTCGCCCGCCAGGGGTGGCGGGTCACCGCCGTCGACATCTCGGCCGTGGCGGTCGAGCGGCTCGCGGGCCTCGCCCGCGCGCACGGCCTGGGCAACCGGGTCGTCACCGCGCGGCACGACCTCCAGGAGTCCTTCCCGCAGGGCGAGTACGACCTGGTCTGCGCCCACTACCTCCAGACCCCCTTCGCCCTGGACCGGGCGAAGACCCTGCGGACGGCCGCGCACGCGCTGCGCCCTGGCGGGCGGCTGCTGGTCGTCGACCACGGCTCGGCCGCGCCGTGGTCGTGGAACCAGGACCCCGACACGCACTACCCGACCCCGCGGGAAGTCGCCGCCGGCATCGGCCTGGACCCGGCGACGTGGACGGTCGAGCGGGCCGACGCACCCCGCAGGACCGCGACCGGACCGGACGGCCGTACCGCTGACGTCATCGACCACGTCCTGCTCATCCGCCGCACGGCCTGACCCGGAGCCGAGGCCCTTTCCAGGACCACGCCCCCCGAAGGAGAGAGCACCACCATGGCCACCACCACCCGCCGCGCCCGCCGCGGCGACACCCCGCCGCCCCGCACCGGAAACAGCGAGGCCGACGTCCTGCGCGGCTTCCTCGACTACCTGCGCACCTCGATGGCCGCGAAGGTCGACGGCGCCCCCGAACCACAGGTCCGCACGGCCGCGGTGCCGTCGGGCACGAACCTGCTCGGCCTGCTCCAGCACCTCACGTTCGTCGAACGCGCGATCTTCCTCGGGGACCAGGTCACCGACTGGCAGGCGACGTTCCGCGCCGCGCCGACGGACAGCGTCGCCGACGTCGTCGCCCGCTACCGGGAGGCGGTCGCGCGCGCCGACGAAGTCCTCGACAGCTGCGCCGATCTCAGCGCACCGGTCCCCCGGCCACGCCCCGGAAAGCCCGCCCCCAGCATCCGCTGGGCCCTTGCCCACATGATCGAGGAGACCGGCCGCCACGCCGGCCACGCGGACATCCTCCGCGAACTGATCGACGGCGCGACGGGCCGCTGACTCCCGGACCTCGTCTCACGCCAGGCGCCGTGACCGTCGTGCGGGCACCCCGGGCAACGCGCCCCGCCGTACCCGTATCGGCGGGCCGTTCCGCACGTTGGCCCGGTGAACTTGCCGGTTCCGTGAGACGAGAGACGAGAACTCAGCACGATGCGCGCTCATCCCCGCAGGCGTCCTGTCGGACGGGTCCTGCTCCTGTTCGCCGCCCTGGCCCTCCCCCTGAGCCTCGGTCAGGCACCTGCCCCTGCCGCGGCCCTCGCTCCCCCACCCACCGCGGCACCCTCTGTCGCCCCCGTCGGCCCCGTCCTCGACCAGGACTTCCCCGACCCGGACATCGTCAAGGCGGGCCGCACCTACCACGCGTACGCCACCCACGGCAGCACGCAGAACATTCAGCACGCCACGTCCGCCGACCTCACGCACTGGAAGGCCGACGGCGGTGACGTGCTGCCGGAGCTCGGGGCGTGGGCGCTGCCCAAGCGTGACCTGGTGTGGGCTCCGGAGGTGTACGACAACGGCGACGGCTACACGATGCACTACACCGCCCACGACCGCGCGAGCGACAAGCAGTGCGTCGGCGTCGCGCTGTCCGACTCACCGGACGGGCCGTTCCGGCCGGTCGGCGACGGGCCGTTGATCTGTCCGGCGGCGCAGGGCGGGGCGATCGACGCCTCCAGCCACACCGAGGGCGGGCAGCGGTACGTGCTGTGGAAGAACGACGGCAACTGCTGCGGCCTCGACACCTGGCTGTACCTCCAGCCCACATCCTGGGACGGCACCCGCGTCACCGGGGAGCCGGTCCCGCTGGTCAAGCGGGACCAGGAGTGGGAGGGCCCGCTCGTGGAGGCGCCCACGCTGGTGCGGCGCGGCGGCCGCCATGTGCTGTTCTATTCGGCGCACTTCTACCGCGGCGACCAGTACCTGACCGCGTACGCGGTGGCGGAGAAGCTGACCGGCCCGTACGTGAAGACGTCCGCCCCGCTCATGACGACGGGCGGCTTCTCTGGTGCCGTACGGGGGCCCGGAGGTCAGGACGTGGTGACCGGCCCGGACGGCCGTGACCGCATCGTCTTCCACGGCTGGAACGCCGATTACACGCAGCGGGCCATGTACCTCGCCGGTCTGAGCTTCGAGGGCGGCCGACCGGTCGTCGGCGGTATCGAGGTGCCGTCGAGGCCGTCGTCCACTGCGGCGGACGCCTGGGTGGCCGACGTGGCCGACGTGGCCGACAACCGGCGCGGTCACCCGCAGAGGTGAGCGGCCACCCGCAGGGGTGAATCCCCGGGCCGGTGACCTGAGTTTGCGGGGGTCCGGGGTCCCGCACCGCCGCGTCCCGCTTGCTTCCGGCTTCTCGGGATCAATACATTCCCGACCTGCTGGGGCACGCCCGTCCCGGGGCAGGAAGCAGCGGGGGCGGGACGCCGTCGCCGGGCCATCCAGGGGGCTGTTCGCGATGACCGACCACGGAGGACGCGAGCACCCCCCGGCCCACGGCGGACGTGAGCACCGCGCCGCGGCACGGCGGTTGGGCGGGGCGCTGCGGGCTCTGCAGCAGCGTTCGGGACGTACGTTGCGGAGCCTTGAGGAGCAGGTACGGATCAGTGACTCCTCGCTCTCCCGTTACTTCCGGGGCGACACCGTGCCGCCCTGGCCGGTGGTCCGTGACGTGTGCCGTGCGCTGGGCGGCGACCCCACCGAGTTCCGGGCGCTGTGGGAGGCGGCCGATCGCAGTCGGCCGGAGCCGCCGCCCGAGCCCACGGCGCCGTCGCCCTCCGCTCCCGGTCGGATCGCCCTCGTCCGGGCCCGCCTCACCGGCCGCTGGGCGTTCGCGACGGCGGGCGCCCTGGCCGGGCTGCTCGCCGGTGTCGTCGTCGCCGTGCTGACGCTCCAGTCCGCGCCCTCGGGTCCCGCCGCCGGTTCCGGCGCGCCCACCGGTTCCTCCGGGCAGGCCCCGGTCGCGGAGGGGAGCGTACGGGCCGAGGAGGCGTCGGCCGACGCGACGAAACCGCCCGAGGCGACGCGGATCCTCGTCAGCCGGGCCACGGGCAACTGCCTGGACGACAGCCTCGACAAGGGCCTGCGTTCCTACGCGTGCAACGGGATGCCGTACCAGTGGTGGACCGTCAACCGGTCCGCCGACGGCGGCCGTCAGCTCCGCAACCACGCCACGGGGAAGTGCCTCGACGACAGCGGGAAGGGACTGCGTACGGTGCCGTGCGGCGCCGACCCGTCCCAGCGGTGGCTGTTCGTCGCGGGAGCCGACGAAGCGGTGGGGGTGCGCAACACGGTCACGGGGAGGTGCCTGGCCGACCACAGCCGTCCGGGTCTGCGGGCGTTGCGCTGCGCGTCCACGCGGCACCAGAAGTGGGCGTGACCGGCGGCCGTACCGCCCGTCGTCGCCGGTCGCGCCGGGCCGCACGCAGCGGCGCCGGAGCACACGCGGAGGGGGACGGCGGGGGCCAGGAGGCGCCGACTGCTCGTGCGTGTACCTCGACACGCACCGAACGAGCGGTTTGCGGAAGGGTCTCTTCCGGGGGGTGTCACCGTCGGTGGACTCTCGCCGAGAAGGCCGCCGTCCGCCTCTTGGCGCGGAGCGGCGGCGTGGAAGGCCTCACTGGGAGAGCGCTGAGGCCTGACCCCGAGGAGCGACGACATCATGGCTGCACACAGGAGGACGGTCCGGAGCGTGCTCGCCGTCTGTGCCGCGGTGGCCCTGGCGACCGCCCTGCCCACCAGCGCACAGGCCGCCACCGGCAAGTTCCACTACAGCGGCACGGACGGATCCAACAATCTGCTGGTCAACCCCACCGACGGCATCTGCCTGGAGCTCACAAGGACCTCCCTCGGCGTCGACAACCAGACCGACACCAAGGCCACGGTGTACGCGGGCTCCGGCGCGTTCCGCTGCCAGGGCGCCAAGGAGGTCGTACCGGCGGGGACGGGGGTGACCTGGGGGACCTACCGGGCCAACTCGGTGTGGTTCGGGACCGGGGCGCCGTAGCCGCGCGCCGTCACGTCGAAGTGCCGCTGTGCGCGGCGGTGTTGAGGGCGTGAGGTGCCGCGATCGGCCCGCGAGGACGCACGACCGCCGAGAGCATGACCGCGCCCGCCGCCACCGCGGCCGCGTACACCACGGCCGCGACGGCGAGGTCCTCCGGCAGCCTCGTACCGGCGGGCCGCGTCAGCGCCCCGTAGGACGTGAACAGCAGCCTCCAGGCGCTCCACGCGAAGAGCGAGCCCGATCCCAGCCAGCCGAGGGTCAAGGCGATCCAGCGCGGCAGCCACAAGGACGGTGCCCCGTCCGGTCCGGACGCACTCGCCGACCCGACCGGCGAAGGCGTCCGGCCAACGCCGTCTGAGGTAGGCGGGCAGGGCGAGGGCCAGGCCGAGTGCGCAGGCCCCAGGGCCGGACCAGGGCGAGGGCCGTGGCGATCCCGGTGCCCGCCATGGCGACGGTCACGGCGTTGAGCACCACCCACCCGGCCGGACCGAACGAGTCGTCGATCGGCAGCAGCCCCGCCATCGCGCCGATCACCCAGGAGATCTTGATCAACGCGTAGGGCGTCATCGCGAGCGCCGCGCCGTACGCCGCCAGCCGCCCCGCCCGATCCAGCCGCCCTGCCCGATCCAACCGGTCCATCGAGGGTTCCCCTTCGCTTCCCGCCGAGAGCCCTCACCCTCGCGGGCGGCCCCACCCGTCGCGTCATCCGTCGGGGCCCGTCCCGCTCCCCCGTCCGGTGGAGGCAGGGTCAGCCGTGCGTCAGGGCGTGGCGGGGCGCGGTCATCCGGACGTGGCGGGGCACGGTCAGGGGACGCGGTCGGGGCTTCGTGGGGTACGGGGCGCTCCGAGGTCGTCCAGGAAGTCGGTGTAGCCGCACAGTCGGGCGGTGTAGTCGCGGATCAGGGCCACGCACTCGTCCAGGTCCTGGGTCTCCACCTCGGGCAGTTCCCGCAGCACCTCCCAGAGTTCGTCGCCGTCACCGGGGTCGGGGTCGGCACCCGCCTCGCCCGTCACGACGAACATCCCGTCGCGCAGGTCCACCAGCACCGCCACCCGGGCCTCGCGCCGGTCACCACGCCACGCCCCGCCCACCAGGTCGAACGAGACGCCGACGGAGACATGGGCCTGGACCGCGGGCGGCATGATCCCGCCGTAGCGCGGCGTGACGGCGCCCTGGTGGGCGAGGAACTGGTCGTATCCGTAGGACTGGAAGTCGCGCACCGCGTCGTTGAGCGCTGCCATGAGTACGGCCGCCCCCGCGGCTGCTGCGTCCATGGCCTCAGGATAGGACGGGCCTCCCCTTCCGCCCCACGGATGTTCCGGAGAGCGGGCGGGCGGGGCCTCTTACAGGGCCATCCATTCGCGAGAGGTGGTGACTTCGTCGAGAACGTCCGGCAGTGGTACGACGCCGAGGCCGGGGCCGGTGGGGACGTCGAGGTGGCCGTCGGCGAGGACGAAGGGTTCCGTGATGTCGGTGGCGAAGTAGCGGTGCGAGCCGGAGGTGTCGCCGGGGAGGGTGAAGCCGGGCAGCGCGGCCAGGGCGACGTTGGCGGCGCGGCCGATGCCGGTCTCCAGCATGCCGCCGCACCAGACGGGGATGCCGTGCGCGCTCGCGATGTCGTGGATGCGGCGGGCTTCCAGATAGCCGCCGACCCGGGCGGGCTTGACGTTGATGACGGAGCAGGCGCCGAGGGTGATGGCCGCGGCCGCGTGTGCGGCGGACTCGATCGATTCGTCCAGACAGATCGGGGTGCGCAACTGCTTGGCGAGCGCGGCGTGCTGCACCAGGTCGTCGTTGGCCAGGGGCTGTTCGATCAGCAGCAGGCCGAAGTCGTCGAGCGCGGTGAGGTGCTGGGCGTCCGCCAGGGTGTAGGCGGCGTTGGCGTCGACCTGCAGGAGCAGCTCGTCGCCGAAACGCTCACGCACGGCGCGTACGGGCTCGACGTCCCAGCCGGGTTCGATCTTCAGCTTGATCCGGACGTAGCCCTCGGCGATGTAGGCCTCGACGGCGTCGATGAGTTCGGGGACGGAGTCCATGATGCCGACGGAGACCCCGCACGGAACCCGGTCCCTGGCGGCACCCAGATAGGAGCCGAACGACTCGTTCGCGCCACGGAGTTGGGCGTCGAGGAGGGCGGTCTCCAGCGCCGACTTCGCCATGCGGTGACCGGTGAAGGGGTCCAGGATCCGGCCGACCGCCTGCACGTCCAGGCCGTCCTTCGGCAGGGCGGGGATCAGGAACTCGCGCAGGACGTGCTGGGCGCCGTCGACGTACTCGGAGCAGTAGCGCGGCTCGGACATGGCCGCGCACTCGGCCCAGCCCTCGCCGTCGGCGGTGACGACGCGGACCAGGAGTACGTCGCGGCTGGTCTCCACGCCGAAGGAGGTACGGAACGGGGCGACGAGCGGCATCGCGATCCGGCGCAGTTCGACGCCGGAGATCTTCGTCTTCATGGTGGGTGGCTCCCTTGCAGGCGGCGGTTTCGGATCAGGGTCAGGAGTGGGACTTCGGATGAGGATCAGGAGTGGGGTGAGGATCAGGGGTGGGACGGGGTGCGGCGGACCACGTAACGGCGGCGGTCGTGGAAGCCGACGACACGGGCGCCTTCGGCGAGGAGGCCGCCCAAGGTGTGCCGTACGGCGAGGCGCCAGGCCCGGGCGGCGCCGGGATCCGTGCGGCGCAGGGCCTCGATGTCGTCCGGGAGGTCGATGAGGACGATGTCGGCGTCGGTCGCGTTGGTCTCCGGGCGGCCTTCGTGATCGCGCAGGCCGTGGACGGCTCCGGCGGGAAGCTCGACGGCCTCCCGCGCGGCGGGCGCGGTGAGGTCCCAGGCGGCGAGGACGCGGTCGGACTCGTCGCCGCCGTTGATGGCGTCGTCCATCGCGCCGTAGAAGGAGGTCAGGTAGTCCTCCGGGCGTGCGCCGAGTTTGACGAGGTTGAAGTAGGCGTTGCGGCGGATGAGCGGGTCGTAGGTCCAGGTGATGCGCGTCAGCCGACGGGCGAGGGCCCACTGCCGCTGGTGCGTCTTGAGGGCGAGGCCCACGCCTCGGCCCATGACGGCGCCGGTGATGTGCGAGTGCAGGCTGGTGCCTATGGGTTCGCCGAAGAAGGCGACGGACGCCCCGACCAGTCGGCCGTCCTCGTACGCCCCGGCCACGTAGTTGCCCGCGTGGGAGAGGGCCCGCATCGCCTCGGCCGAGAGGGGCGAGTGGCCGGGTTCGCTCCCCCAGATGTCGGCGTAGAGGACGCTGACCGCTTCGAAGTCGTCCATGTCGTGGAGTTCGCGGATGGTCGATCCGTGCACGGCGGCTGATTCCTTCAAGAGGGTCGCCGCGTCCGGGAGGGTCGGTCCGGTCATCGCACGGCTCCGACGAGGTGGGCCAGGAGCCGGGCGCGGTCCGGCATGGTGGCGGTGAGCACGTGTTCGTGGTCGGCGTGCGCGCCGTCGCCGACCGCGCCGAGGCCGTCGAGCGTGGGGCATCCGGCCCCGGCGGTGTAGTTGCCGTCGGAGGCCCCGCCCACGGCGGTCTGCGACAGCGGGCCGAGGCCGAGCCACACGGCTTCCTCGGCGGCCAGGGCGAACAGTTTCCGGGAGGCGTCGACGGCGAGGGGCGGCCGGTTGGGTCCGCCGTCGATCTGGAGGCGGGCCGCGGGGTTCTGCGGCTCCAGGTTCTTGATGAGCCGGTCGACCGCTTCCTGCGCCGCCGTGGTGGGTACGCGGACGTCCACGCTCAACTCGGCCCGCGCGGGCACCGTGTTGCTCGCCGTGCCCGCACGCATCACGGTGGGCGTCACGGTCGTGCCGGGCCCGGTGGAGGCGGTGACGGTGCCGGCGACGCCCTGCAGGGCGAGGAGTTGGTGGGCGAGTTCGGTGGCCGCGTTGACGCCCTTCTCCGGTTCGAGGCCGGAGTGGGCGGCGCGGCCGTGGACGGTGATGTCGTAGAGGGACACGCCCTTGCGGCTGGTCTTCAGGGCGCCGCCGGGTGCCGAGGGCTCCAGGACGAAGGTGGCCGTGCACTGGCGCGCGAGGTCCTCGATGAGCCGGCGGGAGGTGTCCGAGCCGGTCTCCTCGTCTCCGGTGACGAGGACGCAGAGGCCGTCGAGGGACGGCAGCAAGGCGAGGGCGTGGAACATCTGGACGAGCCCGGCCTTCATGTCGAAGACCCCGGGGCCGCGGGCGATGCCCTGCTCCACCGACCAGGGGTGGGTGGCGAGGGAGCCGATCGGCCAGACGGTGTCGTGATGGCCGAGGAGCAGGATGCGCGGCGTGCCGAAGGTCCAGCGCACGTGGGTGACGCCCTCGGTGACCAGGGTTCGGGGTGCGGCGCCGAGCAGTCGGCGGCCCTGGGCCGCGACCACCTGGGCGCTGCGGGCCACGGCGGCGTGATCGGCCGAGTAGGACTCGCAGGTGACGAGTTCTTCGAGGTCGGCGAGCATGGCGTCCAGGCTCGGCGCCGGGGCCACTGGCCGGTCCGGCTTCGCGGCGGGGCTTTCGTCGTGCGGCACGGGTGAGTCCTCCAGGGTGGGGTTGACCACCACACTGAACCGGCGGCGGGAGCCGCGTGCGTGCGTGGTGAGGTGGCGCGTTGCGTGCGTGGTGAAGTGGCGCGTTGCGTGCGTGGTGAAGTGGCGCGTGCGTGCGTGCGTGCTGAGGTGGCGATCTGAATCGGCGTCAGGCCAGGTGCTTGCTCATGAGCCGCCGCATGTTCCCGCCCAGGACCTTGAGGATGTCCTCCTCGGGCAGGCCCCGGCGGACCATCGCCTCGGTGACCCGGGGCATGTCGGCCGGGCCCTCCAGGCCGGGGAAGCGGAACATGGGGTCCTCGTCGTCGGCGTTCTCGCAGCAGGGCGGGGTGAGGTCCGCGATGATCTCGTCGAGAAAGTCCGCCCCGAGGCCGACGTGGTCGATCCCCGCGACCGAGACGACGTGCTCGATGTGGTCGACGACCCGGTCGACGCCCACCCTCGACTCGTCGTCGGTCAGGAAGTCCGCGACGAAGTTCACGCACACCAGGCCGCCGGTGTCGGCCACGCCGCGGATCTGCTCGTCGGTGAGGTTGCGGTGGTGGTCCCGCAGCGCGCGGGCGCAGGAGTGGGTGGCGATCAGCGGGCGGGTGGCGAGCTCCAGGACATGGGCGACGCCGCCGTCTCCCAGGTGGGAGATGTCGAAGAGCATGCCCAGGCGTTCCATCTCCCGCAGCGCCTCGACGCCGGGGGCGGTCAGGCGGCTGCCGGTGGCGTTCTCCCGGCTGCCGTCGGCGAGCGGCGTACGTCCCCAGTGGGCGATCGAGGCGACGCGTACGCCGAGCCGGTGCATGGTGGCGAACAGTTCGACGGAGGCGTCGACACCCGGGGCGCTCTCCAGCGCGAGCACGAGGGCGATCTTGCCCTCCGCGAGTGCCCTGTCGATGTCGGCGCCGTCGCGGCACAGGGCGACGTGTGCGGCGTTGGCCTCGGCGATGACGTGGCCGCACTCGATCATGCGGAGGGTCTGCCGCAGCGCTCCTTCGGGGCGGTACTGCTCGTCGATGAACACCGGCAGGACCTGGATGTCGATGCCGCCCGCGCGCAGCTGCGGCAGCCACTGCTCCCGGAAGAAGCCGCCCCACCGCTTCGGCGGCCGGGCGGAGACGGCCATGAGGAGGTCGTTGTGGGCATCGGCGACGACGGCGCGGTGGTGGAGGCCCAGAGACACGACGGAACCTTTCGCGTGGCGGGGAGCGGGGGCCGCCCTGCGGCACTGCGTCGAGGGGCAGCGCGACAGGGGCGGGGAGCAGGCCGGGGCGGGCGGACCGGGTCCGGGTACGGGACCGGCTCCGGAACGATGCGGGCGTACGGGACACAACGTACGCACGACGAACCCTCGGGATCTTGGTCCAGCGGGACAAACCAGCGGGCCGATGCTTGGACGCCCGGACAAATCCCGAGCGCGGCGCGGTCTTTAGAGTGGCGGACCACTACCCCCCCTGCACCCCATGTGACCTCATCCGTCACACCGCACGTATGCAGAAGGAGACACCCATGCGACGCAGGACAAGCGCTGCCGTGACCGTGGCGTTCACGGCCTCTTTGCTGACGGCTCCAGCCGTGTCGGCCGCGTCCGCCGATCCTGCCGGGTCACCGCGGTGTGACGCCAAGCCCATCCAGGCGGCGCTGAAGGCACTGAAGGGTGCTGGCGCCTCGGGGATCAGCGTGACGGTGAAGAGCCCGCGCTGCGGGGTGCGGAAGAACGGCGTCGGCCTCGCCGACCTCAGGACGGGCCGCAAGGCCGTCGGCGACGAGCACAGCAGGATCGCCAGCAACACCAAGACGTGGACGGCCACGGTCGTGCTGCAGCTCGTCGGCGAGGGCCGGATCAAGCTCGACGACACCGTCGACGACCATCTGCCCGGTCTGATCCGCACCAAGGTCTACGACGGCCGCAAGATCACGATCCGGCAGCTGCTCCAGCACACCAGTGGCCTGCCCGACTACCTGGAAGCGCCGTTCTGGGAGGACGACGAGAAGCACCGCTGGGATCACATCGAGCCCCTGCTGACGGTCAAGCAGGCGCTGGAGCTGCCGCCGCCCGACGACAGGACCCCGGACGGCTTCTCCTACTCCAACACCAACTACAACCTCGCCGGGCTGATCGTCACGAAGGTGACGGGCCGGAGCATCGGCACCGAGATCAAGCAGCGGATCATCAAGCCCCTCGGGCTGCGCGAGACGTACTGGCCCGGTGACCGCGTCACGATCCGCAAGCCGGACCTGCGCGGCTACGTGGACCGCGACGGCACCCTGGTGGACAAGACGGAGTGGAACACGTCCGCGGCCGACGCGTCGGGGGCGCTGGTCTCCTCCGGTGCGGACGTGAACGCCTTCTGGACGGCGCTGATGTCCGGGAAGCTCCTTGCCCCGGCGGAGCTGGCCGAGATGAAGCGGACCATTCCGGATGACTCCGCGGGTTCGCGCTACGGCCTGGGGGTCGAGCGGTACGAGCCCGGGCCGGGCCTCGTCGCCTGGGGCCACAGCGGCTACATGGAGACCGGCCACAAGCTCAGGAACGCCGTCACCGACGACGGCAAGCGCGCCGTGACCCTGCTGATCGGCTCGGAGTCGTTCGACGAGAAGAAGGTGGACTCGGTCGTCAACCGGCTCATCCGCGATCTGCGCTGACCCGTGGGCTCCACACCTCTGGGCTGCTGACCAGCGGGCGTCGTGCTCCTGGGTCCGGCACCCCGAGGTCGCGGCACCGGTGCACGTCACGGAAGTGCGCCGGTGCCGCGCCTCACCCTGGCCGGGACGTGCCGGTGAACCCGGCTCCGGCGGCACCGTCGATCCCGGTGAGGGTCCTCAACTGCAGCCAGAGGACCAGCCGTTCGTCGGCGTTCTCCAGGTCGATGCCGAGCTGGCGGCCCGCCTGCTTGAGGCGGTAGCGGCAGGTGTTGGGGTGGACGGAGAGTGCCTTGGCCGCGCGCGCCACGTCGCACCCGGCGTCGAACCAGGACACCAGGGTGCGGGCGTAGTCGGTGCCGTGCTCGGCGTCCGCCGTGAGCACCCGCCGCCAGGCCCCCTCCTTGAACTCCCGCCGCTCGCGCATCACTTCGGAAAGCCGCAGCAGCGTCACCCGGGGCCGCACCTCGTCGACCGTCGCGACCGGCAGCGCGTCGTGCAGCAGCCGCAGGACCAGATCCGCGTCGGCGCGCGAGTCCGCCACCCCGCCGAGGTCCGGCACCGCCGCGCCGAGCGCCGCCCGCACCGGCACCCTCAGCGACCGCCCGGCCCGGCGCACGATGTCCTCCGCCAGCCGCCGGTGCCGCCGGTCGCCCGCCGCCCGTTCCTGCGGTACGCGCTCCGCGCCCGGCTCCCCCGACGCGGGCAGCAGCGCGTACACCACGCCGTCCAGAAGCACGCACGCGTGCCGCCCGTAGCGCGCCTCGCACTGCAGGCGTACGACGTCGAGCAGCCGCAGCGACGTCCGCTCGGCGTCCGGCACGCTCGCCGCCGAGTCCAGCACGAACGCGGCCACGCGCACCGCGTCCAGGCCCAGGCGGTGCGCGGCCGTCGAGGCGTCCGCCGAGCCGTCCAGCAACCGGCGCAGCAGGTCGGTGTTCTGATGGCGTGCGAGCTCCTGGGCGGCGCGGGTACGCAACAGGAGCAGCGCCGCCGTGGACGCGCCCTGGGCCAGGGTCTGCTCGGCGTCCGGGGCGAGCGTGCCGTCGTCGACCACCCACACCGAGCCGAGCGCCTCGCCGCCCGCCCGCACCGCGGTGGCGAGCCTCGGCAGGACGCCCGTCTTGAGCGGGGGCAGCCGCACCGGCTTGTCGGCGGCGAACACCAGCCGGACCTGTTCCGCGTTGTCCAGGCTGCCCGGGACCTGAAGGCCCAGGATGCCCTGGCGGCGGTCCTCGTCGACCGGCTGGCCCGGCACGGTGGAGTAGGCGAGGATCCGCCCGCGCGGATCCTCCACGGCCGTCGCCCCGCCGGTCGCCGCGGCGATGGCGTCGGCCAGCGCGAACAGGTCCCCCAGGCCGCCGCCGTGGGTGGACCGGCCGTCGATCGCCGAGGCCAGCATCAGGTGCACGTGGTGCCAGGCCGCCTCGTCGTCGACCGTCAGGAGCGCGACTCCGCACTCCTCGGCCACGCCCACCGGCCCGTCCCCACCCCGCAGCACGACCCCGGCCATCCCGGCCTCCGCCGCTGCCCGAACCAGCGTTTCCGCCCCGGCCGCCGGCACGCCGACCGCGAGCAGCAGGGCTCCCGGCGCGTGCGGCAGCGGAACGTGCGCGTCGTACAGCAGCACCTCGGTGACCGCGGTGGCGGATCCGGCGGGCGCGGTGGACAGCCGCAGCGACGAGCCGCCCACGACATCCACCAGGTCGCCGAGCGTGCAGGCGTCCATGGGTGCTCCTCGTCGTGTCGTCCTCGGCCCGGACCGGGCTGCCGTCCCGGCACCCCAGATTGCTCCCCCGAGGCATCCGACCGATTGGCGGATCCCCACAGAAACGTAGGCTTCTGTTGTCCGGAATGACAACCCTGGCCGTCCGGGGCGGCCGCGACGCGGGGCATCGCGGGCGCGGAGCGGGTCCGTCGGGCGCACACGGTGACGGCCCGGCTCCCCGAGGGTGCCGGGCCGTCCGTCATGTCACGCTTCCGCTCAGCGGACGTAGACGTGAGAGGACGTAGATGTGAGCGGACCTCGATGTGAGCGGACCTCTGCCTCAGCGGATGTTCACGTCAGCGGATGTTGACGTCGATGCACGCATAGAAGGCGTTGGCCGTGTCGCCGATGTTCCAGACCGCGAGGACCTTGTGCCTGCCGGTGGCGCTGCCGAGGTTCACCTGGTGCGAGACGGTCGCGGGGGGCTGCTGGTTGCCGCCGTCGATGGTGGCGACCTTGGTGCCGTCGACGAAGTACTCGTAGTTCGCGGTGCGGTGCCGGGCGGTGAACGTCCAGGTGAACGTCTGTGTCCTGCTGACGTCGCTGACCCGCCAGCCCTTGTTGTCGTTGTCCAGCTCCGCGAACCTCGCGTTGCCGCCACTGCAGCTGCGCAGCCCCTTGGGACCCTCGACGCTCTGCGGTTCCCACTTGATCTCGCCGCACGACACCGTGCCCTGGGCGCACTGCGCCTGACGGCTCGCGGGTGCGTTGACGTATCCGTGCGCGCTGGCCGAGCCGGTCGGCAGGGTGAGGGCGAGGACCGGTGCCAGACCGGCGCCGATCGCGGCGGCTATCTTCCGCTTCTTGTCCATGCGTACTCCTTCACGGCATTGCTTCATGGGGGGGGGTGACGTGAAGTGCTCTTGTGGGGGGTGGCGGTGCGGCGGCCGGTGTGAGCCGTGGGGCCTGATGTTCGCGGCTGCCGATTAGTCTGGACCATAGACTTTGGCAGGTCACGGTCAAGGGCGATTTCGGGCCATGTCTCGCGACACCGTCACAGGGCGCCGGGATTCCGCTCGGGCTCCGGTCGACTTCCCGGCTTCCCGGTTCCCCGGCTTCCCGATGGCTGCCGACTTCCGGTCAGCCTCCCGTCAGATACCGCGTGAGCATCGCGACGAGTTCGTTCTCGAGGCGGCGGGCGTCCAGCGAACGCGGCGCCGCCACGAGTTGATGGACGGCGAGATCGACCGCGCACGTGACGAGATGCGCGGCCACATCGATGTCGGTGACCCGGACCTCGGGGTGGCTCGCGAGCAACTCCCGCGTATAGGCCACCCGTTCCCGGTCGTGCCGGGCCATCCGCTCCATCAGCTCGGGGGCGCGCGGCGTCTGCTCCGCCATGACCTGCAACAGTTTCGGGTCGTCGAGGTGGTTGTCGATCACGGCGCGCACGAACCCGCGCATGATCGCCTCGAGCGGGTCGCGCCGGTCGCCGTCCTGGCGCTCCCTGAGCGCCGCCGCCCCGGCGTCGAGGTGCCGGGTCACCAGCTCCAGGAGGATCGCGTCCTTGTTCGGGTAGTACTGATACAGCGAACCGATCGAGATCCGCGCCCGCTCCGCGATGCGATTCGTGGTCCCCGCCGCGTACCCGTACTCGGCGAAAACGTGAGCAGCCGCGGCGAGGATGCGCTGCCGGGTGAGCTCGGCCCGCGCCTGACGCGGTTGTTTACGTGCTCGAAGCGCGTGCGGGTCCGACGCCATGCCACCCTCCTCGGCGCCCCTCGAAAGCGAGTAGCGCAAGATGCGAGTAATTGCTCACAATAGTGCCACGACCTGCGGGTAAGCGGTGCACGGCCGATATGGACGGGCACTGCGGGCCGCGCCCCACCAGCCCCAAGGAGCCTTCGTGACGCACACCGGCGTCCGCCCCCGGCGGCTTTCCCCGGCCGAAGTCCGCGAGCGGCTCGGGCCGCCCGACGCCATGGTCGAGGCGAAGATCCTCGACCGCATCGACGAGCACTTCCGCCGCTTCATCGCGCACTCCCCCTTCGCCGCCCTGGCGACGGCGGACGCCGCGGGCCGCGCCGACTGCTCGCCGCGCGGCGACTACCCGGGCTTCGTCAAGGTGCTCGACGAGCACACCCTCGCGATGCCCGACCGGCCCGGCAACAAGATCGCCGACTCGTTCCGCAACCTGGCGGAGAACGACGGCGTCGGGCTGTGCTTCCTCATCCCCGGAGTGCGCGAGACCCTGCGGGTCAACGGCAGCGCGTACGCCACCGACGAGCCCGACGTCCTCGCCCGGATGCACACCGAGGGCCGCGAGGCCGAACTGGCCCTGATCATCGAGGTGGAGCAGGCCTACTTCCACTGCGGCCGCGCCCTGGTCCGCTCCCGGCTGTGGGACCCCGCGAGCCAGGCCCTGGCCGACGAGATGCCCTCGGCGGGCGAGCTCGTCACCTCTCAGCTGGGCTGGGACGTCGACCCCAAGGTCGTCGACGAGGGTCTTGAGGACGCTTACCACACGCTCTACTGACGCCACGTCAGCCACGTCCGTCACGTCAGTCGTGGCAGCCACGCCCGGCGCGTCAGCGAACCGCTCGCCCCCCGGACCCGGCCAGCCCCCGGCCCGCCCCTCCACCGACCCATCACCCCACCGATCCGCCCGAGGTGAATCAGCGATGCAGGCGCAGCACACCGTCATCGACCGCGTCGACCAGGTGGCCGAGGACGTCGTCTCGCTCGTCCTGCGCGCCGCCACCGGCCCCCTGGCTCCCTGGGAACCGGGCGCGCACATCGACCTGACGCTGCCGAACTGGCTGACCCGGTCGTACTCGCTGTGCGGGGACCCGGCCGACCAGGAGCACTACCGCGTCGCGGTGCGCCACGACCCGCTCAGCCGGGGCGGCTCGGAGTACATCCACCACTACTTCCGTCCGGGCCGGGCCCTCGAAGTGTCGCCGCCCCGCAACCACTTCCCGCTCCTGCCCGCGCCGGGCTACCTCTTCCTCGCCGGCGGCATCGGCATCACCCCGCTGCTGCCGATGCTGTCCGCGGCCGTCGCGGCGGACATCCCCGCCGCCCTCGTCTACGTGGGACGGTCGACGTCGACCATGCCGTTCGCCGAGGGGCTGCGCTCGCGGTACGGCGACCGGGTGCGGCTCGTGGCCACCCGCGCGGACGGCCGACCGGACCTCGGTACCCTGGCCGCCTCCCTCGCACCCGACACCCTGGTCTACTGCTGCGGCCCCGCCCCGATGATCGCCGCGGCGCAGGACGCCTTCCCCGCGGAGCGGCTGCACACCGAGCGGTTCCGCCCTGCCGCCCGGACCTTCGCCCCGAACACGCCCTTCGAGGCCGTGTGCGCCCGCTCCGGCCGGACCGTCCCGGTCGCCGCCGACCAGTCGCTCCTCGACGCCCTGAACCGCGCCGGGCACCCGGTGCCCTCCGGCTGCCGCGAGGGCGTGTGCGGCAGCTGCGAGCTCACCGTGCTCTCCGGCAGCCCCGAACACCGCGACGACATCGGCGCCCCCGCCGGTCGCATGTACCCGTGCGTGTCACGCGCTCTCACCCCGCAACTGCGCCTGGACATCTGACCGGAAGGAACGCGGGTCCGCCCTCAGGGGAACGCGGGGCCGCCCTCGCGGGCGACGGCCTCACCGAGTGGCCCCACGTCCGGGCAAGGCGTTCACGCATCTGAACGTGCGGAACCCAACCGAGTTCGGCCTCTACGAACTCGACATCGCCACCGGCGAGTTGACGGCCGTGGCGCAGAAACCCGGCCAGGCCGCGGGCCGGCTGCACACGCCCACCGGTGAGCTGTACTCCCGGACCCTGACGGCTGACGGTGACATCGAGTTGGCGCAGCGGCGACCGGACCCGGCAGGTACCGCGCGGCCGACCGCTTCCTCACCCGGTACCTCGGCGGGCGGCCGGAACCGCAGTAGTGGACGCCGCTGACCAGGAACGTCCCGTTCAGCGCGGTCGCGCAGGCGCGCCCCGGGGAGCGGACGGACCGTCTCCGCAGTCGCCGACCTGCGGAAGTCTCCACGAGTTCACCGATATGGACACCACCGGTACCCGCAGTACCGTACGGTTTCTCGTACACGGTACGACGAGAGGCTGCCGATGAAGCGCGCCTCCGTGGCAGTCTCTAGCCAGTCGGCTGGCTTTTGTTGAACGGCCAGGAAGGAACGACTCAATCCGATCGCGGATTGTCCAACGGGGTGTCGAGGAACGATAGATTCCGGTCTCGGAATGCCAACGGGGTGTTGTCTCACGATTGATTAAGTGATGTTGCATGGCTCCGAGTCCCGGCCTGACCAGCCTGCGGGAGTCAGCCGCGGACGGGTCCCCGGCCACACGGCAGCAGAGCCCTCCCCTCCTCCACACGCCGTCCTCGGGACGGCGCCCGGAGCGTGGCCGCCGCCGTCACTCGGAGCATCGCAGACCGACCAGCATCCGCTGCACTCACTGTGTGAGGAGTTCGTCATGCAAGCGTTAGGTGTCCTCGTCGTGGACCGGCATCCCGTCATCAGGTACGCCCTCTCATCCTTGCTGGACACCAGAGTGGCGTGGACCGCCGAGGCGGCGACGAGCGACGAAGCATGGAAGGTCGTCAGGAACTCCTGCCCCGGTGTCGTCGTGCTCGAACTGGAACTGGAGGGCACGACCAGCGGCGCCGACCTGTGCCAGCAGGTGAAGGCGATGGAGAACTCGCCCCGGGTCGTGGTCTTCACCGGGGACACCTCACCCGGCGCCGTCGTCGCCGCCATCTCCGCCGGGGCCGACAGCTTCCTCCACAAGAGCGTGGGCAGCGCCGAACTGGTGGACGCGGTCGTCCGCACCCACCTCGGCCAGCGCATGTGGATACTCGGCAAGAACGAACGCGACCACATAGACGTCCGCAGCGTCACGTCCGACGGACTGCCCGCCATCACCCGCAGGGAAGAAGAGGTGCTGAGCCTCGTCCTGCGGCGGTACACCAACGAGGAGATCGCCGGTGAACTCTCCCTGGCCCCGCAGACCATAAAGAATCAAGTCAGCAGCGCGCTGCGGAAACTGGGCGTCAGCGGACGCCGCGAGCTGTTCCGCAAGTACTCCTTCCAGGCGGGAGTGGCCACCGGAGCCAGAGGCTGACCGGCCGGAGCGCCCCCGCAAATGTCATCCCCCGCAGATCTCGGCCCGTGCGGACGTCATCGCAGTCGTCGTCGCAGTCGTCATCACCTGCCACCCGGACGGCCCTGGACGAAATCGCGCGCCCCGGCACGCGCGCCCGGGGAATCGATGATGTCGGCCAGCAACTCACGATGCGAGCGGTACTCGTCGGCCAACTCCCCGTCGCGGGCCCGGGCCAGGACGGCCTTGCTCGCGAGGACGGCGTGCTCCGCGTGCGCGGCGATCCTCTCCCCCAGCTCACAGGCGGCGGCGACGGCCGTCCCCGCGGGCACGACGCGGTTGACCAGACCGAGCGCGAAAGCGCGCTGTGCGTCGATGGGTTCGCCGGTCAGAGCCATCTCCATCGCCACGACCGGTGCGATCGCACGCGGCAGCCGCAACAGACCGCCGGCCGCGGCCACAAGCCCCCGGCGCACCTCGGGCAGCGCGAACCTGGCGTCCACCGACGCCACCACCATGTCGCAGGCGAGCACCATCTCGAAGCCACCGCCTACCGCGGCCCCCTCCACGGCGGCGATCAGCGGCTTGGCAGGCGGCCGCTCCGTGAGACCTCCGAAGCCGCGATCCGGCAGGGAGGCCCGCTCGCCGCGAGCGAACGCCGCGAGGTCCATCCCGGCGCAGAACGCCGGCGGAGTACCCGTGAGCACGCCCACCCGCAGCTCCTCACGGTCGTCCAACTCCGCGAAGGCCGCGGCGATCCGCTCCGCCATGGCACGGGTCAGCGCGTTGCGCACCCGGGGCCGGTTCAGCCGCACCACGAGGACCGGGCCGCGCCGCTCGACGAGCACATCGGCGGCGCTCCCGGGGGCGTCGCCGTCGGCACGGTCCTCTCCGCGGCCGCCGTCCGCCGCGGCGGCGCGGCCCTGCCTGAGCTCTCCGGTCACACCTCTGCCCACCCTGAATCGGCGTGTTACGGGGGTTTGACCAGCAAGCGTAGTGCGGTCCGTGGCGGCCACCTACGACCTGGAAGTACTCGTCCTGACGCCCGTTTGAGTACCCCCGATGACTGTACGGGCACGCCCGCGCACACGTGCAATCCCTATGCGGGAGGGGGGTCGTCCCCGATACCGCCCGACGAGGGAGAGGTTTGCCATGGACGCGCTGACGGAGGCACTGCAGGCCGATGCGCCGCCCCGCGAGTGGGAGGGCCTGGCGCCGCCCTCCGCCTATCTGGCGGCGCATCTGCGGGCCGAGGACATGGACCGGTTCGCCCCCGGCGAGGAACGCGACGTCCGGACCACCCTGCACGTCGACACCGTGCCGATGCCGGAACTCGCCCCGGACGAGGTCCTGGTGGCGGTGATGGCCAGCTCCATCAACTACAACACCGTGTGGTCGGCGACGTTCGAGCCCGTGCCCACGTTCTCCTTCCTCCAACGCCTCGGCCGCCAGGGCGGGTTCGCCGCCCGCCACGACCAGCCGTACCACGTCGTCGGATCCGACGCGGCCGGCGTGGTCGTGCGCGCGGGAGCGGGCGTGCGGCGCTGGGCCGCGGGAGACCACGTCGTGGTGAGCTGCGTCCAGGTGGACGACCAGGAGCCCGCCACGCACGCCGACGGCATGCTGGGCACCGAGCAGCGCATCTGGGGCTACGAGACGAACTTCGGGGGCCTCGCCCACTACGCCGTGGTGCGCGCCAGCCAACTGCTTCCCAAGCCCACGCACTTGACGTGGGAGGAGGCCGCGTCCGTGCTGCTCACCGCGGCGACGTCGTACCGCATGCTGGTGAGCGACAAGGGGGCCCGGATCAAGCAGGGCGACATCGTGCTGATCTGGGGCGCCGCGGGCGGACTCGGCGGCTACGCCCTGCAGATGGTGAAGAACGCCGGGGGCATCGCCGTGGGCGTCGTCGGCTCCGAGCGCAAGGCCGAGGCGCTGCGGCAGCTCGGCTGCGACGTCGTCATCAACCGTGCCGAGCTCGGTCTCGACGCGGTGTCCGACCCCACGCCGGAGCAGACCATCGAGCTGGGCAAACGCCTCGGGCGGGCGATCCGGGACGCGCTCGGCGAGGACCCGCACGTCGTCTTCGACTACGTCGGCAGGGCGACGTTCGGGCTCTCCGTCTTCGTGGTCCGGCGCGGCGGCACCGTGGTCACCTGCGGTTCGAGCACCGGCTACGACCACCACTTCGACAACCGCTACCTGTGGATGAACCTCAAGCGCATCGTGGGCAGCCACGCCGCCAATCTGCAGGAGCAGTGGGAGTGCAACCGGCTCTTCCAGCTCGGGCACCTCACCCCCGTCCTCTCCGACGTGTATCCGCTGGAGAAGGTCGGCGAGGCGGCCGCGCTCGTCCAGCGCAACGAGCACCTCGGCAAGGTGGGCGTGCTGTGCCTGGCGCCCGAGCCCGGCCTCGGCGTCACCGACCCCGAGCGGCGCCTGGCCCTCGACCCGGAGGGAAAGAACCCGTTCGCGGCGCGGCGGCCCGCACGGGCCTGAACGGACATGAGAGTGCGGGCCCGCGCGATGCGCGGGCC
>NZ_JBHXTE010000076.1:0-27425 GCF_042677545.1 Streptomyces sp. NPDC127108 | reverse complement strand
CCCCCTGGACCCCGCTTGTCGGCGCTTCGCGCCTCGTCCTCAATCGCCGGACGGGCTAGAAGGGTGGGTGGGTGGGGGACAGCCCCTCCGGCGTTTGAGGAGCGGGGTCTGGGGCGGAGCCCCAGTTTCGGTGAAGGGGCGGGACTGGGGCGCACCGCGAGGTCGGCTAGCCCGTCACCGGCAGCTCGCCCGCTGAGATCTCTCGGACTCCGCGCTCCGTGACCAGCGCGGACACCAGCTCCCCCGGTGTCACGTCGAACGCCGGATTGTGGCCGCGCGACGCGGCGGGGGCGGTGCGGAGGCCGCCCCAGGAGAGGACCTCGTCCTCGCCCCGCAGCTCGATGCGGATGCCGTCGCCGGAGGCGGTGGCGAGGTCGACGGTGGTGGTGGGGGCGGCGACGACGAAGGGGATGCGGGCGTAGGCGCAGGCGAGGGCGATGCCGACGGTGCCCACCTTGTTGGCGGTGTCGCCGTTGGCGGCGATGCGGTCGGCCCCGACGACGGCCGCGTCGACCTCACCGCGCAGGATGGTCCCGGCGGCGGCGGAGTCGGCCTGGACGAAGTGCGGTATGCCCTCCTGGGCGAGTTCCCAGGCGGTGAGCCGGGCGCCCTGGAGGAGCGGCCGGGTCTCGTCGGCGTACACGGTCTCCAGGCGCCCCCGCCGGTGGAGTTCACGGATGACACCGAGCGCGGTGCCCCAGCCGGCGGTGGCGAGGGCGCCGGTGTTGCAGTGGGTGAGGACGCGCAGGGGCCGGTCGACGCCGACGCGGTCGAGGAGCCAGTCGGCGCCGTACACGCCCATGGCGTGGTTGGCCTTGAGGTCCTCGTCGACGACGGCGTGCGCCTCGGCGAGCACCGCGTCGAGGCCTTCGTCGACGCGGGGCGCGACCCGGTCGACGCTCGCCATGAGGTTCACGGCGGTGGGCCGGGCGTCCCGGATCCGGGCGACCTCGGCGTCGAGGCGGGCCCGCGTCCAGCCCTCGCGCTCGCCCTGGACGAGGGCGAGCGCCACGCCGTACGCACCGGCAGCGCCGATCGCGGGCGCGCCCCGGACCACCAACCGCACGATGGCGTCGACGAGTTGGTCGACGGTGCGCACCTCGACCCGCTCCAAGGCGTGCGGCAGGGCCGTCTGGTCGATCAGCGACAGGGCGGGGCCGTCCGCCGATGTCGCCCAGAGGACGGCCCGCAGGTCCTGGCTGCTGCTGTTGCTCATGCTGCTCAACTCCGGTGGATCCCCGAGGAGATCGGGGAGATCAGAGGGTGCGAGGGGTGCCGCCACCGTACCTGACCTGCTCGAACCACATTTCGAGACGTTCGTGCGGCCGTCCGAATTCCGGTGTTACTCTCACGCCCACCCCGGTCGGACCCACGGTGTGAGGAGGACAGCCATGACCGCCAAGAGCGCCGTGTGCTGCCCCACCGTGTCCCGCGGTCACCTCATGTGCCGCTGTCGCCGCTGTATGCCCGGTACGGGCTGTATGCGCTGAGCGGCGCCGTTCCGTCGCTCGCCCGCCGCTCCCCGTACCGCACCGGTTCCCCTTCCTGACGCCCCGGCGTCCCCGACGCCCCGACGCGTCAACTCCCTGCCTGCCGTTGCCTGATCCCCAGGCACCTTCCAGAAGGCGCTCCCTCATGACTGTTCCGTCCGGTCCGGCTCTTCGGCTGTCCCCGCCGTCCCCGGCCTCCCCGCCGCCGCGGCGGGGCCGCGCCCTGCGCCTCGCGAGTGCCGTCGTCGGCGCCGCCCTCCTCGCCACCGGCTGCAACGCCGCCGCCAAGGACGAGGGTGCGGACAAGGGCGCGGGCGGCAAGGAGTTCACGCTCGTCACGCCCGACCCCGTGGCGCAGAACGAGTTCCTGAAGCTCGCCGTCAGCGGCGTCAAGGCGGCGGCGCGGAAGCAGGGCGGCAACCAGAAGGTGTTCCAGAGCAGCGACACCAACTCGCGGCAGCAGAACGTGCAGTCGGCGGTGGACTCGGCGCCGGACGTCGTCGTGCTGGTCGGCTTCGAGTTCGCCGACCTCGTGGCGCAGCAGGCCGAGGACCACCCCAAGCAGCAGTTCCTGCTGGTCGACGCGTGCACGAAGAAGACGTACAAGAACGTGACGTGCGCGGTGTTCCGGGAGCACGAGGCGGTGTACCTGGCGGGCGCCGAGGCCGGTCTGCTCAGCGAGAGCCGCGAGGTCGGTGCCGTGGACGTGCTCGACACGCCCCAGTTCCGGCGCTACAGCGAGCCGTTCGCGGCGGGTGCGAAGAAGGTCCGTGCGGGGACCTCGTCGCGGACGCTGTTCGTGGGCGGGCAGTCGCCGTTCAACGACGCGGCGCGCGCCAAGGACCAGGCGGCGACGCTCGCCTCGGGCGGCGCCGACCAGGTGATGGCGGCCGCCGCGGGCGGCAACACCGGTGTCTTCCAGGCGGCGAAGGCCAAGGGCTTCCAGGCGTACGGCGTGGACGCCAACCAGTGCCTGACGGCTCCCGGTGTCGTCGTCGACAACGTACTGAAGAAGACCGACGTCGCGGTGGAGAAGGGCGTCGCGCAGATCCTCGCGGGCAAGGGCGGCTCGACCGTCTCGTACGGCCTGAAGGAGGGCGGGATGTCGCTGACCGGCCTGGAGCCGGGGGTCGGCGGCTCCAAGTGCCTCATCGCGGACCACGACGACGTCCTGAGGCGTGTGAAGGGGCTGCGGGACGACATCGTCGCCGGGAAGCTGAAGGTCGATGACCCGGCCGCCTGAGCCCGTCCCGGCGACGGAGGCGGCAGGCGCCGGGCAGGCCGCTCCGCTTACCGAAGAGACCGCTCCGGAAGTCGCCGGAACCGCCGCCGCGACCGCACCCCCTGCCGTCGAACTGCTCGGCATCACCAAGGAGTTCCCCGGCACCCTCGCCAACGACCGCGTGGACCTCACCGTCGCGCGCGGCGAGATCCACGCCCTGATGGGTGAGAACGGCGCGGGCAAGTCGACGCTGATGTCCGTCCTGTACGGGCTGTTGCGGCCGGACGCCGGGCGGATCCTGCTCGACGGGCGCGAGGTGGCCTTCGCCGACCCGAGCCAGGCGATCGCCGCGGGGCTCGGCATGGTGCACCAGAGTTTCCGGCTCTTCCCGTCGTTCACCGTCGCCGAGAACGTGGTGTTCGCCGCCGAGCCGCGCCGCTTCGGGCTCGTCGACCGGGCGGCGGCCGTGTGCGAGGTGGGCGCGCTCGCCGAGCGGCACGGGCTCGCCGTCGACCCGGCGGCGCGCGTCGGGGACCTGCCGGTGGGGGTGCGCCAGCGCGTGGAGATCCTCAAGCTGCTGCACCGCGGCGCCCGCACGCTCATCCTCGACGAGCCCACCGCCGTGCTGACGCCCGCCGAGGCCGACGCGCTGTTCGCGGTCCTTCGGTCGCTGGCCGCCGAGGGACGCGCCGTTCTCCTGGTCACGCACAAGCTGCGTGAGGTCATGGAGGGCAGCGACGCCGTGACGGTGCTGCGGGACGGGCGGGTGGCCGCGCGCCTTCGTACGGCCGAGACCAGCGCGGACGCCCTCGCCGAGGCGATGACGGGGCGCGCGGTGACGCTCGACCGGGTGCATCCGTCCGGTGCGCCGGGCGCCGAGGTCCTCGAGGTGAGCGGGCTGCGGACCGACGCCGTGCGGGACGTCTCGCTGTCGGTGCGCGCCGGGGAGATCGTCGGCATCGCTGGGGTCGCGGGCAACGGCCAGAGCGAACTCGTCGAGGCCGTCGCCGGGTTGCGGCCCGTCACCGGCGGCCGGGTCGGTCTGGCCGGGGTCGACATCACGCACGCCTCGGCCGCGCGGCGGCGGGCGGCCGGACTCGCGTACGTCCCCGAGGACCGGGCCGCCGTCGGCACCGCGCCCGCCGCATCCGTGGCCGAGAACCTCGCCATGGGGCACCACCGGGGACACCGGCTGCTGCGGCCGTCCTGGCTGCGGGCGCACGCGCGCGAACTGATCGAGCGGTTCACGATCAAGGCCGCGTCCGAGCGGCACGCGGCGGGCGCCCTGTCCGGCGGGAACCTCCAGAAGCTGGTCATCGGCCGGGAACTCGCCCATGAGGCACCCCTGTTGATCGCCGAGCAGCCCACGCGCGGCGTGGACATCGGCGCGATCCAGACCATCCACCAGGAGCTGATCGCCCACCGGGACGCGGGCCACGCCATCCTGCTCGTCTCGGCCGAGCTGAGCGAGATCCGAGGGCTCTCCGACCGGGTGCTCGTGATGTACGAGGGCCGTGTGACGGCTGTGTTCACCCGCGCGGAGGCGGACGAGCGGGTGCTGGGGCTCGCGATGGCGGGCGGGGGGTCGGACCCGCCCGCGGCCGAAGCCGTTCCCGCAGCCGAAGCCGCCCCCGCAGCCGAAGGCGCGGTCGCGCCCACCGACCCCGCAGCTCCGAAGGAAGGCCTCCCCCATGGCAGTTGAGACCCC
The DNA here is from genome assembly GCF_042677545.1 of Streptomyces sp. NPDC127108. Taxonomy (NCBI): domain Bacteria; kingdom Bacillati; phylum Actinomycetota; class Actinomycetes; order Kitasatosporales; family Streptomycetaceae; genus Streptomyces; species Streptomyces sp. NPDC127108. The sequence goes on along the minus strand of NZ_JBHXTE010000076.1, from coordinate 23,005 downwards.
CTCGGCTCCCTCCGTGCCGCGCCGCCTCCTCGGCTCCTCCGCCCTGCACTCCGTCCTCGCCGCCGTGGCCGTCGGGGCGCTGTTCCTGCTCGGTACCGGCGCGGAGCCCGTCGGCGCGTACGGATCCGTCGTCACCGGCGCGCTCGGCCCTGACGGGATCGGGCCGACCCTGACGACGGGGACCTCCGTCCTCGGCCTCGCCGTCGCGCTCGCCGTTCCGCTGCGGGCGGGCCTGCTGAACCTCGGCGGGGACGGGCAGCTCGTGCTCGGCGGCATCGCGGCGGCGGCGACCGGACTGTACGTACCGCTGCCCGCGCCCCTCGCGGTGGCCGCCGCGCTGCTCGCGGGCACGGCCGCCGGGGCCGCGTACGCCGCGCTCGCCGCGGTGTGCCAGAACCGGTTCGGGGTGCCGCTGCTCGTCAGCAGCCTGCTCCTCGGCTATCCGGCGATGTCCTTCGCCTCCTACCTGGCGCGCTTCCCCATGAAGGAGGACGGGTCGAGCCTGCCGCAGACGAGGCGGCTGCCCGACGGCGTCGCGCTGCCCGCCTTCGGGGACTCGACGGTCACCGTGGGCCTGCTGCTCGTCCTGGTCGCGGCCGGTCTCTTCGTGTTCGCGGACGCCCGCACCGGCGCCGGCTACGAGATCCGGATGACCGGCCTCAACCCGCGCTTCGCCGCGTACGCGGGCGTGGACCGGCCGCGCCTGACGCTGCGCCTGATGGCGCTGTCCGGCGGCATGGCGGGCCTGGTGGGCGCGATCGGCGTGCTCAGCTTCCCGTACCGCTTCATCGACGGGGCGCTGACCGGCGCGGGCCACACCTGGACGGCGCTCACCGCGGCGCTGCTCGCGTCCGCCGCGCCCCTCGGGACGGCGCTCGCCGCGCTGTTCTTCGCGGCGCTCGACGTGGGCGGGCTCGCCATGGAGCGGACCACCGAGGTCCCGCGCGAGCTGACCCAGGTGCTCCAGGCCGTCGTCATCGTGTTCCTCGCGGCGCGGCTGCGGTTCACCTGGCGGCGCGCGCGAAGGCCCGGGGGCACGGCGGAATCCCACGAGGCACCCGAAACGGACCTCGCACCCGCCCGAGAACACCCCCGGCCGACGGACAGGACCAAGGTGACGTCCCGATGAGCGTCGACTCCGCCCTCTTCCACTCGGCGCTCCTTGCGCTCACCCCGATCCTGCTCGCCGCCCTCGGCGGCGCGATCTGCGAGCGCGCGGGCGTGTTCAACATCGGGCTCGAAGGCATGATGCTGGTCGGCTGCTTCGCGGCCGTCGCCGGCAGCTGGTACACGGGCAGCGCCTGGCTGGGCGTGGCCGTCGCCGCGCTCGCCGCGGCCGCGTACGCGCTGATCCTCGCCGTCGGCGCCATCACGCTGCGCGGCGACGCGGTCGTCCTCGGCGTCGCCCTGAACCTGCTGGCCGTCGGCCTGACGGGCTATCTGTTGCGGACCGTCTTCGGCGTCCAGGGCACGTTCTCCGACCCGGACCTGCAGGGGCTCGGCGAGATCGACGTGCCGCTGCTCGGCCCCGTCCTCTCGGGCCACTCGGTGCTCGTGTACGCGGCCTGGGGCGCCGTCGCCGTCAGCGCCCTGTTCCTCGCCCGGCACCCGTGGGGGCTGCGCCTTCGCGGGGTCGGGGAGGCGCCGGACGCGGCCGCCACGCTCGGGGTGAGCCCGGCCAGGTACCGTTACGCCGCGGTGCTCGCGTCGGGTGTGCTGTGCGGGCTCGCGGGGGCCCAACTGGCCCTCGGCAACGTGACGTTGTTCTCGGAGAACATGACGGCGGGGCGCGGCTGGATCGCCGTGGTGGCCGTCATGCTGGGCCGGGCCGCGCCGCTCGGCGTGCTGCTCGCGGCGCTGCTCTTCGGGGTCGCGGAGGCCGTGGGCTTCCGGTTGCAGGGGGCGGGGCTGCCGCAGCAGGCCACGGACGCCGCGCCGTACGTCGTGACCCTCGTCGCCCTCTTCCTGTCCACCGCACGCCGACGCCGCCGCGCCTCCCCCGCACGCCCGCCCGAGCCACCGCCCGGGTCGAAGTCACCGAAGCCGCCCGCGCCACCGAAGCCGCCCCATCCGTCCGAGCCCTTGGTAGGAGCACCCTGATGACGACATCCGCCGACACCCTGCCCATCTCCGGAGTGCCGCGTTCCGGCCTGCCCCCGTACGCCGTCGTCGTCGGCGACCCCGCGCGCGCCGCGGCCGTCGCCGAGCTGCTCGACGACGCCAAGGAGGTCTCGCACCACCGCGAGTACCGCACCTTCACCGGCAGCTGGCAGGACCTGTCCGTCGTCGTGTCCTCACACGGGGTGGGCGCGCCCGGCGCCCTGTGCCTGTTCCAGGAGCTGGCCGACGCGGGTGTGACGCACTTCATCCGGCTGGGGACGGCGGGCGCGATCCGGCCGGGCATCGGGGACGGCGATCTGGTCGTCGCGGACGCGGCGGTGCGCGACGACGGCGTGACGCGGCAGCTGATCCCGGCCGAGTATCCGGCGTTCGCCGCGCCGGAGGCGGTGCTCGCCCTGCAGCGCGCGGCCCGCTCCGCGCGGGCCCCGTTCCACCGGGGCGTGGTGTGGACCCGGGCCGCCTTCCAGCCGGGCTTCCTGCCGCTGCCCGCCGACGCCTACGAGCGGGCCGGGATCGCCGCGATCGAGATGGAGCTGTCGGCGCTGTACGTGTTCGCGTCGACGCGCGGTCTGACGGCGGGCGGCGCGCTGGTGGTCGACGGCGCCAACGCCGACGAGCTGGTCGACGAGGAGGCCACCGGCGGCTACGACCCGCACCGCTCGGTGGTCGCCGACGGTGTCACTCGCGCCGCCCGGATAACCTTGGACGCACTGCGCCTGCTGGCCGCCGAGGACGCCGGGCTGCCCGCGCAGACATCGCCCACAACGCGGTAGGCCACGCCCCGGGAGGTCACGGCCCCGCCGACGCCGTGACCTCCGGGTCCCACGACACCGGTCCCACGACACCGCAGCCCCTTCGCACGGAACGGAACCCATGACTCCCATCGATCTCCTCGTCCACGGCGGTGACGTCCTCACCGTCGACGCCTCCGGCACAGTCGTGTCCGACGGCGCGGTCGCCGTGCGCGGCGGCGAGATCGTCGAGGTCGGCCCGACCGCGCGGCTGCGTGCCGCGTACGCGGCGGCCGAGGAGATCGACGCACGCGGCTGTCTGGTGCTGCCGGGGCTCATCAACACCCATACGCACCTGGCGATGACGCTGCTGCGCGGCACCGCCGACGACGTGACCCTCCAGGGCTTCCTGGAGCGCGTCATCCCGCGCGAGGCGGCACTGCTCTCGCCGCGGACGGTGGCGGCGGGCATCGGTGCGGCGATAGCCGAGTCGGTACGCGGCGGGGTGACGGCCGCGCTCGACATGTACTGGTTCCACGAGGCGGCCGAGGAGGTGGCACGCGCGGCCGGGTGGCGGCTCCTCACCGGGCCGACGTTCATGGACGTGCCGGAGCCGCCGGACGGCCGCCCGTACGCGGACCGGCTCGGCTGGGCCGAGGCCCATCTGGCCACCCGCACCCCGGCGCCGGGCACCCGGCCCGTGGTGTTCGCGCACTCCGCGTACACGCTGGTGCCCGAGCAGCTCACCGCGATCGCCGAGCTGGCCCGCGCGCACGGCGCGCTCCTGCACCTGCACGCCGCCGAGAACGCCACCGAAGTGGCGACGGTCAGCGCACAGCACGGGATGCGGCCGGTCGAGCTGCTCGACTCGCTCGGCGTGCTCGGCCCGGACACGCTCCTCGCGCACGCCGTCGACCTGACCGACGCCGAGATCGCGGCGCTCGCCCGCACCGGCACGGCCGTCGCCCACTGCCCCGTCTCCAACCTGAAGCTGGGCTGCGGGATCGCGCGGGTGCCCGACCTGACGGCGGCGGGCGTCACCGTGGGCCTGGGCACGGACGGCGCGGTGAGCTCCAACACCCTCGACGTCCTCGGCGCGGTGCGGGCCGCGGCGCTGGTGCACAAGGCGGGCGGCGACCCGACGGCGGTGGGCGCCGAGCAGGCCGTGCGGATGGCGACCATCGAGTCCGCGCGGGCACTCGGTCTCGCCGGGCAGCTGGGGTCCCTGGAGCCCGGCAAGCGCGCCGACCTGATCGTCCTCGACCTGGACCGCCCGCACCTCGCGCCCCGGCACGACCCGTACTCGACCCTCGCGTACGCCGCCGGACCCGCCGACGTGCGCGACACCGTCGTCGACGGCCGCGTCCTGATGCGCGACCGGACGCTCCTGACCGTCGACGAGCGCCGGGCCGTCGACGACCTGCACGAGGCCGCCGCCTCCGTGCCCCTCCCCCGCCCCCGCGCGACCGCCGAGCACCTCACCGCCGAGGTGCCCACATGACCGCCGCCGGATCGACCCGCGGCTTCACCGGCCGCGCCCGCGCCGCCGACCGCGACCCGCGGCTGCCCCCGGGGCAGTACGACGCCCGCGACGGCTGGCCCGTCCTGTCCGCCGAGGTGACCCCGCGGCTCACGGCCGCCGACTGGACGTTCCGCGTGGACGGCCTGGTCGCACGACCGCGCACCTGGACCTGGGACGAGGCGCACGCGCTGCCCGCGTCCGAGTACCGGGGCGACATCCACTGCGTGACGAGCTGGTCCAAGTTCGGCGTGCGCTTCGGCGGCGTGAGCCTGGACGCGTTCCTCGCCGCCGCGGACCCGGCACCGACGGCCACCCACGTCGTCGCGTACTCCCACACCGGCTACACCACCAACCTGCCGCTGGCGGACGTGACCGGCGGGCGGGCGTGGATCGTCTGGGAGTACGACGGGGCGCCGCTGGCACCGGAGCACGGCGGGCCCGCCCGGCTGATCGTCCCGCACCTGTACTTCTGGAAGAGCGCCAAGTGGATCGCGGGCCTCACGCTCCTCGACCACGACGAGCCGGGCTTCTGGGAGCAGAACGGCTATCACCACCGGGGCGACCCGTGGCGCGAGGAGCGGTACGCCGGTGACTGAGCCCACGAACGCCCCGTTCGTCCCCCCGACCGCGTTCGCCGTCCCCGGCCGCATCGCCGTGAGCAACCGCTCGGCCGCCGTGTGGCAGCGGGCCCTGATCACGGACATCCGCCGGGAGACGCCCGCCGCGTCGACGTTCCGGCTGAAGGTGCCCGACTGGCAGGGCCATCTGCCGGGCCAGCACCTGATGCTGCGGCTCACCGCGCCGGACGGCTATGTCGCCCAGCGCCACTACTCCCTGGCGTCCGCGCCCGACGACAGCGGTGAGATCGAGCTGACCCTGGACCACGCGCCGGGCGGCGAGGTGTCCGGGCATCTGCACACCGTCGCCCGGGTGGGCGACACCGTGGAGGTGCGCGGCCCGCTGTCCGGTTTCTTCGCCTGGCCCGGCGACCGGCCCGCACTGCTGCTCGGCGCGGGCTCCGGCGTCGTACCGCTGATGTCGATGATCCGCCACCACCGGCGCGCGGGTCTGACCGTGCCCCTGCGTCTGATCGTCTCCGCGCGCACCCGCGAGGACCTGATCTACGCGGACGAGTACGGCGACGAGACCACGGCCGTCCTCACCCGCGCCGAAGGCCGCCTGAACGCCGGGCACTTGGCGCCCCACCTCGGCGCCGGGCAGCCCGAGGGCGGCTGGGAGGCGTACGTCTGCGGGTCCAACGGCTTCGCCGAGCACGCCTCGCGGCTCCTGGTGGACGGCGGCCAGCCGGTGGACCGGATCAGGATCGAACGCTTCGGCTGAACCCCCTGCTCAGCGGCGGCCACAGGGGACATAATGAGCCGATACATCGGATGTCTATTTCTGTCTGTCTCCACCTGTCCCCACCGGTCCGTACCGGTCCGCGCCGATCCGTACTGGTCCGCGCGGTCCGTGCCGGTCCGCACACCGAGGCGAGGTCCCCATGGCTGTCACGGACGAGGCCATCGAAAAGATCAAGGGCATGATCGTCTCCGGCGCGCTGCGCCCCGGCGACCGGCTGCCCAAGGAGAGCGAACTGGCCGCGGAGCTCGGGCTCTCCCGCAACTCGCTCCGCGAGGCCGTGCGGGCGCTCTCCCTGATCCGCATCCTTGACGTGCGCCAGGGCGACGGGACGTACGTCACCAGCCTGGACCCGCAGCTGCTCCTGGAGGCGCTGAGCTTCGTCGTGGACTTCCACCGCGACGACACCGTCCTGGAGTTCCTCGCGGTGCGCCGGATCCTGGAGCCCGCCGCCACGGCCATGGCGGCCGCCCGCATCAGCGAGGCCGAACTGGACACGCTCACCGCCCAGTTGGACGCGCTCGGCGCCGCGCCCAGCGTGGAGGAGCTGGTGGCCTGCGACCTGGAGTTCCACCGCGGCATCGTGCAGTCGTCCGGGAACTCGGTGCTGTGCTCGCTCCTTGACGGCCTGTCCGGGCCGACCACCCGGGCCCGCGTCTGGCGCGGCCTCACCCAGGAGGACGCGGTCAGCCGCACCCTGCACGAGCACCGGGCGATCCTCGCGGCACTGCGCGACCGGGACGCGGAGGCGGCCCGGTCCTGGGCGACGGTGCACATCGCGAGCGTGGAGCAGTGGCTCCGCTCCACCCTGTGAGTCATGCGTGAGGGGCGATTGACCTGGGCAGTGATCCGGCACTCGGCGCCGTCGGGGGGCTGCGGAGGGCCCCGCGGGACGCCGTAAGGTTGGGGCGTACTTAGAGGAGAACGTCGGAAGGAGGCCTGGGTGATCGAGCTCGAGGGGGTACCCGAGCTGATCGACCCGGTCATGGTGGCCGCGTTCGAGGGCTGGAACGACGCCGGCGACGCCGCCTCCACCGCGGTCGCGCATCTCGACAAGGAGTGGAAGGGCGAAGTGTTCGCGGCGCTGGACGCCGAGGACTACTACGACTTCCAGGTCAACCGGCCCACGGTGTGGCTGGACGGCGGCGTGCGCAAGATCACGTGGCCGACCACGCGGCTCTCGGTGGTCCGCGTCGGCGGCGACAAGCCGCGCGACCTCGTCCTGGTGCGGGGCATCGAGCCGTCCATGCGCTGGCGTTCGTTCTGCAACGAACTGCTCGGCTTCGCCCACGAACTGGGCGTGGAACTGGTCGTGATCATGGGTGCGCTGCTCGGCGACACCCCGCACACCCGCCCGGTCCCGGTCAGCGGCGTGACGTCCGACCCCGACCTGGCGCGCACCATGGACCTGGAGGAGACCAAGTACGAGGGTCCGACGGGCATCGTCGGCATCCTCCAGGAGGCGTGCACGCACGCGGGCGTCCCGGCGGTCAGCCTGTGGGCGGCCGTCCCGCACTACGTCTCGCAGCCGCCGAACCCGAAGGCGACGCTCGCCCTCCTCAACCGCCTGGAGGACCTGATCGACCTCAGGATCCCCCTCGGCGAGCTGACGGAGGACGCGCGCGCCTGGCAGCTGGGCGTCGACCAGCTCGCCGCCGAGGACAGCGAGGTCGCCGAGTACGTCCAGTCCCTGGAGGAGGCGCGGGACACCGCGGAGCTGCCCGAGGCGTCCGGCGAGGCCATCGCGCGGGAGTTCGAGCGGTATCTGCGGCGGCGCGACGGCGGCGGCGGCCCCGGTCCCGTCGCCGGGACCGGACAGGTCGGCGGGCCCGGACAGCCGGGCGGGCACGCCACGGACGGCGGGGACGGCGCGGCGTATCTGCGGGACACGCCGAGCGAGCGCACCCGGCCGCCGAAGCCGCAGCCGCGCCCGGAGCCCTCGGCGGACGCCAAGGGCGACCCGGCCGAGTCAAGCCAGGAGTCCGGCACCGGCGAATCCGCCAAATCCACGGGTTCCGGCGGCGGCGCGGCCGACGGCGAGGAGAACGACGGCCGTGGCGACGAGCCGGACGGCGCCAAGGAAGACGATTCCTCGTCAGAGGATTCCTCCGAGGACTGAGACGGCCGACGGCACGTTGAAGGGGCGGCACCCACGCGGGTGCCGCCCCTTCTCATTGCCCACGACTCAGGAGACCACAGCCGTCACGGACGCATATGGCCGGTATCGGACGTGACACGAGTTTGTTGATGAAATGCACACGGTTCCCAACTCAACTTCATTTCAAACTCTGTTGGGCGAAAGTGGTCTGGACGGCAGGGCCCGGCGGTAGCAGGGTGTGCAGCGACCGGAAGGCAGGCGGGGCGCGGTAACCGAAGGGAGCGGTGAAGCGATGACCGACCAGGTGCAGCGGGGCAGCGACCCCGGGGGCAGTGGCCCCGGACCTGACGGGGCGGGGTTCACGTATCGGTCCGCCGAGGCGGAACTGATCGTCGTCGCCCGGCCGGAGGCCCGGCTGCGCGCCCAGGAGCAGGGTGTCCGCTCGGCGTCGGGCGCCGACGTGTCGGCCCTGAACATGTTTCTCAGCGATGAACAACTCACCCTGGAGCCGCTGTTCGGCAGCGAGGACCGGCTCCGGGCGGCGCCGCCGGAGACCCAGGGCGAGGTGCCCGACCTGGCGCTCTTCTACCGGGTGCGCGGCGGAGGGGACCGCGCCCAGGAGCTGCGCGCGCGGATGGCGGCCCTGCCGGGCGTCGACACGGCGTACGTGAAGCCGGGCGCCGTACCGGCCGCGCTCGGGCCCGTCGGGCAGCAGGGCGCCGCGAGCGAGCCGGACGATGCGCGGCGCCGTAAAGAAGGCATGCCGGCGACGGCGGACTTCAGCGGCCGCCAGGGCTATCTGCGGCCGGCGCCCGAGGGCGTCGACGCGTTCTGGGCCTGGCAGCGCCTGGGCGGCGGCGGTGAGGGGGTGACCGTCATCGACATCGAGGGCGCCTGGCAGCTCAGCCACGAGGATCTGTCGGCGAAGCTCGCCGGCGTGGTGATCGGCACCCCCATCCAGGACCTGGCCTGGCGCAACCACGGCACCGCCGTGATCGGTGTCCTCGGCGCCGACCGCAACGCCATGGGCGTCACCGGCATCGTGCCGGACGCGGTGACCGCGGTCGCGTCGTTCACCCCGGCGGGCACGGCGGCGACGATCCACGCCGCGGCGGACCGGCTCGCGCCGGGCGACATCATCCTCATCGAACTGCACCGCCCGGGCCCGAAGTTCGACTTCGAGGCCCGCGACGACCAGAAGGGCTACATCGCCATCGAGTGGTGGCCGGACGACTTCGCCGCGGTCCGGTACGCCACGGCCAAGGGCATCGTCGTCGTCGGCGCGGCGGGCAACGGCGCGGAGTCCCTGGACGACGCGGTGTACGAGCGGCGCCCCGACGAGTTCCCGTCCTGGTGGCGCAACCCCTTCAACCCGTCCAACCCCTCCTCCGACGCCGTCCTGGTCGGCGCGGGCGCGCCCCCGCCCGGCACGCACGGCCGCGACCACGGCCCGGACCGCTCGCGCCTCGCGTTCTCCAACTACGGCGCGCGCCTGGACGCGCAGGGCTGGGGCCGCGAGACCACGACGACCGGCGGCTTCTGGAACCAGCCGGGCGACCTGCAGGGCGGCGTGGACGAGATCGCCTGGTACACGGACACGTTCTCCGGCACCTCGTCGGCGTCCCCGATCGTCGTCGGCGCCGTCGCGGCGCTCCAGGGCGTCCTCAAGGCGGCGGGCCAGCAGCCGATGACGTCGAGCCGCGCGCGCGACGTGCTGCGGGCCACCGGGTCGCCGCAGCAGGACGGTCCCGGCCGCCCGTCGTCCCAGCGGATCGGCAACCGTCCCGACATCAGGGCGGCGGTCACCAAGCTCCTTCCCGCGGCGGTGGGCTCGGGCCTCGCCGAACGCTACTGGGACGAGCTGATCCCGTATCCCCCCGAACTCCCGCCGCGCCTCAGGCTCTTCGTGGCCGGGCAGTGGCGGAACCTGAGCAACCCCTCCCCCGAGACCCGCCAGGCGGTGCACTCCGCCTTCGCCGGGGGATCACCGGACGTGCGTGTCTGGTTCTCGGACGACGAGGTCGTCGGCCTGGTCGTCACCGGCTGAACCACGGCACGCGACGAGAAGCACCACCGCGACACATCAACGGACCGACCATTGACGGAAGGTGACACCCGCATGAGCACCATCCCGCAAATGAGTCAACTGGGCCAGCAGCAGGGCCAGCAGTACAGCCCGCAACAGCAGTACGGCCAGCAGGGTTACGGCCCCGAGCAGTTCGGCCAGCAGCAGCCGTTCGGCCAGCAGTACAGCCCGCAACAGCAGTACGGCCAGCAGCAGTTCGGCCAGCAGGGCCCGAGCACCGCACCGCCGCAGCCCGGCCAGATCGGCCAGCAGGTTCAGCCTGGCCAGATGGGTCAGCCCGGCCAGATGGGTCAGTTCGGCCAGCAGCGCCAGTACGGGCAGCAGATTCCCGGCCAGCAGATCCCCCAGCAGCTGCAGCAGCAGATCCCGCAGCACCTGCGCCAGCAGATGCAGCAGCTCGGCCAGCAGCAGCCGTTCCAGCAACTGCTGCAGCAGCTCGGCCAGCAGCAGGTCCCGCAGGCGCAGGCGCCCGCGATCTCGACGCAGGCCCTCGCGGGTGCCGTCGCCCAGAGCTTCTGGGACGTCGTCCAGCCGCTGCCGGGCCAGGCATCGCTGCTGTACCTGCACGTGGACGGCGAGTGGCGCGTCTTCGTGAACCCCAACGACCGCACCCGCGACCAGGTCCAGGAAGCCTTCGCGTACGGGCAGCCGGTGATCGGCTACTACGACACGAACAACCCCGGGCTGCTGCTCGCGATCGTGGTCACCAAGTGACCCACTCCCGGTGACGGCCTCCTCGGGGGCGCGTGCCACCAGCCGACGCGCCCCGGGAGGCCGATGAGACCGCGGCGCCGGACGGAGGCTTCCCGTCCGGCGCCGCTTTCGTGCGTCTGCGCGCCGCGGCCGTGCGGCTGCGCGTGCCACGGCGTCGGGGCGTACGTCCCCGCCGTACGTCCCCGCAGGGCATACGCCCTTACAAGGCGACGCCCAGCAGCGCGTCCACCGCGCGGGACACGACGCCCGGGGCGCCCTCGTCGGTGCCGCCCTCGGCGTCCTGGCGGGCGGCCCAGCGGTCGACGGCGGCGAGCGCGGTGGGCGCGTCCAGGTCGTCGGCCAGGGCCTCGCGCAACTCCTCGACGAGGGCCTCGGCGGGCGGTCCGTCGGGGCGGGACACCGCGGCGCGCCAGCGGGCGAGCCGTGCGACGGCGTCCTGGAGCACCTGGTCGGTCCACTCCCAGTCGGCGCGGTAGTGGTGGGCGAGCAGGGCGAGCCGGATCGCGGCGGGGTCGACGCCGTCGCGCCGCAGCTTCGAGACGAACACCAGGTTGCCCTTGGACTTGGACATCTTGGCGCCGTCGAGGGCGACCATGCCGGCGTGCACGTACGCCTTGGCGAAGGGGTGCTCGCCGGTCAGCGCCTGCGCGTGCGACGCGCCCATCTCGTGGTGCGGGAAGGTCAGGTCGGAGCCGCCGCCCTGGATGTCGAAGCCCATGCCGAGGTGGTCGAGGGCGATGGCGACGCACTCGATGTGCCAGCCGGGGCGGCCGGGGCCGAGGGAGCCGCCGTCCCAGCTCGGCTCGCCCTCGCGGGCGGCCATCCAGAGCATCGGGTCGAGCGGGTTCTTCTTGCCCGCGCGGTCCGGGTCGCCGCCGCGCTCGGCGGAGAGCAGGCGCATGGCGGCGGCGTCGAGCCCCGACACCTCGCCGAAGTGCGGGTCGGACTCGACGGAGAAGTAGATGTCGCCCTCGAGGTCGTAGGCGGCGCCCAGGTCCCGCAGCCGCTCGACGAGCGGCACGATGCCGGGTATCGACTCGACGGCTCCGATGTAGTGCCGCGGCGGCAGCAGCCGCAGCGCGGTCATGTCCTCGCGGAAGAGCGCGGTCTCGCCCTGCGCCAGCTCGACCCAGTCCTTGCCGTCGCGCTTGGCGCGCTCCAGGAGCGGGTCGTCCACGTCGGTCACGTTCTGCACGTAGTGGACCTGCCGCTTGGTGTCGAGCCACACGCGCTGCACGAGGTCGAACGCGTTGTAGGTCGCCGCGTGACCCATGTGGGTCGCGTCGTACGGCGTGATGCCGCAGACGTAGATACGGGCGACGGGACCGGGGTCGAGGCTGACGAGGCCACCGGTCGCGGTGTCGTGGATCCGGAGGTCGCGGCCCTTGCCGGGCAGGGCGGGAACCTCAGAAGCGGGCCAGGCATACATGTCTTGAGCCTAACCGGATGCCCCTTCCGCATACGACCCAGGGCAACGAGATCTTCGACAGGTTTCCCCAGCCCCTACCAGGGGCAGCCCCCACACCTCGCGGGTGCGGGGAGCTCACACCGGCGGCCACGGAATCGCCGGCCACTCCCCCGAAGGGCCCGGATGCCGCCCGGCGGCGAGCAGCGCGTCCACCCGCTCCCGGACGGCGTCGACCTCCGCGGCAGTCAGCAACTCCCCCAGCCGCCCGGCCAACGGCTCCCCCGCCACCAAGCCGTCCCGCAGGGAACCGAGCGCGTCCACCGCCTCTTCGGGCAGCTTCTCCCCGGCCCACCCCCACAGCAGCGTCCGCAGCTTGTCCTCGACGTTGAACGTGACCCCGTGGTCGATCCCGAAGAGGCGCCCCCCGTCGCCGAGCACCAGATGCCCGCCCTTGCGGTCGGCGTTGTTGATCACGGCGTCGAGGACGGCGAGCCGCCGCAGCCGGGCGTCGTCGGCGTGCACGAGCAGCGCCGTGCGCCCCTCGCCCACCTGGGCGAACCCGACGGCCTTCCAGCCGTCCCCGGGCTCGTCCCCCTCGACGAGGGCGAGCAGCCCGGCCCCATCGGCGCCCTCGGCGTCGGCGTCGGCGTCGGCGTCGGCAGCCTCACCGGACTCACCGGAGGCCTCCGCCCCGACCCAGAGCTGGACCATGCCCTCTCCGTAGGGCCCGTCCCGCAGCACGGTGGGCGGCACGAGCCCCCACCCGAGCGCTTCGGAGACCTCGTACGCGGCGACCTCGCGCTGGGCGAGGGTCCCGTCGGGGAAGTCCCACAGGGGCCGCTCCCCGGCGACGGGTTTGTAGACACAGGCGGCGCTCTGCTCCTCGTACACGACCGTGCAGTAGAGCACCGCGTTGGAGGCCTCCCGGATCTGCCCGCGCACGGTCAGCTCACCACGGGTGAGCAGCTGGGCGGTGCTCACGCGTCCCGCCGGTATCCGTTCTGGCGCGGGCATACGTGTCCTTCCGGGTCGAGCGGCAGGCTGCACAGCGGGCACGGCGGCCGGCCCGCGTTGACGACGTCGAGGGCGCGCTTGGTGAAGGCACGGGCCTGGGCGCCGGTGAGGCGCACACGGAGCATCGGGGGGCCGTTCTCCTCGTCCTGCAGAAGCCTTTCCTCGGCTTCCGCGAGGTCCTCCTCGGAGTCCGCGTCCAGCTCGACGAGGGCCTGCGCCTCCACGATCATGCGCTCCTCCTCGCCGTCCCAGGCGAGCGCCATCGTGCCGACCCGGAACTCCTCCTCGACGGGCGAGTCCAGGGGCGCGCTGTCGGTGATCTCGGAGGGCGCGACCGCGGGCACCGCCGCGCTGCCGCCGCTGCGCCGCACGACCTCGTCGAGCAGCTCCTCCATGCGCTCGGCGAGCGCGGCCACCTGGGTCTTCTCCAGGGCGACGCTGGTCACACGGACCCCTGCGGAGGCCTGCAGGAAGAAGGTACGCCGACCGGGGAGCCCGACGGTTCCGGCGACGAAGCGTTCCGGCGGGTCATAGAGGAACACCTGACGGGACACGTCCTGTCTCCATTGGAATCGACTGCATGTACTTGGCGCGACCACTGCACCCTACTGCGGGCGACGATCACGGTGCGCCCGTGTCGCCGCCCACCTGTGCGTCGTCGGTCGCGGGTGCCTCGCGCGGGGCGAGCGATCCGAAGTCGCCGGTGTCACCGAGGCGTACGAGGAAGGGCCGCAGCCGGGTGAAACGAATCGCCGTGACGGAACAGGGCTCTACGGAGATGCGCTGGAACAGGTCCAGGTGCAACCCGATGGCGTCGGCGACAAGGGACTTGATGATGTCGCCGTGGGAGCACATCAGATAGACGGCGTCGGCGCCGTGGTCGCGCTCCACGCGCGCGTTCCACTCGCGTACGGCCTCCGCGGCCCGCGTCTGCATGGCCCGCAGGGACTCGCCGCCCGGGAAGGCGGCCGCGGCCGGGTGCTGCTGGACGACCTCCATCAGGGGCTCGTCGGCGAGCTCGGCGAGCTTGCGGCCCGACCAGTCGCCGTAGTGGCACTCGCCGATGCGTTCGTCCGTGTGGACGGGGAGGCCGGGGCGGGCGGCGAGCAGCGGCGCGAGGGTCTCCTGGCAGCGCTGCAGCGGGCTGGTGACGACCTCGGCGAGCGGCAGTGCGGCGAGCCGCGCGGGCAGCGCGGCGGCCTGCTCGGCGCCGCGCTCGTCGAGGCCGACGCCGGGCGTCCAGCCGGCGAGCAGGCCCGCGGTGTTGGCGGTCGAGCGTCCGTGACGGACGAGGATCAGCGTGGGCATGCGGGTCAGCCTAAGGCGCCGAGGGGGTGCGGCAGGAGCCGAGCCCGGGAAGAATGCGCAGCGTGATCGTGGACTGCGCCACCTACCGGCACGGGCTCCGCGTCCAGGGCCCGGCGGACTTCTCCGACGCCCTGGACGAGGCCCGGGCGGCCGGGGACGCGTTCGTCTGGATCGGCCTGTACGAACCGACGGAGGACGAGTTCGACCTGGTCGCCAAGGAGTTCTCGCTGCACCCGCTGGCGGTGGAGGACGCCTTGAAGGCCCATCAGCGGCCGAAGCTGGAGGTGTACGACGACTCGGTGTTCGTGGTCCTGAAGCCGGTCGTGTACGAACCGGAGAGCGACGCCGTGTCGTCCGGCGAACTCATGATCTTCATGGGCGACTGCTTCGTGGTGACCGTCCGTCATGGCGAGGGCGCGCCGCTCAGCGCCGTCCGCCACCAGTTGGAGGCGGAGCACGAGGTGCTCGAACACGGTCCGACGGCGGTGCTCTACTCCATCGCCGACGCCGTGGTCGACCACTACCTGGAGGTCGCGGACGAGCTGCAGACGGACCTGGAGGCCCTGGAGGCGGAGGTCTTCTCGCCGGACGGCGGCGGCTCGCGGAACACCGCGTCCCGTGTCTACCGGTTCAAGCGCCAGATCCTGGAGTTCCGGCGCGCCACGGGCCCGCTCGCGATGCCGCTGGCGCGCCTCGCGGGCGTGGGCCCCTTCGGCCGCTCGGTGCCGTTCGTGGACGCGTCCGCGCAGCCGTACCTGCGGGACGTCCATGACCATCTGCTGCGCGTGAACGAGTCCGTGGAGGGCCTGGACCGCCTGGTCACGGACATCCTGTCGGCGCATCTGGCGCAGATGAGCGTGCGACAGAACGACGACATGCGGAAGATCTCCGCGTGGGCGGCCATGGCGGCGGTGCCCACGATGATCGCGGGCATCTACGGCATGAACTTCGACCACATGCCGGAGCTGCGCTGGTGGTGGGCGTACCCGGCGGTGATCCTGCTGATGGCCGCGCTCGAGGTGGGCCTGTTCCGGCTGTTCAAGCGCCGCGGGTGGCTCTAGCGTCCCCCTCCGGGAGCGCGCGTGGTCAGGCGAACTCCGCCGCGGAGGTGGCCGGTCCGCCGAGCGCGTCGCGCCGCTCGGGCATCTTCAGGGACACCATTCGCCGCCAGCCGCCCGCGCGTTCGTACGCGTACATGGCGTGGATGCCCGCCGTGAGCGTTCTGGACTTGACCGGGGACCAGCGCAGGACGCGGCCCATGTGCTCCATGACGGCGAGGCTGACGTCGCGGTAGACGACGATCTCGGCCAGCGCGCACTCGCGCAGGGTGCTCTGGATGGTGCGGCCGTGCCCGGCGCGGGCGAAGCGCAGCAGTTCCTCGTGGCAGTACGCCAGGTGGTTGTCCTCGTCGTTCGAGATCATCTTCACGGCCTTGCCGACCTCGGGGTCGTCCCCGAAGTACTTGCGGAGCATGACCATCTGGTCGGCGGCGCGCTGCTCGGTGACGCGGCTGTGCGAGAGGTACGTGACGATGTCCTGCTCGGTGAGCGGCTGGTCGGCGCGGAGCTTCTCGTGCGCGAGGCCGATGCCGCGGCGCTCCAGGAGCATCGTGTAGTCGGTGGCGGCGGGGACGTCGACGGGCTCGAGGCCGCGCTTGCGCAGCAGCGCGTTGAAGATCCGTCCGTGCTTGTCCTCGTCGGCGCCGTGCCGGGCGATCTTGGGTGCGAGATCGCGCTGGCTGTCGGGCACGAGCGCGGCGATGCGCCCGTTCTCCCAGCCACCCTGGGACTCTCCGCTCGCCGCGATGGAGCAGAACAGCCGGAACGACTCGTCGTTGTCGAGGATCTCCTGGAAGAGACTCCGGGCCGAAAGCATCGCAGGCACCTCCATGCCGTCACTGACCACACAGACATCCGCAAAGAACGAGTCAAATGCGCAGTGCGCCATCAGGCAACAGGTGTATGCGACAGCTCAGCCAAACGAAGGACACACAGGGCCGAAAGGGGCGGATTGACACAACGGACGAGGCGGCCCGGCCACCCGCGACGGGAAGCCTCCGGGGCCGTAACCGGAGGGCTCGTCGCGGCGTTGTGCTCCGTGACGGCCGTGGCGGGGAAGACCCCCGAGCCCCCACCACGGCCGCGGAA
Source organism: Streptomyces sp. NPDC127108 (assembly GCF_042677545.1). Taxonomy (NCBI): domain Bacteria; kingdom Bacillati; phylum Actinomycetota; class Actinomycetes; order Kitasatosporales; family Streptomycetaceae; genus Streptomyces; species Streptomyces sp. NPDC127108. Next base: position 6,497 of record NZ_JBHXTE010000076.1, on the reverse strand, counting down.
AACCTCCCGCTACGCGACCCCGGCACGCTCCAGGGCCTCGGTGCCCGCGCGCAGCGACGCCAGCCGCTCCTCCACCGTGAAGCCCGCGGGCGCCAGCGTGAGCGTGGTGACACCAGCCTCCGCGTAGGCCCGCATCCGGTCGGCGATCCGGTCCACGGAGCCGAGCAGGGTGGTGGAGTCGATCAGGGAGCGCGGCACGGCGGCGGCAGCGCCCTCCTTGTCGCCGGACAGGTACTTGTCCTGGATCTCGGCGGCCTCCTTCTCGTACCCCATGCGCTGCGCGAGCTGGTTGTAGAAGTTCTGCTTCCTGCTGCCCATGCCGCCGACGTACAGCGCCGTGTAGGGCCGGAACATGTCGGCCAGCGCGTCGACGTCCGCGTCCTTGCCGAGCGCGAGCGGCACCGTCGGCACCACGTCGAAGCCCTCCAGGGTCTTGCCCGCCTTCTCGCGCCCGGCCCGCAGATGACGCAGCGCGGTCTCCTCCAGGTGCTCGGCGGCCGGGAAGATCAGCAGCGCGCCGTCGGCGATCTCACCGGTCTGCTCCAGGTTCTTCGGCCCGATCGCGGCGATGTACAGCGGGATGTGCTCACGCTGCGGGTGCACGGTGAGCTTGATCGGCTTGCCCGGGCCGCCCGGCAGGGGCAGCGTCCAGTGCTCGCCCTCGTAGCTCAGCCGCTCGCGGGTCATGGCCTTGCGTACGATCTCGACGTACTCCCGGGTGCGGGCCAGCGGCTTGTCGAACTTGACGCCGTACCAGCCCTCGGAGACCTGCGGTCCGGAGACGCCGAGCCCGAGCCGGAACCGGCCGCCGGACAGCGAGTCGAGGGTGGCCGCCGTCATCGCGGTCATCGCGGGCTGGCGCGCCGGGATCTGGAAGATCGCCGAGCCGACGTCGATCCGCTCGGTCTGCGCCGCCACCCACGAGAGCACGGTGGCCGCGTCCGAACCGTAGGCCTCGGCCGCCCAGCAGACCGCGTAGCCCAGCTTGTCGGCCTCCTTCGCGACGACGAGGTTGTCCGCGTCCATCCCGGCGCCCCAGTAGCCGAGGTTGATCCCGAGCTGCATGGCCGAATCCCCTTACCCATGAGTAACGTGCCTGTTCCGGGACTGTAGCGCGCGGGCGGGCGATCCGGCAGGGGCGGGCTGGGGTCCCGCCGGGGCCGGGGTGCGGGGCGGCGGGCCGTGCCGGAGCCGTTGCTCGAAAGGGTTCCTGAGTTGTCCACAGGCACGGCTTTGTCCACACGCACACCCAGCGCTGAGGCATGGCCAGTAATCTCGCGGCCATGGAGCAGAGGCATCTCGGCCGAACAGGTCTGCGCGTGTCCCGGATCGGGCTCGGCACCCTCACGTGGGGGCACTCCGACGAAATCGGGGAGAACGACGCCGCGGACCTGCTGAAGGCCTTCTGGGAGGCGGGCGGCACCCTCGTGGACACGGCCGACGTGTACGGCGACGGGGAGGCCGAATACCTCCTCGGACGACTCGTCGAACGGCTGGTGCCACGGCGCGATCTGGTCATCGCGACGAAGGCGGGCAGCGTGCCCGACCCCGACCACCGCTTCGACGGCTCGCGCGGCCATCTGCTGTCCGCCCTGGACGCCTCCCTGGCCCGCCTCGGCACGGACCACGTGGACCTGTGGCAGATCCACGCCTTCGACAGCGACACGCCCCTGGAGGAGACGCTCCAGGCCCTGGACATCGCGGTCAGCAGCGGCCGCGCACGCTATGCGGGCGTCTCCAACTTCAGCGGCTGGCAGCTCGCCAAGGCCGCCACCTGGCAGCTCGCCGCGTCCGGCACCCGCACCCGCATCGCCAGCACGCAGATGGAGTACTCCCTGCTCCAGCGCGGCGTCGAACGCGAAGTGCTGCCCGCCGCCCTCGACCTCGGCGTCGGCCTGCTGCCGTCGTCACCGCTCGGCCGCGGCGTGCTCACCGGCAAGTACCGCAACGCGACCCCCGCCGACTCGCGCGGCGCCTCCGAGCAGTTCGCCCCCTTCGTCGCGCCCTATCTGGACGACGCCGCCGGGCGGGTCGTGGACGCCGTCGCGATAGCGGCCGACGGCCTCGCCGTCACCCCCCTGCAGGTGGCGCTCGCCTGGGTGCGCGACCGCCCCGGAGTCACCGCCCCGATCGTCGGCGCGCGCAACGCGCAGCAGCTCACGGCCGCATTGTCAGTGGAGACCCTTAGTCTTCCTGACGAGATCTGCCAGGCGCTCGACGACGTGTCAGCGCCCGTGCACCGCTACCCAGACCAGGACTGGAGCACGCTGTGAGTACGGAGTCCGCTGCCGCGGAGGTCGCCGAACCCGAGGCCCCGGAGGCCGGAGCGGGCCCCGACGCCGACGAAGCGCCGGAGGCCGGGGCCGCGCCGGAGGGTGAGACCGGGGGCGACTCGGCCGACCCGACCGACTCAGATGACTCGGACGGCTCGGACGACTCGGTTGACTCCGCCGACCCGGCCGAGCCGGAGGCGGCTGCTTCCGGGGGTGCAGGGGACGGCGCCGAGGCCGGTGACGGGGACGCCGGTGTGTCCGAGGCCGAGGCCGAGCTCGCGGCACAGCGGGAGCTGCGGGAGCGGATCGAGCAGCGCAAGGCCAGCAAGAAGGGGCCCGTGGCGGCGGGCGCGAAGCTTCAGGGCACGGCGGCCGACCTGCTGGCGGCGGTGCGGGCCGTGGAGAGCGGTGAGAAGCCCGTCGCGTCCGCGTTCCGTGAGCCCGCGCCGGTCGCGCCGCAGCGGCCCGGCCCCGAGCCCACGCGGCGGCCGGTGGCCGAGACTCCGACGGGTGCGGCCCAGCCCGCGCCGGAGACGGTCGAGGCGGTGGCGGCGGTGCTGACCGAGGGCGGCGCGCCCACGGCGCTCGCGGCCCGGGCTGCGGCCGTGCTCGGCGAGGGCGCGGACGGTGTGCTGCGCGCCGACCCCTGGCAGTTGCTGCGGGTCGCCGGGGTGCGGCCCGAGCAGGCCGACGGGTTCGCGCGGGCGCTCCTCGGCCCGGACTGCGGCCCGGGGGACGAACGCAGGGGCTGCGCGCTGACGGTGTGGCTGCTCGAACAGGCCGCGCTCGCCGGGCACACGGCGCTCGAATCGTCGGCGCTCACCGCGGCGCTCGGGCAGCGCGGGGTGCCGGACCCGGACGAGGCCGTGCAGTCCGCCCTGGCGGAGGGCGACGTGCTGGTCTTCCAGGACGCCCTGGACGAGGTCCCCGGGGCGGTCCCGGCACAGCCCGCCCCGCCCGCCGACACCACCGAGGACCCCGACGCCCTCGACGACACCGAGGCGGCGACTCCGGTCCGCGTGCTGCTCGGCCTCGAGCGGTACGCCCTCGCGGAGGAGAGCCTGGCCGACGGCCTCGCCCGGGTCATGAACTCGCTGCCGAAGGAGGCGGGTTCGGGTCCGGAGGGCGGCGGTTCGCGTCCGGTGGACGACGACTCGGCTTCGGTGGACGACGACTCGGCTTCGGAATACGACGGATCGGCTTCGGGGGACGACGGTTCGGGTCCGGGAGGCGGCGACCCGGCTCCCGAGGGCGGTGGCCCGGGGCGGAACGGTGACAGTTCGGGCCCCTCGGCCGCCGACTGGGAGTCCGCTGCGGCCGCCGTCAAGGGTTCCGCCGCGGACCTGATCCGTGCCGTGGCAGCGCACAGCCTCGTGCTGCACACGGGCGGCGAGACGGCCCGCGCCGAGCCCGCCGCGCTGGTGGCGGCGGCCCGGGCGCTGGGCCTGCGGGTCTACGCGGCGACGCACAGCGCGGAGGGGCAGCGGAGGCTGGCCGAGGGCCTGGGCGAGGGTGTCGGCGGGGCCGGGGCTCGCGGGGGCGCCGACGGAGCCGGGCCGCGCGGGGACGTGGCTGCTTCGGGCGCCCCGGGAGCCGGGGCCGCCGCCTCCTCCGGGGGCCGGGCGGACGGGTCCGCCGTCGGGGAGGCCGAGGGTGTGCCTGCGGCCAGGCGCGCGGGTGAAGGGGCGACCGACGCGGTTGCTGGGTCCACGGGTGAAGGAGCGGCCGACGCCGTTGCCGGGCCCACGGGTGCGGGCGCCGTCCCGGGCGAGGGCACGCGTGGGGAGGCGGCCGGGGACGGCCGGGGGGCGGCTGCCTCTGCCGAGGGGCCGGGGGCGGTCGACGGGGCTGCCGGGTCTGCCGGAGCCACCGGAGCCGCCGGAGCCGCCGGAGCCGCCGGAGCCGCCGGAGCCGCCGGAGCCATGAACGCGTCCTCCCACGCAACCGATACGGCCGGTGCGGCCGATGAGGCGTCGGTCGCCGTCACAGTGGCGGGCCTCCTCTCCGGGCGGCAGGGGCCGGGCCGCGACGCGGACGGTGCGCTGGCCCTGGACCTCCTCGTGGTCCTGGACGCCCCGCAGTTGGACGTGGAGACGGCCGCGATGCTCGTGGAGTCGCTTCCGGACGGCGCCCGGCTCGTGCTCAGCGGCGACCCGGGAGTGCTGTGGTCGGCGGGCCCCGGCCGGGTGTTCGCGGATCTGCTCGCGGCCCGCTGCTGCCCGCAGGTCGTCTCGCGCACGCCGGACCCCGGTCCCATCGGCGAGCTGGTCTCCGGTATCGGCGTCGGCGAGCTGACCCAGGTCGAGGCGCCCGGCAAGGAGGTCGTGATCGTCCCGGTGCGGGACGCGCCCGACGCGATCCACCGCACGGTCCAGCTGGTCGCGGACTCGGTGCCGCGCGCCATCGGCGTACCGGCCGGTCAGACGCAGGTGATCACGCCGGGCCACGGCGGCGCGGCGGGCACCCGCGCGCTGAACGCGGCGCTGAAGGAGCGGCTGAACCCGGGCCCCGGCCGGTTCGGCGGCTTCGACCCCGGTGACCGGGTCGCCTACGCCCCGGTGCCGGGCCGTACGGCGCTCGGCCGGGTGGTCGGCGCCGACGCGCAGGGCCTGCGCCTGGAGTGCGAGGGCACCCCCGTCGCCGTACCGAAGGAGCGGGTGGAGCAGTCCGTGCGGCACGCCTGGGCGCTCACCGCACACCAGGCCACGGGCCGCCGCTGGCCCGCCGCCGTGGTGGTCCTGCCGGGCGACGCGGCAGGCGCCCTGACCCGGCCGTGGGTCTACACGGCCTTCAGCCGCGCCGAGCGCCATCTCTCGGTCGTCCAGGGCGTCGCACAGTCCCTGCCCCAGGCCGTCGCCGAGCGCCCCGCCAAGGAGCGCACGACCCGCCTGCGCACGCTGCTGCGGCCCCAGGCCCCGGCAGCGCGCTAGCCCTTGCGCGGCGAGCGGCCCCGACCCCCGTCGAGGGGGCCGGGGCCGCACTCGCTTCACCAAGGGCCCCGGGGCCGGGCGAGCTCACCCCGGACAGCCCCCTGGAGCCCCTCCTAGACGCCGCCTCCGGCCTTCCCCCGCTCGACGACCTCAACGCCGTCCGTGTCGTCGGCGTCGTCCGTGTCGTCGGCGTCATCTGCGTCGTCCGCCTCGTCCACGTCATCGACCTCGTCCGGCTCGAAGTCGAGGCCCGTGTCGAGGTCGGTGTCGAGATCCGAATCCAGGTCGGCGTCCAGGTCCCCGTCGATGCCGGTGCCCACGTCCCGGCCCCGGCGGACGCCGCCCACGCGGCTCGCCACCGCGTCCAGGTCGTCGTCGAGATCGTCGTCCGTCTCGTCGTCGAAGACCGCGCTGACGTCGAAGCGGCAGACCACCCGCGGGGAGTCGGGCTGGTCGAACGGGGACTCCAGCCACTCGCCGGGCTCCGCGGGCTCGTCCGCCGCGGTGACCCACAGCGTGGAGTCGCCCTCCTCCAGGCCGAACTCCTTGTGCCGGGAGGCGATCTCGTCCGGCTCGAACTCGCCGAAGAGCAGGCCGAGCGCGCCCGGCACGGTGCCCGCGAGCCGGTCGGATTCGGCGGTGGCGTCGTCGTCGGCGGCCTCGACCCGCGCGGCCTGGGCCAGGAGTCGCTGCGGCTCCACGACGGCGTAGTCGCGGCGGATCAGCACGCTCAGGGCGTTCGGCTCCGCCGGTCCCTGGTACGGCGGCAGGGCGTCCTCCGCGCCGGGGATCTCGAAGGGGGTGACCTCGTCGTAACGGTCGTAGAGCAGCTCGTCGTACGCCTCGGCCGCGGCGGCCAGCTCGTTGAACGCTTCATAGACGTCGGGATCGTCCTCGCCCGACCTGCGTTCGACCGCCGCAAGGTGGCGGTCGAGCGCGGTCTTGACCGCCTCGGCGGCGGCGCGTACCTCGGCAGCGGTGGGCTGCGCAGCATCAGACATAGTGCAGACGCTATCCGTACCGGGCCTGTGCCCGCACAATAGATGCGATGCCGGAATACGAATTTGTCGACGTGTACGTTCCGCGCGGGGTCTCCCGCAAAGAAGCCACGCGTCTGCTGACCGACCACGCAGAGTACGGACACTGGGAGTTGGACCGCCTCAGCCTGCACGCCGACGGCAGTCGGCGGGTGCGGCTCAGACGGCGCATCATCCGCCAGATCAGGGCCACTTGGTGAGCCGGGGACGACCGGCCGGTGCCCGGCGGACGGTGTGAAAACGGAGCGGGCCCCGCG
>NZ_JBHXTE010000075.1:0-27913 GCF_042677545.1 Streptomyces sp. NPDC127108 | reverse complement strand
CCGTTTCGGGGACGGGGCGGGGTTGGGGAGCCCCCGGCAGGGCCCCCGCCCCCGCCCCCCTACCTCAGATGCCTCCCCGCGAAGTCCAGCTCAAGAGCCACCTGCTTGATCCGCTCGTCCACGACGAGGGACCCATGACCGGCGTCGTAGCGATAGACCTCGTGGACGGCCCCGCGCGCGGCGAGCCGGTCGACGTAGTTCTCGACCTGGCGGATCGGGCACCGGGGGTCGTTCACCCCGGCGGAGATGTAGACGGGGACCTTGACCGAGTCGACGTAGGTGAGCGGCGAGGAGGCGGAGAACCGGTCGGGGACCTCTTCGGGGGTGCCGCCGAAGAACGTGCGGTCGATGGCCTTCAGGGCCTCCATCTCGTCGTGGTACGCCGTGACGTAGTCGGCGACGGGCACCGCGGCGAGCCCGAGGGCCCACGCGTCGGGCTGCGTACCGAGCCCGAGGAGGGTGAGATAGCCGCCCCAGGAGCCGCCGGAGAGGACGAGGCGGTCGGGGTCGGCGAGGCCGGAGGAGACGGCCCACTCGCGCACGGCGGCGATGTCCTCGAGCTCGATGAGGCCGACGCGGTGCTTGAGGGCGTCGGTCCACTCGCGGCCGTAGCCGGTGGAGCCGCGGTAGTTGACGCGGACGACCGCGTACCCGTGGTCGACCCAGGCGGCCGGGCCCGCGGCGAAGGAGTCGCTGTCGTGCCAGGTGGGGCCGCCGTGCACCTCGAAGACGGTGGGCAGCGGCCCGCTCGCCCCCGCGGGCTTCTGGACGAGGGCGTGGATGCGGCCGCCGGGCCCGTCCACCCACACGTCCTCGACGGGCACCGACCGCGGCGCCTTCATGCCGGGCGGGTCCAGGACGACCTTGCCGGAGGTGGAGCGCAGGACGGGCGGCTCGGCGGCGGACGACCACATGTACTCGACGGTGCCGTCGGGGCGGGCGGTGGCGCCGGAGACGGAGCCGCGGGGGGTCTCGACCCGGGTCAGCTCGCGCCCTGCGAGGTCGTACCGCCACAGGTCGCCGCGGGCCTCGAAGCCGTGCCCGACGAGCAGCGCGGAGCCGTCCGGATACCACTCGGCGGAGACGTCGCCGGGCAGGTCGAGGGCGAGGTCGGTCTGCTCGCCGGTGGCCACGTCCCACACCATCGGCTCCCAGCGGCCGCGGCGCTGGTGGCCCACCAGGAGGCGGGTGTCGCCGTCGACCGGGGCGAAGCCGAGGACCTCGAGGCCCAGCTCGACCGTGCCGCCCTCGCTGTCGTCGAGCTCGGCGACGGTCGAGCCGTCGGTGCGCACGACGCGCAGCGCGGGGTGCATCGCGTCGCCGTGCTCGGTGTGCTCGATGGCAATCAGGGTGCCGTCGTGGGAGAGGTCGCCGAGGCCCGCGGACTCGCGGTGGCGGTAGATCTCGGCGGGCGTCTCGCCGGGGGCGGCGTCGGCGCGGACGACGTGGATCGTCGTGCCGACCTCGTCCGTCGACCGGCCGACGACGACCGTGCGCCCGTCGCGGCCGACGGCGAGGCCCGCCGGATACGACGGTTCGAGGCCCGGCACGGCGGGCTCGTCCTTGCCGCTGCCGTCGAAGGGCTGGCGCATCCACACGCCGAACTCGTCGCCGTCCTTGTCGTTGAACCACCAGATCCAGCGGCCGTCCGGCGCGAGCAGGCCGTCCGTCGTGCCGTTCGGCCGGTTGGTGACCTGGCGCTGGTCGCCCGTGGCGCGGTCCCACGCGTACAGCTCGTACGTCCCTGTGGCGTTCGACACGAACAGGGAGTGGTCGGGGGCGTCCTCCGCCCAGTCCGGCAGGGAGACGCGGGGCGCGCGGAAGCGCTTCTCCCAGTCGGGCGCCGACCCCGCTCCCGGCGACGCGGTCCCCTCGCCCCGGCCCGTCTCCTCGCCCCGGCCCGTCCCCGCGCCCGGCTGCGTACCCTCATTCGGCTGCGTACCCGTGTCACTCATGGCCCCATAGTGCCTGGCCGGGGCGCCCTCCCGCTGGCGAGGGTCCCCAGCCTGTGGATAACTTTCCGGGCGGGCCTCCTCAGCCGGTTCCCGGCCGCAGCCACGCCTCGCGCTGCGGCGACCCGAACGCGCCCAGCTTCGTGTACGACCAGGCGCGCAGCACCTCGTGCGCGACCCCGTCCGCGGGCGGCACCACCGCGACGACCACGTCGGTCATGTGCCGGGACAGGAGCAGGTCCCGCAGCCGGGTGGCCACGCCTTCGAGACGGTAGTCCGGAAGCACCATCAGCTCCGTGAGCACGAAGAGGCGGCCCGCCCCCGCGCGCCCGGCCGCGTCGGCGGGCAGGACGCCCCGCAGGGCGTCATGCAGCGCGCTGCCCCGGGTGGCCCGGAACCCGTACAGACAACCGGCGAGCACCGCACCGGAGTCGGCCGTCACCATGTCGAAGTCGGGCTCCTGGACGTGCCGTTCGAACCGTTCGAGGAACGCCTTCCGATCGGCCCCGCCGGGCTCACCGCTTCCCCCGGCCCCGCCCGGCCCGTAGCACTCCACGTACACGTTCGCGATCGACTCGCGCTGCTGCTCCGCCTGCCACCGGGTCAGCCGTCGCAAGAACACCTCGGTCATCCACGCCTCCCACCCCGCGCCCCGCGACCTCGAGCCGCCCCGCCCCGCACGCCGCACCTGGACTCCGCATGGTGACACCACAGGACCGCTCGCGGAACTACGCGCGTACGACGAGCTGCGGGGAGTACGCGCCGAGTGCGCGCCCGGGCGCGCGCCCGGTGACCCCCGGCCCCTACGTCCGCAGCACCGTCCCCCTCCGCTCGAACTCCATCAGCGCCTCCACCTGTCCGGCCGGACCCGTCCCGAGCGCCCGCTCCAGGAGCCACAGCGCACCGTCGATCCCGGAGCTCACCCCGCCCGCGCAGACCAGGTTCCCGTCGTCGACGACGCGTGCGTCGCGGACGTCGGCGCCGCGCTCGCGCAGGTAGTCCTTGGCGCGGTGGTGCGTGGTGCACGGGCGGTCGCCGATGACGCCGGCCGCGTGCAGCACGATCACGCCGGTGCAGACGCCGAGCAGGGTCAGGTCGGGCCGGACGGCATCGCGCAGGGCGCGGGTCAGGCGGCCCTTCTTGATCTCGGCCCAGATCCCGGCGCCGTCCCGCTGCGCGAAGCCGCCGCCGGGCACGACGATCACGTCGGCCGCGTCCGGGTCCCAGGCACCGACGTCCGTCACCCGCGTACCGAAGCGACCGGTGAAGCCGCCCGGTCCGCCGCTGGTGACCAGTTCCGTCTCGACCTTCTGCCCGACGGAGCGGGCGGCGCCGAAGACCTCGAGCGGTCCGGCGAAGTCCAGTTCCTCGACGCCGTCGAAGACGACGATGTGCACGCGCAGCGGACCGCGCCCGCGTCGCCCCTCCCGCCCCTCCTGCCTTCCTCGCTCCTCCCGCCGCTCCTGCGCCGCCGCGCTCCCCGCTCCCCACGCCGTCGCACCGACCGCCCCCACGGCGGCCGTCGACCTCAGCAGACCCCTGCGGTCCATCCCGGCCCTCCTCGCTCCGGCAGCCATCACTGCCGTCCTTGCGCTTCTTCAACTCCCGTATGGGTGTGGACAGTTGGTCGTGCGGTACGAGGGCCGGGTTCCCGTGGGCGGGAAGGTTCCGATGCGGGGGCCAAGCATGTGAAGAGCCTCCACGCAGCGCCACTCACCGGCTACGGTGAGCGTCTGGACGCGGGGGCGGGAGCGCACGTCTGCTCGGGCGGAGGAGCTGATGGGCCAACAGCGGGCGGACGCCGGGCAGTTGACCCGACTGCGCCTCGATGAACTGCTCGAAGAGCTGGCGGCGCGGATCAGCGCGGTCCGCGGCACCCGGGACCGGCTGCACAGCCTCCTGGAGGCGGTGCTCTCGGTCGGCAGGGAGCTGGACCTCGCCCAGGTGCTCAGACGCATCGTGGAGACGGCGGTCGCCCTCGTCGACGCCGAGTACGGCGCGCTCGGCGTGATCGGCGAGGGCCGCATGCTGGACGAGTTCCTGCCGGTCGGCATCAGCGACGAACTGCGCGCCGAGATCGGCGACCTGCCCTCCGGGCACGGTCTGCTCGGCGAGCTGATCCGTAACCCGCAGCCGCTGCGCCTCGCGGAGCTGTCCGACCACCCCGCGTCGTCCGGCTTCCCGCCGCACCACCCGCCGATGCACACGTTCCTCGGCGTCCCCATCCGCGTGCGCGACACGGTCTTCGGCAACATCTACCTGACCGGCAAGCACGGCGGCGCGGAGTTCGACGCCGAGGACGAGTCGGTGCTCTCCACCCTCGCGGTCGCGGCCGGGGTGGCCGTGGAGAACGCCCGCCTGTACGAGGAGGCGCGGCTGCGCGAGCGCTGGCTGCAGGCGACCGCGGAGGTCACCAGCGCGGTCCTCTCGGGCGCGCCGGAGACGCAGGTCATGGAGCTGATGGTCGAGCGGGCCCGGGAGATCACGTCCGCCGACCTCGGCGTGATCGAACTCATGCAGGGCGACGGCGAGTTGCGGGTCGAGATCGCGCTCGGCCTCGGTGCGGAGGCGCACCGGGGCACCACCCTGCCGCGCGAGGGCTCGTTCGCGGGGGCGGCGCTCGACGCCCAGGCCCTGGTCTCCGCGACCGAGGTGCGCAAGGACGCGCGGGTGACGTTCCAGGCCGACCGCTGGGAGGGGCTCGGCGCCGCCGTCGCCGTGCCGATGAGCACGCGCGACGACGTACGCGGAGTCCTGGTGCTCGCCCGCAGCAGCGGCCGCCCCGGCTTCTCGGAGGCCGAGACCACCCCCCTGACGGGCTTCGCGGGCCAGGCCGCGCTCGCCCTCGAACTCGCCGACCGGCGCCGCGACGCCGAGCAGATGAGCCTCCTCGAAGACCGCGACCGCATCGCCCGCGACCTGCACGACCTGGCGATCCAGCGGCTGTTCGCGACCGGCATGACGCTGCAGAGCGTCCAGCGGTTCGTGGAGCACCCCGGCGCCGCCGAGCGGCTGCGCCGGGCCGTCGACGACCTCGACGCCACCATCAAGATCATCCGCTCCACCATCTTCGGGCTGCGCGACCACGAGGCGCCCGGCGGCGCGGCCGGGCTGCGCGTCCGCACGGTCCGCGCGATCGAGGACGCGGCCGCCGCCCTCGGCTTCACCCCCGCCCTGCGCATGGAGGGCCTGATCGACACGGACGTCCCCCGCGCGGTCGCCGACGACGTGGTCGCCGTCCTCAACGAGGCCCTGTCCAACGTCGCCCGGCACGCCCGCGCCCGCCGGGCCGAGGTGTCCCTGCTCGTACGCGAAGGGGTGCTGGAACTCGCGGTCGTGGACAACGGGGTGGGGATCGAGGCGGGGGCGGGGCAGGCCGCCGGGGCCGGGGTCGAGGCCGGGGCCGAGCGGGGCGCCGGGCTGCGGAACCTCGCCGAGCGGGCCGAGCGGCTCGGGGGCGAGCTCGTGGTGCGGGCGGGGGAGCGGCGGGGGACGCGGCTGGAGTGGAGGGTGCCGTTGGCGCGGGTGGGGCCGGACAGGCCCTAGGGCCTGTCCGATGGGTCGGCGGGCGGGGCAGGGCCGAGGCCCTGCCGGTGTCACCCCCGGGCGGCCGACCTCAGCGCACGAGCCCGATCGCCTCGATCTCGATCATCCACTCCGGGTCGGCGAGCGAGGACACCTCCACGAACGACTCCGCGAGGTGGGGCTTGTCCGGGAAGTGCTCGGCGCGCAGTTCGGCGAACACGTCCTGCCGCGCGATGTCGGTGACGAACACGGTGGCCTTGACGACGTCGGAGAGGCTGGAGCCCGCGTTCGTCAGGACGGTCGACAGGTTCGCGAGCGCCTGCCGGGCCTGCGCCTCGAAGTCCCCGGCGCCGACGGTGGCCCCCTGGGCGTCGATCGGGGCCTGGCCGGAGGTGAAGACCAGGTTGCCGACGCGGACGCCGAGCGAGATGCCGGCGGACTCGTACCAGTCGGGATCCGCGGTGACGCGCACGCGCTCGACGGCGGGCCGGGCAGTGGACATGCTGATGACACTCCTTCAGGACGGTGACGTGATCCGTCCAGGACAGCCACGGAGTGCGGTGATCCATTCCCCGCTACGGGACCTACGGCGGTGGCTGCAGGAGAGCCCATCGCCGTCGCTCAGCGGGCGGACCCCCGTGACGGCGGTGCCCCGGCCTCACCCTGGGTATCGGCGCCGGGCGGCGCGACCTGCGCGGCCAGGACGGCGGCCTGCACCCGCCGCTCGACGCCCAGTTTGGCCAGCATCCGGGAGATGTGGTTCTTCACGGTCTTCTCGGACAGATACAGCTTCCCGCCGATCTGCCGGTTGGTGAGCCCCTCGCCGATGAGCGCGAGGATGGCACGCTCGCGCTCGTTGAGGACGGAGAGCCGGGCGTCCTCGGGCGGCGGTTCGCTCTCGGGGCCGCGCAGCGACCGCATGAGGCGGGCCGTCGTGGCCGGGTCGAGCAACGACTGCCCGGAGGCGACGGTCCGTACCGCCGTCACCAGGTCGGACCCCTTGATCTGCTTGAGTACGTAGCCCGCGGCACCGGCCATGATGGCGTCGAGCAGGGCGTCCTCGTCGTCGAACGAGGTGAGCATCAGACACGCCAACCCGGGCATGAGGGCGCGCAGTTCACGGCACACGGTGATGCCGTTCCCGTCGGGCAGGCGGACGTCGAGGACGGCGACGTCGGGCCGCAGCGCGGGCCCCCTGGTCATCGCCTGCGCCCCGCTGGCGGCCTCCCCGACCACCTCGATCCCGGGCTCGCCGCCGAGCAGGTCGCGCAGCCCGCGCCGGACGACTTCGTGGTCGTCGAGGAGGAAGACACGGATGGGGCGTGGCGGGGTGCGGGGGTCGGTGGGGGCAGGATCCGGTGCTGCGGCAGTGCTGTCCATGTCTACCCCTTGGTCGGCCCGGGCGTGTCCATCGGTCTGCCGGTCGGCGGCTCTGCCACGCGGAGGGGGCTCCGGTGTCCGTGTCCGTGCCCGTACGCCAGGCGATTCATGTCCGTACGGGGGCGGAGAACCGTGCCCCTTCGAGGGTGACGGTAAGGGCTTGCTTCCTGCCAGGGGCCGAACGGCCCGGCGGGGTCCCGACGCAGGGGCCGAGCGGCCCCGCGCGAGGGCCACTCGGCCCTCGCGCAACTCACCTCGCACAGGCCATTGTTGAGGAAGGAACAAACCTCGACACGGGATTCCGGTGCCGCAGCGGACCTCGACTCCGCCGCGCCGGGGTCCGTTCCGGTGCGGCATGGCTGAGATGAGTACGTTCTTCAGCGACCTCCGCACCCGCCTGCGCGGCCGCAGGGGAGCGGCCGCGCAGGCGCATCGAGCGCCCGCGCGCCGAAGCGCACCGCGAAAGTCACGAAATTCGCGAAAGTCGGTACATACCGCCCCCCGGCGGACCCCCTGATAGATTCCCAGCGATCAATCGATATTCGGACAACAGTCTGGAATCGGACCATGGGCCGGGTGGGAGCCGGGCGAGGCGAGCAGGCGGGGGAACATGTTCACGGACCCGATGGACGGCCACAGCGTCGTCTCGCTGATGGGCATCGTGTTCGTGGCGTCGGTACTGGCCGTGGGCCTGACGGCGTATGCGACGGTCACGCTGGTACGCACGGTCTCGGGCCGCGCGAAGCCCGCGAACGCGGACGCCGCGGACGCCGGGGGCAGCGTGGTCGGCGCGGTCGGCGGCCAGGGGTCACCGCCCCCACCCCCGGCCCTCCCCCGCACCCTCGGCGCCGCGGCGTCCCTGGCGGGCGCGGGCGCCCTGACCGTCTACGCCTTGGGTGCCCTGCGCCTGCTCGCCTTCGACGACACGGAACGGGGCGCGGCCTGCGTCGAGGCGGAGAACCCGGCCGACGTGACGACGATCGACCGCTACAGCGCCACGTACTTCCCGCTGCGCTACGGCTGCCACGCGGCGGACGGCACGACGTACTCGGTGGGCGTCCCCGAGTACGTCAATCCGGCGGCCCTGACCCTGACGATCGCGGCGGCGGTCCTCGCGGGGGCGGCGGCCGCGCTCAGCTCCGGGCGTGGGCTACCAGCGCGTTGGCGTGCCCGTGCCCGAGACCGTGCTCGTCCTTGAGCCACTTCACGAGCTCCATGTGCTTGCTCAGCTCGGACCCCCGAATGAGCTCCACCCACTCAGAGATGGGACGCCCGTACTTCGCCTCGATCGAAGGAAAGTAGCTGGCGGGCCCCTTCACAGCGGCAGCAGACATCTCAACGCCCTCCCTGGGTCTCACGTTTGGTCTTGTTAATGGTTGGACCGCCCTCGATCCCGGGACTCATCGGCCCCGCGGGGTGATCCACGTCACGTCTCCGATCGGCCGAGCGACCCTCGCGCGATGCGCAACCATCGGGTTGCGTCATCGATGCTCACGTGCAACCCTGAAGTTGCACCAACCGTCGAGATCGAGCCCTAGAAGGAGCCAGCCATGAGTGACACCGGGAGCAGCCCGCAGGACCCGCACAGCCCGAACGGCCCGCAGGACCGGATCGAGCGCGAGACCCTGATCGCCGCCTCCCTGGACCGGGTCTGGTCGCTGGTGACCCAGCCCGGGTTCTGGGTGGCCGAGAAGGCGGGTCTGGCGGGGACCACGGCCAGGGAGGGCGAGTCGATCGTGGCGCGGAATCCGGAGTACGGGGACTATCCCGTGCGGGTGGAGAAGGTCGAGCCGCAGACGTACGTGGCGTACCGCTGGGCCAGCGCGTTCCCCGGCGAGGAGCTGCGGGCCGACAACAGCACCCTCGTCGAGTTCACGCTGACTTCGGAGGGCGACAAGACGCGGCTCCGTGTCGTGGAGAGCGGATTCGCGGCGCTCGTCGGGTCCGAGGAACTGCGCGCCCAGGCGGTACGGGACAACACCGGCGGCTGGCCCCAGGAGCTGGACGCGCTCAAGCAGCGAGCCGAGCAGCCGGCCGCGTGACCGACCAGGACCCGGCCGCCCACGAGACCGAGGGCGGGATCCAGGGCGGGATCGAGGGCGGGGGTGAGGGCGTGGACGGTGTGCTCGCCGCGCTGGCCGATCCCACCCGGCGTCGGCTCCTCGACCTGCTCGCCGCTCGGGGTGAGGCCACCGCGACGAAGCTCGCCGACCAACTCCCCGTCTCCCGCCAGGCCGTGGTCAAGCACCTCGCGGTCCTGGACGCCGCCGGTCTGGTCTCCGGCAACCGGGTCGGACGCGAGATGCGGTACGCGGTACGGCCCGCGGCGCTGGACGGCACGGCCCGCTGGATGGCCGCCCTCGCGGCCGACTGGGACCGACGTCTCGCGGCCGTCAAGCGCATCGCCGAGGCGGCCGAGGCGGCCGAGGCGGCGGAAGCGGGGGAAGCGGCGGAGGCCGCGGAACGGGACGCGCGGTAGGCGCGCTCGCGCCCGGCCCGATCGCCAACGGCCTTCGCTCGCACCGGAATCGCCAACGGCCTTCGCTCGCACCGGAATCGCCAACGGCCCTCGCCGCACCGCAATCGCCAACAGCCCCCGCCCGCACCGGAATCGGCGCGGGCGAGGGCCGTGTCGCGTACCGCTGCTGCCCGGAGGTCAGAGCAGGCGCTGCGGCGCCTGGTACTGGTCGACCGGCGCCACGTTGCACGCGGCCTTCGGGCCGCCGAGGAGGTGGCCGCCGATGCCTTCGCCCTCCGGCTGCGGGACGGCGCAGCGCAGGTCGACGTTGACGAGCGGGGCGCCGTAGGTGTTGAGGACGCCGCCGGGGTCGCCGGCGATGGCCACGTCGCCGTTGTCGGTGGCGAAGTCGGAGGCGCCGCCGTCCGCACCGCCTGCGCGGGCCTTCTTGATGGCGTCGTGCGCCGAGGTCACGGTGTTCTCCGCCTCGGGGCCGTGGGCGGTCGCCGATGCGGTGCCCGCGACGGCCATGGTCGCGGCTGCGGCGAGGGCCGCGCCTGCCAGCATGCGCTTGATCACGTCAGTACTCCTGGTTTTCGGATGGTGGGGGTGTCGTCGGGGGCCGCGTACGGCCGCCCGGGGGTCAGAGGAGGCGCTGCGGCGCCTGGTACTGGTCGACCGGCGCCACGGTGCACGTGGCCTTGGGCCCGCCGAGCAGATGCCCGCCGATGCCCTCGCCCTCGGGCTGCGGCACCAGGCAGCGCAGGTCGGCGTTCACGAGCGAGCCGCCGTAGGTGTTGGCGATGCCGCCGGGGTCGCCCGCGATGGCCACGTCGCCGTGGTCGGTGGCGAAGTCCGCGGAGCCGGAACCGCTGACGGTGTCGCCCGGCGCCCGGAGCTGCATGATCGCGTCGTGTGCGGAGGTGGCTGCCCCGGATTCGGGTGCGTGGCCGGTGACCGCTGCCGCCGGCCCGGCCACCGCCATCCCGGCTGCGGTGGCGAGGGCGGCGCCCGCCAATGCGCGCTTGATCACGTCTGTACTCCTGTTCAGGTACGGGGAGTTGCGCGAAGGAGCCCGTGCGAGGGAGCCCGCAGGAGGCGCGGGTACCGATCCCTCACGAAGGCTGGGGACTGAACCCCCGGAAGACGGTGGGGGTTGTTTCCAGCCACTTGAACCGGGCGAATTCGCCACAGGTCACGCGGTGTCGTTCATCCGGCCCAGTGGGGCGGGTTTGGGGGCGGGTGCGTGCATGGAGGGTCGGGAGGGGTGGTCTCGGTGCCGTTGTCCTGGTGCGGTAACGCTGTTATTTTTGAGGTACGGCGTTACTTCATGAAGGGGGCACCATGCACGGCACCTCGGTCCCGCCCGAGCTGGGCACCGTCCGCCTCACGGTTCTCGACGACCACGTCGAGAGCCGCGTCGAGGCCGAACTCCGCCCCGCCGCCGACGGCACCACCCCGCACGTCCGGCTCGCCTTCGCCGACGTGGAGCGCGCCCTGGGCTTCACGCGCAAGCCGCAGGGCTGGTGCCGGGGCGACCTCTGCGTCCCGGCGGCGGCCGTCGCCACCCTCGAGGACCTCGGTGACGCGGGCACCGGAACGCTGGACGTCACCGCTTTCGCCACCCTGCTGAACCGCCCGATCGCGATGGAGCTGGACCTGGACGCGGGTGCGGAAGCGGGCGCGGACGAGGGCGTGGACGTGAGCCCGGACGAGGGCGTCGTCGCCTTCGGGGTCTCCGCCGCCGACCGCTCCGCGACGCTCATCGGCGGCACCGCCCCCGACTTCGCGCTGCCCGACGTCCACGGCGCCGAGCACCGGCTCGGCGAACTGCGCGGCCGCAAGGTGGCGTTGGTCTTCTGGGCCTCCTGGTGCGGCTGCCGCTACGACCTCCCCGAGTGGGAGCGCCAGCACGCCGCGCTCGCGGACGAGGGCTTCTCGGTGCTCAGCGTCGCCGTGGACCGCAGGATCGAGGACGCGGCGCCCTGGATCGCCGAGGCCGCCCCGACGCACCCGGCGCTGATCGACGTCGACGGTCGCGTGGCGGACCGGTACCAGCTCCTCAACGTCCCCACCGTGGTGTGGATCGACGAGGAGGGCCGCATCGCGCGGCCGAACGACACCCAGTTCGCCACCGACCTGTTCCGCTCCATGAGCGGCCTGGACTCCGCGAAGGCGCTGGCGGCGCTGCGCCGTTGGGTGACGACGGGCGAAACGGGCCTCGACGGGGACGGGATCGCCGAGCTGACCCGTCCCAGCACCCCGGAGAGCCAACGCGCCCGTACGGAAGCCGCGTTGGCGCTGTGGCTGCTGCGCAACGGTCACCGCAGTGCGGCGGAGCGGCACTTCGCGACGGCCGCCGACCTCGCGCCGGAGGACGTGACGACATGGCGCAGCGCGATGCCGCTCCTCGGGGTGGACCCGATGGGGGAGGAGTACTTCGCCCGGCGCGCCGGTCTCGAGGAGGCGGGCGTACCGATCTACAGGCCGCTGCCGGACTGGCAGTAGGGGCGCGAGTGGGTACGAACACCGGGGGTACGCAAACCCCGAAGCCCCCGAAGCCCCCGAGCCCGGAAGCCCGGAGCCCGGAGCCCGGAAGTCCGGGAGCCCGGCGGACTCACCCCTTGAAGCCCACCCCACCCCCACCCCGAGAATCGAGCCCCATGCCCCCCACACCCCTCACCCCGGACACCCCACCCACCACCCCCTTCGCCCGAGCCCAGGCCCAGGGCGAGGAAGCCCTCCGTGCCGCCGTGCTCGACCTCGCTGCCGGGCTCCTGGCGGACGAGGGCCCGGCCGCCCTGAGCATGCGCCGCCTGGCCGCCGCCGCGGGCTGCTCGACCACGGTCCTGTACCGGCTGTTCGGCGCGAAGGAGGGCATCGCGGCGGCGCTGTACCGCGAGGGCTTCGCCCGGCTGCACCGCCGCCTCGCCGAGGTGCCGCGCGGCGACGACCCGGCCGCGTACCTGGCCGCCGTGGGCCGCGCCTACCGCGCCAACGCCCTGGCGGAGCCCAACTTCTACAGCGTCATGCACGGCGAGGGCATCCCCGGCTTCGTACCGGACGAGGAGTCCCGTGCCGCGGCGGCGGCCAGCCTGGACGTCCTGCGGGAGGCGGCCCGCGGCTGCGTCGAGGCGGGCGTGCTGCGTCCGGACGCCGACGTCGACGAGATCACCGACACCCTGTGGGCGGCCGCCCACGGGGTGATCAGCCTGGAGCGCGGCGGTCACTTCCCCGACGGCCGCGGCGAACAACGCTTCCGCACGCTGACCCGGGCGGCGGTGAACGCGTTCCTGCCCTGAGCCCCGCCCCGGTGCGCGACCTCGCCCTCACAGATGCAGCATCCGCATCAACTCCCCGCTCCGAACGCCCGTCGACACCCGCGGCGCCTCCTCCCCGGGCCGCACCCACCCGGCCCGCTCCGCCGCGGCGACGGCCGCCGACTCCGCCGCGTCGGCCGCCGCGTTCAGCGTCCTGTTCGCGCCCAGCTCACCCGCCTTCGCGGCCGATCCCGCCGCCTGCGCCGCCTTGAGGGCCGCTTCGCAGGCGGCGACGGCGAGTTCGCTGTCGCCGTCGTGGATCCGGCCCATGTCCGCGGCCTGAGCGGCGGACGCCGCGGCGTTCCTCGCGCAGCGCGAGTCCGCCGCCGGGTCGGGGTCGCCCTCGGCGAGTACGGCGACGGCCTGCGCCGACACCCGGGCCGCGTGCGCCGCCTTCCAGACGACCTCCTTGTCCACGGCGGCCGCGTCGGCCGTGTCGGCCGGGTCGGAGACGCCGTCCACCTCGGGGACTCGCCCCTCCCCGCGCCCCCGCTCGACGTACCGGCTCACAGCGGCAGCCCGCGCCGCGGCACTCCGCGCCCGAGCCGCGTGCCCCGCCCGCAGGGCCTCCTCGGCCGTGGCCCCGCCCGAAACCTCATCCCGCCCGGATCCGCTCACGCTCCATCTCCTTCACGACCACGGCGCCCTCCCGGACGCCCCCTCACAGGAACAACCCCAACGCCTCGTCTACCGACCACACCTGCCAGCTCATCGCGAGCAGCGCCACCGCCGAGATCAGCGCCATCATCAGGTTCTGCCCCTGCTCGGCCCAGTCGTGGATCATGAGGACCAGGTAGATCAGATTGAGCAGGAGGCCGCAGGCCAGGGCGATCGGGGTGAGGAAACCGGCGATGAGGCCGAGGCCCAGGGCCAGTTCCGCGTAGGCGACGACGTAGGCCATCAGGCGTGGGCGCGGCTTCACCACGGTGTCGAAGCCGCGGCGCACGACGGGCCACCGGTGCTGCTCGGCGATGCCGCCCGCCCAGCCGATGCCCCCGCCGGTGAACCAGGTCTTCTTGTCCTTGTGCCGCCAGCTCTCCAGCCACCACAGCCCGAGCCCGATCCGGAGGATCGCGAACCACTCCGCGCCGCTGAGCCAGATCGTCTGCATCGTGTGCCCTTCCCGCCCGCACCATGTCTGACGATCCGTCAGTTCAGCGGATGGCCGCCGAGACCGCAAGGCCTCGTACGACCCGACGCGCTCCCGCAAGGCCTCGTACGGCCCGACGCGCTCCCGCAAGGCCCGGTGCGGCCCGACGCGCTCCCGCAAGGCCCCCGCGCCCGACTTCGCGCTGCCGCTTGCCGTGCGGCCCGCCTCGCCATAGCCTCGATCTGATGGGTCGTCAGATTCGGGCCGGTGGATCCGGCGGGCGGTGAGGGGACACAGCGTGAGCGGCAATGAGAGCGGCGGCAGGGACATCCCGAAGGTCATCAGCGTGGACGATCACGTCATCGAGCCCGCGCACCTCTTCGCGACCTGGCTCCCGGCCAAGTACCGCGATCGGGGCCCGCAGCCCTTCACCGCGGGCATCGGCGAGCTGGCGTACGTGGGCGGGAAGTACCGCTTCACCACCGACCCGGAGGGTCAGATCACGGACTGGTGGCGGTACGAGAACGAGATCTTCCCGTACAAGCGCATCATCGCCGCCGTCGGCTTCTCCCGGGACGAGATGACGCTCGACGGGATCACGCGGGAGCAGATGCGCCGCGGCTGCTGGGACCCCAAGGCGCGCCTCGCGGACATGGACATGAACCACGTCGAGGCCTCGCTCTGCTTCCCCACCTTCCCGCGCTTCTGCGGCCAGACCTTCGCGGAGGCCAAGGACAAGGAGGTGGGGCTCGCCTGCGTCCGCGCGTACAACGACTGGATGGTCGAGGAGTGGTGCGGGGACAGCGGGGGGCGCCTGATCCCGCTGTGCCTGATCCCGCTGTGGGACGTGGACCTCGCCGTCGCGGAGATCAAGCGGAACGCCGCCCGCGGGGTGCGGGCCGTGACCTTCAGCGAGATCCCGACCTATCTGGGGCTGCCCTCGATCCACTCCGGCTACTGGGATCCGTTCTTCGCCGCCTGCGAGGAGACCGGCACGGTCGTGAACATGCACATCGGCTCGTCGTCGCAGATGCCCGCCGCCTCACCGGACGCGCCCCCCGCCGTCCAGGCCTCGCTGTCCTTCAACAACGCGATGGCCTCGATGATGGACTTCCTGTTCTCGGGTGTCCTCGTGAAGTTCCCCCGGCTCAAACTCGCCTACAGCGAGGGGCAGATGGGCTGGATCCCGTACGCCCTGGAGCGCGCCGACGACGTCTGGGAGGAGCACCGGGCGTGGGGCGGCGTGAAGGACCTGATCCCGGAGCCGCCGTCGACGTACTACTACCGGCAGATCTTCTGCTGCTTCTTCCGCGACAAGCACGGCATCGAGGCGATCGAGACGGTCGGGGTGGACAACGCGACCTTCGAGACCGACTACCCCCACGTCGACTCCACGTGGCCGCACACGAAGCAGGTCGCGACCGACCACGTGGGCCACCTGCCCGAGGACGTGGCCTACAAGCTGTTGCGCGGGAACGCGATTCGTATGCTGGACCTGCCGTTTGACCAAGACCGGACGGCCGCGGCCACGGCCTGACGCCGGGGTCCGCGAACCACCGTGCGGAGAGGCAGGCGGACCGGATGTCGCATCCCACCTCGGAGGGCCGTCCCGCCTCGGGGGCGCGTTCCGCCTCGGAGGCCCTGACCACGCTGGCGCGGGCGTACGTGCGCCGGGCGCCGGGGACCCTCGGCAAGGCGGCGCTGGTCTCCCGGCACCTGAACGCCCGCCTGCGGGAGCACCCCCGCCGCCGCGTGGTGGACGTCGACTTCGGGGCGCGGGGTGCGGAGGGCCTGCCCGGGGTGCGGTTCGCCGTCGACACCCAGGACCTCATCCAGCGCTACCTCTACCTGTTCGGCTCGTGGGAGCCCCACATGACGCGGTGGCTGCGCGGCCGGCTCCGCCCCGGGGACACCTTCGTCGACGTCGGCGCCAACATCGGGTACTTCGGCGTGCTCGCCTCGCGGCTCGTCGGGCCGACCGGGCGGGTGGTGACGGTCGAGGCCTCGCCCGTGTTCCACGAGCGGCTGCTGCGGCAGGTGCGGCTCAACGCCTGCGGGAACGTCCGGGCGCTCAACGCCGCGGTGTCCGACCGGACTCAGACGCTGACGTTCGTCCTGGCCAGCTCGCACAACATGGGGGCGAACAGCATCGTCCCCTACGACGGGCCCGCCGAGTCGAAGTTCGACATCGAGGCCCGCCCGCTGCCGGAGCTGCTCGACGACGAGGAGATCGCCACCGCCCGGGTGGTCAAGATCGACGTCGAGGGCGCCGAGGGTGGTGTCGTGCGCGGCATGGCCCCGATGCTCGACCGGCTGCGCCCCGACGCCGAGGTGACCGTGGAGGTGACCCCGGACCGCATGCGCCAACTCGGCCACTCCGCCGAGGAGTTGATGGCGATCATGCGGGAGCACGGATTCCACGCCTACCGGATCGCCAATGAGTACGCGGCCGGGACCTACCCGGCGGCCCTGCGCGGCCCGGCCGTCGCGCCGGTCCGGCTGCGGGGGCCCGTGGTCGAGGAGAGCGACCTGATCTTCTCGCGCGTCGACGCGGAGACGTTGTAGGCGCGGGCGTCGTGGGCACGGACGTTGTGGGCGCGGGCGTCGTGGGCACGGACATTGTGGGCGCAGAGGTTGTGGGCGCAGACGACACGGGCGGGGGCGCGGTGGGCGGGGCGAAGCCGACCTTGGCCGAAGGCCCCGCTCAGTAGCGCCACTCGAGGTCGGCAAGGGCCCGCGCCCGCGCCTCCACCACCGCCATGCGCACGTTCCGCTCGGCGGCGTCCGTGTGCGCGGGCTGGCTCGTCGCCTGGCCGGGCCACTTGCGGTAGAGCAGGCCCACCTCGGCGGAGAACCAGCCGCGGGCCACCGCGTTCAGGGCGAGGAGCAGGCCGGTGTCCTCCGACGCCGGGAGCGCCATCCAGCCGCCGAGCGCGACGAGCAGGTCGCGGCGGACGAAGAGCGTCGCCGGGTGGACCTGCGCGCGGTAGTCGTGCGTGGCCCAGTGGTCGAGCACGGCCCGGCGCTCTATCGGCCCCTCCCAGGGATCCCCGGGGAACCCGACGGTCCTGCCGTCCGGCAGCAGGTCGAGGACGCGGGACGTGGCCCACCCCAGCGTCGGATCGCTCTCCAGGGCGGCCAGATCGCGGGCCAGCGCACCGGGGGGAAGCTGGTCGTCGGCGTCCAGGACCTTCACGTACGGGCCGTCCGCGTGGCCGAGGGCCAGGGTGCGGGCGACGCCGGGCCCGCCGGGCCTGCCCTGGCGGAACGTCACGCGGGCGTCGTCCGGGACGTGCGGGGCGACGTCCGGGCCCGTGCCGTCCTGCTGGATCACCCAGTGCCACTCCCACCCTCCGGGGAGCCGCTGCGCGCGCAGCGACTCGTACGCGCCCGCGAGGTACGGGGCGGAGGGGCCGTGGACTGCCGTGACGATGACGACGCGCCTGCGCACGGCGCTCACCACCTTTCCGGAGGAGCCGTGAAGGGGTGTTGTACGCCCCTCAACGAGATATTCGCCGACAGGGGTTCAGGTAGGGGGTAACAGGGGTTGCATGTAGGTGGAACAGATCTTTTGTCGTAATCCGGCCCCGCTGTTGCGAGTTGCACCATGAGATGCGTCGCGAGATGTGCGTTCGGATGCGTCGCGAGTATTGAAAGAGCTCTGCAATTCGACGCATTGACGCATTGCGGAGGGCGCAATGGCGGTAAACCCACAGGTCGACGAGGGCATGGAAGGGCCCGATCGCTGGCGACGGGGGATGCACCAGCGATCGGGCTGTGCCCAACCGTAACAAGCCTGCTGGCGCAGGGGGAGGGAATGGGCCGGAGTTGGCCGGTTGTGAGCGGGATCACGCGCCGTGAACCCCGGCGGATAACAGCGAAACCGTCACCTTTCGCACGGCGACGCGTACGAGAGCCGGGGCAGATACTCGTGCCAATTCTCCCGCGTCAGGACACCCTGGGTGGTCGAGCAAATACGGTGAATGGCCTCGTCGGTGTCCAGGTTCCACAACCGGACCGTATCCGTGCCGCTGGAAACTCCGAGCATGTGACCTTGAGGGCTGAACGACAGGAAACTTCCCGTCTTGGCGTTGGGGCTCATCGAGTGCCCGATGGGGGCGGTCCGCGCGGGACGGCGCACGTCCCACAGCCGGACCGTGTTGTCGTTGCCGCCGCTCGCCAGGGTGCGGCCGTCCTCGCTGAACGTCAGGGACACGAGCGCGTCGGTGTGGCCGGTGAGGCGGGAGCCGAGGGGGGCCGCCCGGCGCGGGTCCGTGATGTTCCACAGCCGGACCGTGCTGTCGTCGCTGCCGCTGGCCAGCGTCCGGCCGTCCGGGCTGAGGGCGAGGGTGTTGACGGGGCCGAGGTGGCCCGTGAGGGGCTTGCCGAGGCGGGTGGCGCGGCGCGGGTCGGCCACGTCCCAGAGCCGGAGGGTGGCGTCCGAGCTGCCGCTGGCGAGCGTGCGGCCGTCGGGGCTGAACTCGAGGTCGTTGACGTACCCCTTGTGGCCGGTGAGCGGGGCGCCGAGCGGGCGGGGGCGGGCCGGGTCGCCGACGTCCCACAGCTGGACGGTGCGGTCCTCGTAGGCGGTGGCGAGGACGCGCCCGTCCGGGCTGAAGGCCATCGCGGCCGCGAACCGGGTGCGCAGCTCGATGGCAGGACCGTAGGAGACGGGATGGGACGGGTCGCTGACGTTCCACAGCCGCACCGCGCGGGCCCCGGTGCCGACGGCGAGCGTGTCGCCGTCGGGGGAGAACGTGGGTTTGCGTACGGCACCCGCCCCTGGCTTGAACGGTTTGCTCAGCGCCTCCGGCCGGTCGGGCCGCCGCACGTCCCACAGCCGGACCTTCTCGTCGCGCGCGGCGGTGACGAGCACCTTCCCGTCCGGCCGGAACGAGCCGATGCGGCCGATCATGTCCGACGTCGGTATCGACCACAGGCGGACCTTGTTGTCGCCGCTGCCCGTCGCGAGCGTCCGCCCGTCGGGGCTGAACCCGAGCGCGTACACCTCCCCGCTGCTGCCCGCGAGCGGCACGCCGACCTGCGACGGGTGCGCCGGGTCGCGGACGTTCCACAGGCTCGCCGTGCTGTCCGCGCTCGCGGCGGCGAGCATGGTCCCCGCGGGGTTGAAGGCCACGGACCAGACGGGGCCGGTGTGGCCGGTCAGGGGGGCGCCGAGGGAGGCCGCGCGGCGGGGTTCGGTCACGTTCCAGAGCCGGATGGTGTTGTCCGAGCCGCCGCTGGCGAGGGTGCGGCCCTCGTGGTCGAATGCCACCGAGTGCACGGTGTCCGTGTGGCCGGTCAGGACCCGCCCGACCGGCTCCGGACGGCGCGGGTCGGCGGTGTCCCACAGCCTGATGGTGCCGTTGTCGCCCCCGGCCGCCAGGGTCCGCCCGTCGGGGCTGAACGCCACGGAGCGCACGGCGGCGGTGTGGCCGGTCAGGGCGCCGAGAGCCTTCGGGCGGCTGGGCCTGCGCACGTCCCACAGGCCGACGGTGTGGTCCTCGCTGGCGGAGGCGAGCGTGCGCCCGTCCGGGCTGAACGCGAGCAGGTAGACGGTGCCGCCGTGCCCGGTCACGGGCTTCCCCAACGGGCGCGGATCGCGCGGATCCCGTACGTCCCACAGCCGGATCGTGCCGTCGTCGGACGCGCTGGCGAGGGTGTCGCCGTCCGGGCTGAAGACCGCGCTGCTCACCCAGCTCCCGTGTCCGGTGAGCGGTTTGCCGAGGGGCTTGGGCCGGGCCCGGTCGTGGACGTCCCACAGCCGGACGGTCCGGTCGTAGCTCGCGGTGGCGAGGAGCCGTCCGTCGGGGCTGAACGAGGTGAGGTAGACGGCGCCGGTGTGGCCGAGGAGGGGGGTGGCGAGGGGCGCGTTGACGATGGAGATCAGCCGGTTCCGCGTCCCCTCGTCGTCCGGTCGCAGCCGGTGCGCCACCAGGTCGAGCTGGGCGGACAGCGACGGATCGGTGGACTGGGCGCGGTCGGCCTCGGCGGTCACCTGCTCGAAGACCGCGTCGTTCCGCTCGGTCACCGCGTCGTTGCGCTGCTGCGAGGCGACCACCGCGGACACGACGGCCACCATCGCCAGGGCGACGAGCGCCGCCACCGCGCCCCGGCTGATCCACAGCATGCGCCGGCGCAGCCCGGCCGACGCGGCCAGGAACTCCGCGGCGCCGCGGGTCAGGAAGGTGTCACCGGCGGACTCCGCCCAGGCGCGCGCCCGCTCCAGGCGCGAACCCCGGTAGAGCAGCGCCGCGTCCCGGCCGGAGTCCTCCCAGGCCCTGCCGTCCTCCTCCAGGCGCTGGCGCAGCAGATGGTCGCCCCGGTCCTCGTCGATCCAGTCGCGCAGCCGCGGCCAGGCGTGCAGGAGCGCCTCGTGCGTGATCTCCACGGTGTCCGCGTCGAGGGTCACGAGCCGGGCGCGCACCAGCGCTTCGAGGGACTCCTCGGTCTTGTCCGGGTTCGTCGATTCCTCCGCCAACTGCCGCCGCGTCCCCCGTCTGCGGGTGGCCTGGGTGTCCTCGCCGAGGTGGACCAGGCGGAGCAGAAGCAGCCGCGCGGCGGAACGCGCCGCCGGGTCGAGCCCGGACCAGGCGCGCTCGGCGGTCGCCGCGACCGCCCCCTGGATGCCGCCCGCCGCGCGGTACCCGGCCAGCGTCAGCTTCCCCGTCTTGCGCCGTTGCCAGGTGGCGAGCAGCGCGTGGGAGAGGAGCGGCAGGACGCCCGCGTCGTGCGCCCCGCGCGGCCCGCCCGTGCTCACCTCCCGCACGATCAGCTCGGCGAGCCCGGGTTCGAGTTCGAGGCCGACGGCCTTGGCCGGTCCGGTCACCGCGGTCCGCAGCTCCGTGGTGGTCAGCGGTCCGAGCACCATGTGCCGGTGCTGGAGGGCGTCGGCCAGCTCGGGGTAGCCGAGGCACTCCTCGTAGAAGTCGGCGCGGATGCCGAGGACGACGAGGGCGGGGGCGGGCTCCGGGGTGGGGGTGGGGGTTGGCTCGGGCGCGGGGCCGCCGGGGTCTGGGGGGCCGCCGGGGCCGCCGGGGTCGCCGGACTCGGCGGGTGAGCAGGCGGCGTGCAGGAGCTGGATGAACGTACGCCGCTCGGCCTCGTCGGAGCAGAGGGTGAAGGCTTCCTCGAACTGGTCGACGATGAGGACGGGGCGGGGGGAGGGGGGCGTCAGGCGCTCGGCCCCGGCGGGGTGGTCCTCTTGCTCGGCCCAGGCGGCGTCCCCTCGCGCGGCCCAGGCGCTGAGAGAGGCACGCACGGCACGGGCGAACTCGGGCGTACCGGCATCTGTCTCCGATATCTCTTCGGCGAGCCCCGGTATGAGACCGACCAGCTCACCGACAGGATCGGCTCCCGGCACCAGCTGCAGCACCGGGCCGTTCCCCGCCCCCAGGGCACCGTTCTGCAAGGTGGGCACCAGACCGGCGTTGAGCAGGGAGGACTTCCCCGCCCCCGAGGCGCCCACGAGCATGACGAGGCCGCCCGACTTCTCGGCCGCGCGGAGCTGGGCGACGAGGGCGTCCGTGCTGCGCTCCCGGCCGAAGAACCACTGCGCGTCCTGCTCGCGGTACGAGGCGAGCCCGCGGTAGGGGCACACGGGGGGCACG
Organism: Streptomyces sp. NPDC127108; assembly: GCF_042677545.1. Classification (NCBI taxonomy): domain Bacteria; kingdom Bacillati; phylum Actinomycetota; class Actinomycetes; order Kitasatosporales; family Streptomycetaceae; genus Streptomyces; species Streptomyces sp. NPDC127108. The sequence continues at coordinate 6,578 of NZ_JBHXTE010000075.1, read as the reverse complement.
GCCGGGGTGTCGGTGGGGGTCCGCTCCTCGTCCTCGCCTGCGGCCGCGGCCCGGTCCCCGGCGGGGTCGGCGACGGAGAGCTCCCAGAGGCGCTGCCAGTGGGCGAGGTCGTACAGGCCGACGGACACCGGGGTGGGCCGCTTGCGCCGGGCCTCGGGGATGAGGACGTGCAGGACCGCGGCGAGGGCGGCGAAGTGGGCGGGCACGTTCTTGGCGCGCCGCCAGTCGCTGATGCGCTGCGCGGACACGCGTACGGGCCGCCCGCGTTCGTCGACGCGCTGCAGCTGCCCGACCGCTTCGGCGACGCGCTTGAGGGGCGGATTTCCGGCCTCCTGATACAGCAGCGCGAGGCGTTCCGCGAAGGCCTCACGTGCCCCCGAATCGGAACCCAAGGCCTCCACCCCTCACTTCCGCCGCACCTGGACATCCGGACCGGAAAACTCACTTTATACGCCTGACCTGCGGCGAAGTGGGCCGGACGATACCGGAAGCTCCTCAGCCGCACCCTCAACTGGCAGGATCGCGGCGCAGTAGCGAACCAACCGCGAGGCGTCAGGGCAGGCCACCGGGCCCGACGCTCGGAGAGGTGACGAATGGCGCTGCACCCTCCTGGCTGGTTTTCGCCGGAGTAATAAGCGGTGGTGAGGGTTCCGGTACACGGACTCGCCAGACACATGGAGCGGTCACACCCGGACCGCTGCCATGTCGACCGCGACGCCGGACCCTCGACCGACCCACGCCGCTCCGGCGCGGGTCGACGCCGCTCGCCTCGTTAGGTACCGGTCCCCACGAGGGGAGGGACCGGTACCGATACGACGCGGCGGCGGCAGCCGGGAGACCGATCACGCGCCGCCGGGGCCGCCGGGGCCGTCGGGCCCACCGCTTGCGCCGCTTGCACCGCGTCCACCGAGCCCGTCGAGCCAGTCGTTGAGCCGGGCGCCCTGGCCGACCATCACATCCGGGTCGCGCAGCGCGTTGGCCAGCAGGGACATCCCTTGGTACGCGCCCACGAAGGCGAGCGCGAGCCCACCCGGATCAGGCAGCCCCAGCTCGCGGAACTGCCGCTCGGCCCAGTCGAGCAACTGCCGGACGACTCGGCCCGCCTCCGCGTCGAGACCGCCCTCGGCCCGCTTGTCGAGCTCGGCGGCCAAGGTGCCGGTGGGGCAGCCGTACCGCGCCGCGGTGTCCCGCCGCTCGACCCACATCCCGACCAGCGCCTTGAGCCGCCCCAGCGGATCGGGCAGCTCGTCGAGCCCCTCGGTGAGCGCGGCGAGATGCCCCGAGTGCTCGGCGAGCGCGGCCCGGACCAGCTCGTCCTTGGTCTTGAAGTAGTAGTAGACGTTCCCGACCGGCACGTCCGCGGCGGCCGCGATGTCGGCGATGGTGGTGCGCTCCACGCCTTGCCGGTGCAGGACCTGAGCGGCGGCGGCCATGAGCCGCTGCCGCTTCCCGCCGCCGCGAACCTTCGCTGAGTCAGTCACCTGACTAACTATAGACAACCGCCGGGTGTACCGTGCTAGCGTCCATCTAAGTCAGCCAACTAACTAACTATCTAACTAACGAACTGACCGGCTAACTGACCGCTGACTGGCTGACCACCCAACCAACTCAGGGAGACGACATGATCGTGGTGACCGGAGCGACCGGAAACGTCGGACGATCGCTGGTGCGGACGCTCGCGGCGGCGGGCGAGAAGGTCCGGGCGACGTCCCGGGGGATCTCGGCGCCGGACGTGCCGGAGGGAGTCGACTGGCGGCGGGCGGACCTGGCCGACGTCGAGAGCCTGCGGCCGGCCTTCGACGGCGCGCGGGCGCTGTTCCTGCAGAGCGGCGGAGCGAGCGCGCACACGCTCGACCCCCGGGGGATCCTCGACGTGGCCGGGGTCGGCGGCGTGGAGCGGGTGGTGCTGCTGTCCTCCCAGGGAGTGGCGACCCGCCCTGACTCGCCGTCGCACGGCGCGCTGCTGCGGTCGATCGAGGACGCGGTCCGGGACTCGGGGCTGGAGTGGACGATCCTGCGCCCCGGCGGCTTCGCGTCCAACACCTACGCCTGGGCCGAGTCGATACGTACGACACGTACCGTCGCCGCCCCCTTCGGCGACGTCGGCCTGCCGGTCGTCGACCCGGACGACATCGCGGAGGTGGCCGCGGCGACGCTGCTCGACCCCGCCCACGCGGGCCACGTCCACGAGCTCACGGGACCGGCCCTGATCACCCCCCGAGAGCAGGCCGACGCGCTGGCCGCGGCCCTCGGCGAACCCGTCCGCTTCACCGAACAGACCCGCGAGCAGGCCCGCGCACAGCTGCTGAACTTCATGCCCGCCCCCGTGGCCGACACGACCCTCGCCATCCTCGGTGCCCCCACCCCCGCCGAGGCACGCGTCAGCCCCGCCGTCGAGCGGATCCTCGGCCGCGTACCGCGCACGTATGCGGAGTGGGCGGGGCGGAATGCGGCCGCTTTCCGCTGACGCGGACGTCTGGCGCATCCGATGGGGCGCCCGTGGGCACCCCGCGCGGAGCCCCGTCGGTCACCCCCGGCGGAGGCTTCCGGCCAGTCGGCGATCAATGGGAAGCGGTGGCGAGATCGCTTCCTTGTAAGGGGCATCGGCGTTGCCTAGCGTCGGCCATGCATCAACAGAGAGTCACTCCTGTCCGTCCGCGGCGACGGATTCCCGCACGTCTCTCGAGGAGATTGCACATGGCCGGCACCACTGAGCCCATCGAGCCCGTCGAGCCCTCTGAGTACATCCAGACCCGCAACCGGCAGGCGAAGTCCTTACCGGAGTCCACCGACTTCACCGACGCCCAGCGGGGAATGCTGGCGCCGCCGGACGTGCCGTTCATCCCGGCCAAGGACGGCAAGGACGCGGTGGCCTGGAACTTCGTGGCCTACGACTTCCTGCGGGACGGCGAGCTAGAGGACCACCCCTCCTCCGTCAACGGGAGCCTGTGGCGGCAGGGAATCCTGACGGCCTACGCCGGGCTGTACCAGGTCACGAGCAACGGACCCCGCACCATCTACCAGATCCGCGGCTACGACCTGTCGAACATGACCATCGTGACCGGCGACACCGGCCTGATCGTCATCGACCCGCTCGCCTCGTACGAGACGGCCCAGTACGCCCTGAGGCTCTACCGGAACATCACCGAGGACCAGCGGCCCATCAGCGCGATCATCTACACGCACAGCCACGTCGACCACTTCGGCGGCTCCCGCGGCCTGTTCGCGGAGAAGGGCGACGAGGTCCCGCCCGACCTCGCGGTCTACGCCCCGGTCGGGTTCCTGGAGCACGCGATCAGCGAGAACGTCCTCGCGGGGCCCGCGATGGCGCGCCGCGCGGAGTACATGTACGCCGCGAACCTCGAGAAGAGCCCGTACGCGCAGGTCGGCGCGGGCCTGGGCCTGACGATCTCCACCGGCGAGGTGACGCTGATCCCGCCGCGCCACTACGTCGGCGGCCCGGAGATCCCGACCACGCCGGAGAGCGGCTGGTCCCCGCAGTACGTGATCCCGTGGCGGCCGGGCCTGTACGCGCACACCGTCGACGGCGTGCCCATCGTCTTCCAGCTGACGCCCGGCACCGAGGCGCCCGCGGAGATGAACTTCTACTTCCCCGAGTGCAGGACCCTGTGCATGGCGGAGAACGCCACCCACACCATGCACAACCTGCTCAGCCTGCGCGGCGCCCAGGTCCGTGACCCGCAGGCGTGGTCGAAGTACCTCACCGAGGCGATCCAGACCTTCGGCGAGTACACCGACGTCGAGTTCGCCTCGCACCACTGGCCGCGCTGGGGCAAGGAATCGATCATCGAATTCCTCTCCAACCAGCGGGACATGTACTCCTACCTCAACGACCAGGCGCTGCGCCTGATCGACGCGGGCCACACCGGCATCGAGATCGCCGAGAAGCTCCAGAACCTGCCGCGCGGCCTGGCCGAGCACTGGTACGACCAGGGCTACTACGGCTCGCTGAGCCACAACCTCAAGGCCGTCTACCAGCGCTACATCGGCTGGTTCGACGGCAACCCCGCCCACCTGTGGACGCTGCCGCCCGTCGCGGCGGGCGTCCAGTACGTGACCGCGATGGGCGGCCCGGAGGCCGTCAACTCCAAGGCGCAGGAGGCACTCTCGGCCGATCCGCCCCAGTACCGCTGGGCTGCCGAACTCCTCAACCACGTCATCTTCGCCTCCGGCGACCCGGACTTCACCCTCTCCAAGGACACCCTGGAGAAGGCCAAGCAGCTCCAGTCCCAGACCTTCACCCAGCTCGGGTTCGGCGCCGAGAACGCCACCTGGCGCAACTTCTACCTCACCGGCGCGCAGGAGGTCGTCGACGGCCCTCAGAAGGGCGTCCAGCACGGGGCCTCGGACCTGGTCCGGAGCATGACCCTGTCCCTGTTCTTCCAGGCCATGGCCAAGAGCGTCGACGGCCCCAGGGCGGCAGAGGAACAGGCCACCCCCATCGTCCTGCGCTGGATCCTCGACGCCCCCCACCAGGAGTGCACCACCACCCTGCGCAACGGCGTACTGATCTACGTGGACGGCCCCGACCCCCTGGCGGGCAAGCCCACCGCCACCATCTCCCTCACCCGCAAGGCCCTCAACGAACTGGCCCTGGCCGGCCCGCGCTTCACCCAGAACTTCAACGACCAGGTCACGGCAGGCACGATCCAGGTGGACGACCGGTCCGCGGCGGACACCGTCTTCAGCTACCTGGTCTTCCCGGACCCCCGCTTCCCGATCGTCACACCACGGAAGCCGGGCGCGTAGCCAGCAGGCAGAAGCCCCAAAACGACTGAGGGGCCCGATCCGCAGTACGGATCGGGCCCCTCAGTCTTCTTACGGCTGTCGGGGTGGCGGGATTTGAACCCACGACCTCTTCGTCCCGAACGAAGCGCGCTGCCAAGCTGCGCCACACCCCGATGTCGTTGTTCCGGCGGTCCTGCCTGGGCAGGTCGCGGCGACATCGATTACTTTAGCGGACCGGCGGCCGGAGACGAAATCCGGTTTTGCGGGGTGGGGCGCGGGTGGGTCTCAGGCGTGCGGGGAGCGTTCCGTGAGGGTCAGGAGGGTGGCCTCCGGGGGGCACGCGAAGCGGAGGGGGGTGTAGCGGCTGGTGCCGCAGCCCGCGGAGACGTGCAGGTAGGACGTGTGGCCCTCGGCCTGGTGCGTCGACAGGCCCTTCACCCGGTCCGTGTCCAGGTCGCAGTTGGTGACCAGTGCCCCGTAGAAGGGGATGCACAGCTGGCCGCCGTGGGTGTGGCCCGCGAGGACCAGGGGGTAGCCGTCGGCCGTGAAGGCGTCGAGGGCGCGCAGGTACGGGGCGTGCACGATGCCCATGGAGAAGTCCGCGTCGGTCACCGGGCCGCCCGCCACCCGTGCGTACCGGTCCCTCTTGATGTGCGGGTCGTCCAGGCCGGTCAGCGCGATTTCGTAGCCGTCGATCTTCAGCGCGCCGCGGGTGTTCGTGAGGTTCACCCAGCCCGCCGCGTCGAAGCCGTCCCGCAGGTCCTCCCACGGATTGTGGACCGCGCCGACCACGGGCTTGTTGCCGTTGAGGCCGTGGCGGCCCTGCATCTTCTCGATCAGGTAGCGCCCGGGGTTGCGCAGCGTCGGGCCGTAGTAGTCGTTGGAGCCGAAGACGTAGGCCCCGGGGAAGGACATCAGGGGGCCCAGCGAGTCCAGGACCTCCGGCACGCCCTCCGGGTCCGACAGGTTGTCGCCCGTGTTGATCACGAAGTCCGGGCGCAGGCCCGCGAGCGACCGCAGCCAGCGCTGCTTCTTGCGCTGTCCGGACACCATGTGGATGTCGGAGACCTGTAGCACGCGCAGGGGGCGCATTCCGGCGGGGAGCACCGGGACCGTCACCCGCCTCAGCCGGAAGAAGCGGGCTTCGATGCCCACGGAGTAGGCGATTCCGGCCGCGGCCGTCGCCGTGATTCCCAGAGGTACTGCGTATCGCGCGCGCATGCCTCCATCGTGTCAGACCCCGTACGACCGCCGGACGCCCCGGGGCCCCCGGGCGGCCGCCCCCGGAAATCAAGGGGCCACGCACGCGATCCACCTGCCACAATTGCCCCATGACCACGCTCAAGTCGAAGCTTCAGGACGACCTCAACGCCGCGATCAAGGGGCGCGACGAGCTGCGCTCCTCGACGCTGCGGATGACGCTCGCCGCCGTGCAGAAGGAGGAGGTCGCGGGCAAGGAGAAGCGCGAGCTCTCCGACGACGAGGTGCAGAAGGTGATCACCCGCGAGGCGAAGAAGCGCCGCGAGGCCGCCGACGCCTTCACGCAGGGCAACCGCCCCGAGCAGGCCGAGCGCGAGAAGGCGGAGGGCGAGGTGCTCGCCGAGTACCTGCCCCAGCAGCTCTCCGACGACGAGCTGGAGCAGATCGTCGCCGCGGCCGTCGCCGAGGCGAAGGGCGCGGGCGCCGAGGGGCCGCGGGCCATGGGCCAGGTCATGAAGATCGTGAACCCGCAGGTCGCCGGGCGCGCGGAGGGCGGCCGCGTGGCCGCCACGGTCAAGAAGCTCCTGGCCGGCGGCTGAATCGCCGCGTTCTCGTACGTCGCGTTGAAG
>NZ_JBHXTE010000074.1:0-31038 GCF_042677545.1 Streptomyces sp. NPDC127108 | reverse complement strand
AGCCTGGGACATCCAGGCTCCACCGGACCGGCGCCGCGCGACGACTGCGAACGGGTGAACGAGCCCGCGAAGGGATCCGCGGGAGGACCCGCGAAGGGACCCGCGAGAGGACCTGCGAACGGACCTGCGAACGGACCTGCGAAAGGGTCCACCCGCCGCCGCTCACCCGCCGCCGCTCACCCGCCCCTGCAACAGCCGCGACAGCGCCGCGTGCACGTCGTCGAGCGAGCGCTCCGGCTGGAACGACTGCCAGTCGAGCGCCGCCACCAGGACCATCCCGACCAGGGCGGCCGCCGTCAGCGGGATGTCGATCTCCTCGCTCAGCTCACCGTCCTCCACGCCCCCGCGCAGCACGTCCTCGACCACTGCCACGGCCTGCTGGCGGACCACCATGAGCGTGGACTGCCAGGCGCGGTTCGTGCGCCACAGCTCGGCGACGTACAGCTGGGTGAAGGCCGGATAGCGGTCGATGAAGACGAGGCCCGCGCGGATCATCGCGTCCAGGGCGTCGACCTTGCTGCCGCCCTCCAGAGTGGCCTCGTCGGCGGCCTGCTTCAGGGACGCGGTGAGCAGTCCCACGCCGTGCCGCAGCAGCTCTTCGAAGAGGACCGATTTACTGGCGAAGTTGTAGTAGACCGTGCCTTTCGCTACGCCCGCCCGCTCGGCGATCTCGTCAACTGTCGTGGCGGAGAAACCCTGTTCCGCGATGAGGGTGACGGCGGCCTCGTAGAGCTTCTGCCGCGTGGCCTCGCGCCGCGAGCTGCTCGCACTGCTTTCCATGAGCTTGATTTTCACAGGTTCCGCGGCGTTCACAGGCTCAGCTCCGGATGCAGCCGGTCCAGAGTCCACACCTGCTTGCGGCGCGCGGAGACGGCGGTGAGCGCCAGCGCGCCCACGGTGAACGCCGCGAGCACCGCGCACGCCGTCCACACCGGTCCGAGGCCGCCGCCCGTGATGAGCCGCCGCAGGGCGTCGACGACGTGCGTCATCGGCAGGTACGGGTGGATCGCGCCGAAGAACGTCGGGCTCGTCTGCACCGGATACGTGCCGCCCGCGGAGGTCAACTGGAGCATCAGGAAGGCGAGGACGAGGATGCGTCCGGCCGCCCCGAAGCGCGCGTTCAGCCACTGCACGATCGCCGCGAAGCAGCCCGTCACCAGGATCAGGAAGCCGATCGTCCCGGCCGCCCGCTCCATCTGCAGGCCGAGGCGCCAGTGCAGGACCGACATGAGCGCCGCCACCTGCAGCGTGCCGAGGGCGGCGACGGGGAGCCAGCCCGCGAGCGCGATGCGCCAGGCGGGGGCGCCCGCGGCGAGCGCGCGCCGGTTGAGCGGCTGGATCAGCATGTACGCCACCATCGCGCCGACCCACAGGGACAGCGGGATGAAGTACGGGGCGAAGCCCGTGCCGTAGTTGGGCGCCTTGTGCAGCGACTGGGAGGCGAGCTGCACGGGGTCGGCCATGACGTCCGTGCGCCGGTCGCGGTCCTGCTTGTCGTAGTCGGGGATCTTCTTGACGCCGTCGTGCAGACCGCCCGCGAGCTCCTGGGAGCCGTCGGCCAGTTTGAACATGCCGCCGTCGAGGTCGGTCGCGCCCGTCTTCAGCTTGTCGACGCCCGTGTCCAGGTCCGCGGCGCCGGTCTTGGCCGTGCCCAGGCCCGTGTGCAGCTTCTTGGCGCCCTTGGCGACGTCTCCGGCGCCGGTGTTGAGCGCGTTGACGTCCCGGACGGTCTTCTCCAGGTTCTCGTCCAGGTGCGGGGCGCGGTCGGCGAGGCCCTGGGCCTTCTTCTGGAGGGTGGCGAGGTTCGTGTCGAGGGTCTTCAGGTCGCCGTTCTGGTCCTTGACGAGCGTGTCGACGTCCCCGGCGACGGTCGAGACGTCGGCCGCGACCTCCTTGGCCTTCTTCAGCTTCGGGCACCAATCGGGGGCGTGGGGGGCCTGCTGGCACTGCTCTTCGTAGACGCCGTTCAGGGCGGCCGACGCCTCCTTGGCCTCGGTCGCCGCCTTCGGGGCCCTGTCGACGAGGGTCTTCAGGTTGTGCCGCACCGCGCGGGAGGAGTCGGCGACGAGCTGGGCGCTGTCGCCGAGCACCTTGCCGTTGTCCTTCAGGTACGGCCGCACCTTGGCGGCGTCGCCGTTGACGCGGTCGGCGAGCTTCTGCGTGCCGTTCGCGACCCGGCGTGAGCCGTCCTCCAGGTCGCCCGCGCCGGTGTGCAGCTTCCGCACGCCGGAGGCGAGGTCCCCGCTGCCGTCCTTGGCGCTCTTCAGGCCGTCGACGAGGTCCTCGGAGCCCTTCTTCGCCTTGCCGATGCCGCCTTCGAGCTTGTCGGCGCCCTTGGCGGCCTCCTGCGTCTTGCCGTGGATGTCGGAGAACGAGATGAAGATCTTGTCCAGCATGTTCCGCGACGCCTTCGTGGAGGCGGCCGTGCGCACCTCGGAGAAGACCGTCCGCGAGATCTGCCCGACGATGTAGTTGTTGGCGTCGTTCGTACGGACCTTCAGGGCGCCCGTCTCCGGGGTGTCACCGGAACTGGACCCCACCCGCTCGCTGAAGTCCGACGGCATCGTCAGCGACAGGTAGTACGTGCCGTCCTCGACGCCGTCGCGGGCCTCGGCGGCGCTCACCTCGTGCCAGTCGAAGGTCTTGCTGTCGAGCAGCCGCTCCGCGATGCCGTCGCCCGCCGTGAGCTTCTTGCCGTTGACGGTGGCGCCCTTGTCGTCGTTCACGAGGGCCACGGGGATCTTGTCCAGGCGGCCGTACGGGTCCCAGAAGGACCACAGGTACAGCGCGCCGTACAGCAGGGGCAGCAGCAGGAGCGCCACGAGGGCCGCCCGGGGCAGCCTGCCCCTGCCGAAGCGCTTGAGCTCAAGCGCGGCGAGCTTCGGCGACCGCATCGGCCGTCTCCTTGTCGTCGTCGGTGTCGGGTCCGTCGTCGGGGGTGGCCGTGTCGTCTGCCGCTGCCGTGCCGTGTGCGTCGGCGTCCGCGCGCGGGGCGGTCGATACGACGACCGCGTCCTCGGGGGCCTCGCTGCACACGGCCACGACGGTGGTGCCGTTCGCGGCGATGGACCTCAACAGGTCCCAGGCGGCCTCCCGTTCGGCGTCCGAGAGCTTGAGGTCGGTGTCGTCGACGCCGAGCAGCCGGGGCCGCGCGATCAGGGCGAGCGCCACGGAGAGCCGCAGCGCTTCGAGCCGCTCCAGGTCGCGTACGGCGGTACGGGAGCCCTTGGGCAGCGCCTCGACGTCGAGCCCGGCGGCCCGCAGCGCGGTGTCGATCCGCAGCCGGGACTCGGTCGCCCGGTCCTTGCGCGGGCGCAGCAGCCCGCGCAGCGAGCCCTCGAACCGCCGCTCCAGGAAGGCCCGCTCACGCAGGTGCTCGGCCACGGTCAGGGCGGGATCGAGGTCGGTGACGCCCGGGACGGGGCCGAGCCCGCTGATCCGGCGCACGGCGGCCAGCTGCTTGGGCAGCCGGTGGCGGCCGACCGTCGCCGTGCCCTCGGTGGACCGCATGCGGCCGGTGAGGGCGAGAAGCAGACAGGTCCGGCCGGAGCCGGAAGGACCCTCGACCGCGATGAGCGCCCCGGGCCCTGCCGTGATCCCGATGCCGCGGAACGCCCAGCCCCGCGGCCCCTTGAGCCCGAAGTCCGCCGCGCTGACGGCGGCGCCGTGCGGACCGTCCACGGTCCCCCCTCGTCCGATTCCTTGGCCCAGTGGGCCCGAGTTTTTGAACTGACCAGTCAGTGCAAAAACTATCCCGAACCTTCGATCGAGGCAAAAGCGCTGGTCAGGGCGGATTGTCAGTGGCGTACTCCACGATGGGCACATACGGCCACTGCGCCGTCACACAGACGACAGGAGGTTCGTCATGGCCAGTTCTCACGCCGCAGCCGCACGCCGGCGCCGCGCCCTCGGCCCTGCCCCCTCACTGACCGGTCCCGCGAGCGACGTCCACCCGGTGCTCCGCCGGGCCTCCGCCCCACCCGCCGCCCTCGAGCTGCTCGCCCAGGCCCGCGCCGGACTCGACGAGGCGGCCCACCTGGACACGTCGAACGAGCGCTACGCCACCGCCCACCTCGCCGCCCTGCGCACCGCGGCCGCGGTCCTCGCCGCCCGCGGCCGCCCCGAGCTCAACCCACGCCGCAGGCAGCGCATCCGGAGTGCCTGGGAAGTGCTCCCCGAGATAGCGCCCGAACTGACCGAGTGGAGCGCCCTGTTCGCGTCCGGCGCCGCCCGCAGGGCCCGCGCCGAGGCGGGCATCGAAGGCGCCGCGACCGTCCGTGACGCCGACGACCTGCTGCGGGACGTGGCGATGTTCCTGCGCCTGGTCGAGCGCATGCTCGTCCTCCAACCCGTGCTGCCCCAGCCGAGGAAGGAGCCGCCGGACAGCGGCTGATGCGGAGGGGGGCTCGAAGCGGAGGAGGCTCGGAGCGGAGGGGCCCGAAGCGGAGGGGCAGGGCGAGCCGAAGCGGAGGGGCAGGGCGAGGCGGAAGCCGAGGGGGGAGGCCGCGGCCGAGGGCGCCCTGCGCCCCGCGCCGACCCGCGGGCCCTGCCCCGCCCTCACCCGCCCTGACCCGCGCGGACGCACCCGGACCGACCGGTGGGACGGATGACGGGGCACGGCCGCGAAGGCAATAGGGTGGAGGCGCCCGCACCCGAACAGCCCGCCGTACCCAGGCGGAGCCGCGCCGAGGAGTCAACTGCCGTGTCGGACCCGATGCGCCCGCCCGTCTCCCCCCGCCCCACGCAAACGGCGTCGCCGCGCTCCGACCCCCCTCGTCCGGGCGCCTCGCTCCGTACCGCCGTGGTCTGGGATGTCCTCAAGGACGCCCTCGACCGCCGGATCAAGGCCACGGGCGGGGAGCCGGACACCGAGGCCGCCCTCGACGTGCTCGACACCGGCGGCGGCAGCGGCAACTTCGCCGTGCCCGTCGCCCGCCTCGGCCATCGCGTCACGGTCGTCGACCCCAGCCCGAACGCCCTGTTCGCGCTGGAGCGCCGCGCCGCCGAGGCCGGTGTCGCCGACCGCGTGCGCGGCGTGCAGGGCGATGTGCACGGCCTCTTCGACGTGGTCGAGCGCGGCGGGTACGACGCGGTGCTCTGCCACGGCGTCCTGGAGTACGTGGACGACCCTGCCGAGGGCGTGCGCAACGCCGTCAGCGCCCTGCGCCCCGGCGGTGTGCTGAGCCTGCTCGCCGCGGGCGTCGGCGGCGCCGTGCTCGCCCGCGCGCTCGCCGGGCACTTCAGCGAGGCCCGCCGCGCCCTCGACGACCCGGCCGGGCGCTGGGGCGAGGGTGACCCGGTGCCGCGCCGCTTCACCGCCGACCAGCTGACCGAGCTGGTCGAGGGCGCCGGCCTGAGCGTCGGCGCCGTGCACGGCGTGCGCGTCTTCGCCGACCTCGTCCCCGGCGTCCTCGTGGACACCGAGCCCGGCGCCCTGGAGGCGCTGCTCAAGCTGGAGGCCGCCGCCGCCGAGCTGTCCGCCTTCCACTCCGTGGCCACCCAGCTGCACGTCCTTGGCGAGACCCAGGGGGCGGCAGGGGCCACCGGGGCCGACGAGGCCTGAGCGCCGACCGGCGCGTGGGGCCCCTGTGGCGGCTGGGATCGGCTCCCTGATCAGCGGCGCAGCCGCACATGGAGTACGCCACAGGCCCCCCGAACGGGCTACCGGCGCCGTATGATCGAGGGACACCGTCCGGCATGACGGACCGGCCGCTGGGGAATGCAGGCTTCAGTGAGCCGGAGCGACCTGGCGGTCCGGTTTGGCGAAGTTGGCGCAGAGGGGCGGGTTTCACGGGGGCGATTCCCTGCCTATCCTGAAGGGGACCCCCCGGTCGCCCCGGCGACTGCACGATGAGGAGGACTCCGTGCCGCTCTCGGAGCACGAGCAGCGCATGCTCGAGCAGATGGAGCGAGCGCTGTACGCCGAAGATCCCAAGTTCGCGACAGCGCTTGAGGGAAGCGGGCTGCGTACGTACACCCGGAAGCGGGTCTACCAAGCGGTCGCGGGCTTCCTGGTGGGCATTGCCCTTCTCATGGCCGGAATGGTCGCCCAGCTGATCTGGGTGAGCGTAGTGGGCTTCCTCGTCATGCTGGGGTGTGCGGTGCTCGCCGTCACTGGTTGGCGCAAGGCGCCCAAGCCTGGTGAGCAGGCACCCGGAGCAGCGGCGGCCGCGAGCCCCGGTGCGCCACCCGGCCGCCGACAGCAGTCCCGGCAGCGCCGCTCCATGATGGACCGCATCGAACAACGCTGGCAGCGCCGCAGGGACGAGCAGCAGGGCGGCCAGTAGCCCGTCCGGCCGCGCTCCTCGGGCTTACCCCCGCGCGGACGCACAGCGCTCCGCCGGAAGCCTTCACGCGCCGACCCCTTCGACATGCGTGTGGGGGGTGACCGAAACGCATCGGTCACCCCCCACACGCATGTCCGCGCCCGACCGGCCGCCCGCGCCCACCCGGCACGGCGCCGCCCGCGCCCGCCCGGCACGGCACCGTCAGCACCCAAAGAAGCGGCGCCCGGCCATGGACCGGACGCCGCTCACCTGCTCACACACGCCGGGGACCGGCCATTCCCGCCCCCGGCCGGAGGCCTAGCCTCCCTGTCGCGCGGGCCTGCGCAGCGCCTCCCAGCGCCTGACCACCCACTGCGACCAGCGGGTGCTCAGCGCCGCCCAGCGGTCCGACGCCGCCCACACCACCCGTGCGGCCGAACGCGGGGCGACCGTCGCCCGCAGCCGCGCCGTCCGGCTCGCGGAGGCCCGCAGGCCGTCCCGCAGGCGGCGCACATCGTCCCCGAGGCCCGGCGCGGGCTGCGGCCGGGGCGCGTACAGGACCTGCTCCACCGCCGCCGCCACCCGGTGCACCGAATCCGCTGGGCCGGTGCCGAGGCCGCCGACCCGCACGATCCGGGCGGCCGCCTTCCGCGGTGTCTGGGACTCGTCCGGAGTGATGCCGTGGTCCCAGGCGGTGTCGGTGACCTCCTGCCAGGCCGCGAGGGTCCGCGCGGCCGCGTCCGCCTCCGTACGCCCGCCGCTCCCTAGCCGCACCGCGCGCACCCGGGCCCGCCACAGCATGGGCAGCGCGGGCACCACCAGGACGATCAGCGCGAGGAGCGTGCCGCCGACGATCCAGCCGAGCGGCGGCCCGTCGTCGTCGGAGCCGCCCGTGAGCTGCGGCATCGCGCTCGTGCAGCCGCCCTGCTGCTGCAGGTCGCGCGGGCAGTCCTGGGACTGCGAGGGCGTCGGCGACGGCGCGGTCGACGCGGACGGCTCGGGCACGGCCGACGAGTCGGAGTCCTCGGACGGGGTGTCCGGGCGGGTGTACTCGGGCACCGAGCCGCGGTTCGGCGTCGGCTCGAACCGGGTCCAGCCCACACCCTCGAAGTACAGCTCGGGCCACGCGTGGGCGTCCCGCAGACCGACCGACATGGTGCCGTTCGCCTGCGCGGAACCCGGCGTGAAGCCCACCGCGACGCGCGCCGGGATGCCGAGCGTGCGGGCCATCGACGCCATGGCGAAGGAGAAGTGGACGCAGAAGCCCTCCTTCTGGTCCAGGAAGCGGGCGATGGCGGACGGGCCGCTGCCCGCGCGGACCTGCGTGTTGTACGTGAAGCCGCCCTCCGAGGCGAACCAGTCCTGCAGCTTCACCGCCCGTTCGTAGTCGTTCGACGAGCCCTCGGTGACCTTCCGCGCGGTGGACTCCACCACCGACGGCAGTGTGCCGGGCACCTTCGTGAACTCCCGGGCCAGGTCCGACCGCGGCGCGGGCGCCGACGCCAACTGCTCGGCCGTCGGCTCCACCACCAGGCTGTTGACGCTGTACTGCGCGCCCCGGGTGGTCTGGCCGCGGTCCCCGACGAGGGCGCGGCCCACCGGCTCGTACCGCCAGCGGCCCTCGATGCGGACCTGGCTGGCCGGGTAGGGCATCGGCAGCCAGTTCTGCGCGTAGCGGTCGTCGGCCGAGATGTTCGTCTGGATCTCCGTCCTGCGGACCTCGGGGGACAGGCCCGGCGGGTCCGGCAGCCGGGCCGGCACGTCCGAGATGTCCCGGACGGTGGTCCGCCAGGTCGTGCCGTCGAACTTGTCGAGCGAGACGATCCGCAGATACAGGTCCTGGGTGTTCTTGGCGTTCGTGCGGTACGAGATGACCTCGCGGTCCTCCGGCTGGTTCAGGCTGTCCTGGAGCGCGACCAGCGGGTTCACCGCGGAGATCGTGCCGCCCCCGCCCCCGTCGCCGCCCCCGGGCCCGCCCGAGCCGTCGAGCAGGCCCCCGTCGAGGGCGGGCAGCGCGAGGGGCACGACCAGGGCGATGCCGAGGGCGACGGCGCCGATGCGGCGGCCCGTGCGGACCGGGGCGATGGCGCCGCCGTCGCTGTCGAGCCCGGCCGAGACCCGCCCGGGGGCGTGCCCCGAGCCGCCGAAGACCCGCCCCCACTGCGAGAGCCGGTCCCGGCCCTCGGCGAGGAGCAGCAGCAGATATCCGGCCGCCGCGAGCAGGAACCACAGCCACCCGGCGCCGTCCCCGGACAGCCCGGCCGCGACCGAGTACAGGGCGAGCAGCGGCAGCCCGGCCGGGGCGGCCGTGCGGAACGTCACCGCGAGGGCGTCCACCACCAGGCCCACCACGAGCACACCGCCGACCACCATCAGGCGGATGCCGTCGGTGAGCGGCGCCGGGATCGCGTACCGCCCCACGTCGTCGCCGCCCGTCTCGAGCAGCGTGCTGAAGTGCTGGAAGACCTCGGGACTCGGGATCACCCCGGCGATCGCCTGCTCCCGCGCGAACACCAGCGTCAGGAGCAGCAGCGTCACCAGGGCCTGCACGGCCACCGTGACCGGCCGCGCCAGCGGGACCCGCCGGGCGAGCGCGCCGACCCCGCTCTGCAGCGCGAGCAGGATCGCCGCCTGCACGAGCCAGCCCGACGTGTCGACGAGCGGCAGCAGCGCGCCCGACGCCATCAGCGTGGCGGCGGTGGCACACAGCGCGAGCCGCGTACGCCCACTCATGAAGCACCCCCCGGGCTCACCGAGAACCCCTCGTAGTCGTACCGGCGTTCCCGGGGCCGCACGCCGCCGGAGTCACCCGCTCCCGAACGCCCCCTCATGACCAGCCCCCTGCCGTCGTCCCCGCCGTCGGCGCGGGCCCCGCGCTGGTGCGCAGCCGGTCCGCCTGCCGCCACAGGTCGACCAGGGCCACCCCCGGAGGCACCGCGACCGCCGTCCAGCCCGCCTCGCCGAGCAGCCGCACCGAGTGCTGCGCCGCCGCCGACGGGGCCGGTCCAGGACCCTGGGTCCAGGCCGCGCTGTCCAGGACGAAGGCGACCGCGGCGCCGCTGCGCTGGCGCATCTTGGCGATCACCGCGGCCTGCTCCTCGTCCAGGTCGCCGAGGAAGGCCACGAGCAGGCCCTCGTTCCCGCCGCGCAGCACGTCGTACGCGCGCGAGAGGCCCGCGCCGTCCGAGTGGTCGATCACGGCGAGCGTGTCCATCATGAGCCCGGCCGAGTCCGCCGACTCCTGGCTCGCGCCCGCGAAGCCGTCGGCGCCCTCGCCGGGAAGCGAGTTGCCGGTGTCCGTCAGGAGCCGTACCGAGAAGCCCCGTTCGAGCATGTGCACCAGCGCGGACGCGGTGCCCGCCACCGCCCACTCGAAGGCCGAGTCCGGGCCCGCGCCCTGGTAGGCGACGCCCCGGGTGTCCAGGAGCACCGTGCAGCGCGAGCGCTGCGGCTGCTCCTCGCGGCGCACCATCAGCTCGCCGTAGCGCGCGGTGGAGCGCCAGTGGACGCGGCGCAGGTCGTCGCCGTAGCGGTAACCGCGCGGGATGACGTCGTCCTCCCCGGCGAGCGCGAGCGAGCGGTGCCGCCCGTCGCCGTACCCCTTGGCCTCGCCCGTGAGCCGCACCGGCGGCAGCGCCTCCACGCGCGGGACGACCGTCAGGGTGTCGTACGTCGAGAAGGAGCGGGTCAGCTCGCACATGCCGAACGGGTCGGTCAGGCGCAGCTGGAGCGGTCCGAGCGGATAGCGGCCGCGCAGGTCCGAGCGCACCCGGTAGGACACCTCGCGGCGGCCCCCGGCCTCGACCCGGTCGAGCACGAAGCGCGGGCGCGGCCCGAGGACGTACGGCACCCGGTCCTGGAGCATCAGCAGGCCCGTGGGCAGCCGCGAGACGTTGTCCATCCGCAGGTGCACGCGCGCCTCCGCACCGGCGGGCACGCGCGCGGGGGAGAGGCGGCGGCTGCCCGCGACGCGGTAGCGCGTGCGGTAGAGCACGGCCGCGCAGACCAGCGGGAGCACCGCGAGGAGCAGGCCGACCCGCAGCAGATCGCTCTGGCCGAGGACGTAGGCGCACACGGCGGCGGCTATGCCCGCCGCGAAGAAGGAGCGGCCGCGCGTGGTCAGGCCGGCGAGCGCCGTGCGCAGCCCGCCCCGGTCGTCCTCGGCGCGCGCGGCAGGCCCCCCGGCGGCCATCACAGCCTCCGCGAGCCGGGCGGCTGACCGAAGAAGCCCTGGCCGGGCTGCTGGGTCGCCGGGACGGGGGTGCGCTGGAGGATCTCGTGGACCACCGACTCGGCCGTGCGCCGGTTCAGTTGTGCCTGGGCCGTGGGCAGCAGGCGGTGGGCGAGGACCGCGACGGCGAGGGCCTGCACGTCGTCCGGCAGGGCGAAGTCGCGGCCGCTGAGGGCGGCGGAGGCCTTGGCCGCGCGCAGCAGGTGCAGCGTCGCGCGCGGGGAGGCGCCCAGGCGCAGGTCCGGGTGGCTGCGGGTGGCCGCGACCAGGTCGACGGCGTATCTGCGCACGGACTCGGCGACGTGGACCGTGCGGACCGCGTCGATGAGCTTCACCATGTCGTGCGCGTGCGCGACCGGCTGGAGGTCGTCGAGCGGCGAGACGCCGCCGTGCACGTCCAGCATCTGCAACTCGGCCTCAGGGGCCGGATAGCCGATGGAGACGCGGGCCATGAAGCGGTCGCGCTGCGCCTCGGGCAGCGGGTAGGTGCCCTCCATCTCGACCGGGTTCTGCGTGGCCACCACCATGAAGGGGCTGGGCAGTTCGTACGTCTGCCCGTCGATGGTGACCTGGCGCTCCTCCATGGACTCCAGGAGCGCGGACTGCGTCTTCGGAGACGCGCGGTTGATCTCGTCGCCGATCACGATCTGCGCGAAGATCGCGCCCGGCTTGAACTCGAAGTCGCGGCGCTGCTGGTCCCAGATGGACACGCCCGTGATGTCCGAAGGCAGCAGGTCGGGCGTGAACTGGATACGCCGCACCGAGCAGTCGATGGACCGCGCGAGCGCCTTGGCGAGCATGGTCTTGCCCACGCCCGGTACATCCTCGATGAGCAGGTGCCCCTCCGCCAGGAGCACGGTCAGCGAAAGCCGTACGACCTCCGGCTTGCCCTCGATCACACCCTCTACCGACCTGCGGACACGCTCCGCGGTCGTGGTCAGATCTGTGAGGCTCGCTCGATCGTCATAGGTCGTCACCCGGCCCTCCTCGGCCCTTCCCCACGCTCGGCAAGGAGCACAGGTTTCTTCTTTTCCCGGGCCGACGCTCGCGTGCGGACCGGCCCACCCCGAAACACGGACACCACGCGTGAATGGTTCAGCGCGACGCCACACACGCATTCTTGTTGGGCTTACCGGTTCGTGTCACTCGCCTGTGGACAACTGGCGGCGATATGTCGGGGCTTGTCGCCTTTTGGGTACCGGAGATTGTCCGGTACCCAACAGGCGTCGGTCACGCAGGGTCGATCTCGCGGAGGAGCCCCGTCTTCACGTCGAAGACGAATCCACGGACGTCGTCGGCGTGCAGAAGGAAGGGGGAGGTCCGCACGCGCTGCATGGACTGGCGCACGTCCTGGTCGACGTCGCGGAACGACTCCACCGCCCACGTCGGCCGCTGCCCGACCTCGTTCTCCAGGTCCTGCCGGAACTCCTCGGTGAGGGACTCCAGGCCGCAGCCGGTGTGGTGGATCAGAACCACGCTGCGGGTGCCGAGCGCCCGCTGGCTGATGGTCAGGGAACGGATCACGTCATCGGTGACCACACCGCCCGCGTTGCGGATCGTGTGGCAGTCGCCCAGCTCGAGGCCGAGGGCGGCGTGCAGGTCGAGGCGGGCGTCCATGCAGGCGACCACGGCGACGTGCAGTACGGGGCGGGCGTCCATGCCCGGGTCGGTGAATTCGGCGGCGTAACGCTCGTTGGCCTCGACGAGGCGGTCGGTGACGGTGTCGCCTTCGCGTGTGCCGTTCGTGCTTATGGCGTCTTCGGAATTCGTGGGGAGTGATGCGGAAGTCGTCATGACTATGACCGTAGTGGTCACGTGTGATGTGGGCCTGCTGTGAGAGCGGACAAAGAACGTCATAGGGCGTTGTTGTGAGGTAACCCACAGGGGCCCGGAGCGTGCGTCCGAACCGGTGACGAGGGGCGCGTCCGAACCGGTGACGCCGCGCGGACGGCGGCTTCCCGAGCGGCCGGGCCGCGCCGCGCAGGCCGGTTGATTGACCGCGAGACAGGGTGGACTAAAGTGACGCGAAGCGGGAGTGGAGTCCGCTTCCCGCTGGACCGGCCCGGACATCGCAACCGGACCGTTCCGGAGATTTCTTGAGTCCCCACGTGCGCGGCGCGTACGTACGGCTCGGCCTCCTCCCGCTCCCGGTCGGCCGACGCCACTTCCCCGGCGCCGGCGGGCCGGATTCCCCTTCACGAGCGGGCGGGGACCCGGCTGTGCGTACGGCATCCGCGCCGGACCCTGAGAGGGTGCATTGAGTTCTGCCCGCCATGTCCCGGTGATGCTCCAGCGGTGCCTGGACCTGTTGGCCCCGGCGCTCGCGGAGCCGGGAGCGGTGGTCGTCGACTGCACCCTCGGCCTCGGCGGCCACAGCGAGGCGCTGCTCGCCGCCTTCCCCTCAGCCCGCCTCATCGCCCTGGACCGCGACAAGGAAGCCCTGCGTCTGTCCGGCGAGCGGCTCGCCCCCTACGGCGACCGCGCCACCCTGGTCCACGCGGTCTACGACGAGCTGCCCGACGTCCTGCAGCGGCTCGGCGTCCCGCGCGTGCAGGGCGTCCTGTTCGACCTCGGGGTCTCCTCCATGCAGCTCGACGAGGCCGACCGCGGCTTCGCCTACGCCCAGGACGCCCCCCTCGACATGCGCATGGACCAGACGACCGGCGTCAGCGCCGCCGAGGTCCTCAACACCTACCCCGCCGGTGAACTCGTGCGGATCCTGCGGCAGTACGGCGAGGAGAAGCAGGCCAAGCGGATCGTCTCCGCCGTCGTGCGCGAGCGCGAGAAGGAGCCGTTCAGCAACAGCGCCCGGCTCGTCGAGCTGATCCGCGACTCGCTGCCGCAGGCCGCCAAGCGCACCGGCGGCAACCCGGCCAAGCGCACCTTCCAGGCCCTGCGCATCGAGGTCAACGGCGAGCTGAGCGTCCTGGAGCGGGCCGTCCCGGACGCCGTGAAGGCGCTCGCCGTCGGCGGCCGCATCGCCGTCCTCTCGTACCACTCGCTGGAGGACCGCCTGGTCAAGCAGGTGTTCGCGGCGGGCGCCGCGACCACGGCGCCGCCCGGCCTGCCGATCGTGCCCGAGCAGTACCAGCCGCGGCTCAAGCTGCTCACCCGCGGTGCCGAGCTGCCCACCGAGGAAGAGATCGCCGAGAACCGCCGGGCCGCTCCGGCACGGCTGCGGGGTGCGCAGCGCATCCGCGAGGAAGCCCTGTGAACGGCCGCGGCGGGCGGACCCCGTGAACGCCCGCACCGGGGGCCCCGTGAGCGGCCCCACCGAAGAGGCCCCGTGAGCCGCGTCCGCGAGGAGGCCGTATGAGCAAGAAGCCCGAGCTGCGGGGGAGGGCCGCGCGCCTCGCCCGGCTGCTGCCCGCGGGCCCGAGCCAGGCCGCGCGCACGCCCTTCGTGCTCCTGGTCGTCCTGCTCCTCGGCGGCGGCCTCATCACGCTCCTGATCCTCAACTCCTCCCTGAACGAGGGCTCCTTCCAGCTGACCAAGCTGAAGAAGGAGACGCAGGAGCTCACCGACGAGGAGCAGGAGCTCCAGAAGGACGTCGACGAGTACGCCGCCCCGGACGCCCTCCAGCGCCGCGCCCGCGAGCTCGGCATGGTCCCCGGCGGCGACCCGGCCTTCCTGTTCCCCGACGGCACCGTCCGGGGCAAGCCCGGCGTCGCCCCCGGCTCCTCCGCCCTGCGCGAGTCCGCGGCCCGCCGCCCCGTCCCGGTCCCCGGCCCCGCGCGCCCCCCGGCCGCCCCTTCCACGGCCCCCGCGCCGCAGCCCACCGCGACCACCGCCCCGAGCGCCCCCGCCGCCCCCGGCCCACCGCCCCCGGCCCCCGCCGCCGCACCGTCGGCGACCCCGTCCCCCGCACCGCCCCCACCCCCGGCCGCTCCCGCGAGGCCCGCCCCCACGACCCCCCGGCAGGTGACGTAAGTGACGGACCGCCAACCGCCACCCCCACGCCGCCGGGTCCCCGGCCCGGCGCGGCCCGCCCGCCCCGGTGGCCGGAGTGGCCCGGGTCCCGGAGCGCGCCCGCCCGCGTCGCGCCGCCCCCGCCCGTCCGGATCGAGGCCGCCCAAGGCGCCCCAGGCCAAGACCATCCGCCTCGGCAGCCCGCGGCCCCGGCTGCGCATGGTCAGCCTCGGCCTGACCCTGGTGATGCTGGCGTTCGTGGTGCGGCTGTTCCAGGTGCAGGCCGTGGACGCCGACACCTATGCCGCCAAGGCCGAGAAGAACCGGTACTCCAGCCACAAGCTGGCCGCCGAGCGCGGGGCCATCACCGACCGCGGCGGCGTCGAACTCGCCACCAGCGTGGACGCGTACGACATCACCGCCGACCCCACGCTCTTCACGCCGAAGGAGACGAAGACCGGCGACGCGCCCGAGCAGGCCGCCGGGCTGCTCGCGCCGATCCTCGACGCCGACGCCGGTGAACTCGCGAAGAAGCTCCGGACGCCCAAGACCCGCTTCACCCTCCTGTCCCGCCGAGAGGCACCGCAGGTCTGGAAGCAGATCAAGGACCTGCGCTCCGCGCTCGCCGACAAGGCGAGCGCCGACCCCAAGGCGGTCAACGTCCTCGCGGGCGTCTTCGCCGTGCCCACCAGCAAGCGCGTGTACCCCAACGACGGCCTGGCCGCCGGGATACTGGGCTGGGTCAACGCCGACGGCAAGGGCGGCGGCGGCGTCGAGCAGCAGCTCGACAAGGAACTCGCGGGCAAGCAGGGCGAGATCCGCTACGCCCAGTCCGGCGGCCGCCAGGTGCCCACCGCCGGCAGGTCCGAGAAGCCCGCCGTGCCCGGCTCGGACGTCGAGCTGACCATAGACCGCGACATCCAGTGGGCCGCCCAGGACGCCATCACCGAACAGGTGCGCAAGTCCAAGGCCGACCGCGGCTACGTCCTTGTGCAGGACACCCGCACCGGCGAGGTCCTCGCCATGGCCAACGCGCCCGGCTTCGACCCCAACGACCTGGCCCAGGCCCGCGGCGCCAGCCTCGGCAACGCGGCCCTCCAGGACGCCTACGAACCCGGCTCCACCGCCAAGGTCATGTCGATGGCCGCCGTCCTCGAGGAGAACGCCGCCACCCCCGGCACCCGGGTGACCGTGCCCAACCGCCTGCACCGCGGCGACCGGCTCTTCCAGGACGACATCGACCACCCGACCTGGTACCTCACGCTCAACGGCGTGCTCGCCAAGTCCAGCAACATCGGCACCATCCTCGCCACCGGCGAACTCGGCAAGACGCAGCGGGAGGTCAACCGGACCCTCTACTCGTACCTGCGGAAGTTCGGCATCGGCAAGGAGACCGGGCTCGGCTTCCCCGGCGAGACCTCCGGCATCCTCGCGCCGCCCGAGAAGTGGTCGACCTCCCAGCAGTTCACGATCCCCTTCGGCCAGGGCGTCTCCATCAACGCCATGCAGGCCGCGTCCGTGTACTCGACCATCGCCAACGACGGCGTCCGCGTCGAGCCCACGCTGGTGCGCGGCACCAAGGGGCCCGACGGCCGCTTCACGCCCGCGCCCGCGCCGAAGAAGACCCGCGTGGTCAGCGCCAAGACCGCGCGGACCGTCGCACGGATGCTGGAGTCCGTCGTCGACGACCAGGAAGGCACCGGAACCAAGGCCCGCATCCCCGGCTATCGCGTCGCGGGCAAGACCGGCACGGCCAACCGGGTCGACCCGCAGACCGGCCGCTACCGCGGCTACACCTCGTCCTTCGCGGGCTTCGCGCCCGCCGACAAGCCGCGCGTCACCGTCTACTGCGTCATCCAGAACGCCACGAAGGGCAGCTACTTCGGCGGCCAGATCTGCGGCCCCATCTACAAGAAGGTCATGCAGTTCGCCCTCAAGACCCTCCAGGCCCCGCCCACCGGCAAGGCCCCCGCCCCGCTCCCGGTCACCTACGACCCCGGCAGGCCGGAGACCCCCGGCCGACCCGAGAACGGCGGCTGAGGCGCGCGGCCGGACAGGAACAGCCCGTGACGACCATCACCCCGGACCCGGGGAACCGGCACGCGACACACCGTGCCGCCACCCCCGGGCCGCCGTTGCCCCCGCCCGACCCCACCGCGTGTGGCCCCCTGCCTTTTGGCCCCAACGGGGGTGCGCCCGGTACGCTCACCGCCGTGCCACACGCTGATCAGTCCCAAACCACCCAGAAGGACGCTCCCGTGACCTACCCGGGACCGCCGAGGCCGACCCAGGTCTCCGCCACCCCCCTCGTGGAGCTCGCCGATCAGCTGGGGGCCGCGGCCCCGGGCACGGACGCCGCCGTCACCGGGATCACCCACGACTCGCGCGCGGTGCGCCCCGGCGACATCTACGCGGCCCTGCCCGGCGCCCGCATGCACGGCGCCGACTTCGTCGCCCAGGCTGCCGACCTCGGCGCCGCCGCGATCCTCACCGACCCGACCGGCGCCGACCGCGCCGCCGCCACGGGACTTCCGGTGCTCGTCGTCGCCGACCCGCGCGGCGGCATGGGCGAGCTGGCCGCGACGGTGTACGGCCACCCGGGCCGCGACCTGCTGCAGATCGGCATCACCGGCACCTCGGGCAAGACCACCACGGCGTACCTCATCGAGGGCGGTCTGAAGGCCGTCCGCGCCACCGGGCTCATCGGCACCGTCGAGACGCGCATCGGCGAGACGCGCATCAAGTCCGAGCGGACCACGCCCGAAGCCACCGATCTGCAGGCGCTGTTCGCGGTGATGCGCGAGCGCGGCGTCGAGGCGGTCGCGATGGAGGTCTCCAGCCACGCGCTCGTGCTCGGCCGGGTCGACGGCTGCGTCTTCGACGTCGCCGTCTTCAACAACCTGAGCCCGGAGCACATGGAGTTCCACTCCGACATGGAGGACTACTTCCGGGCCAAGGCACAGCTGTTCACCAAGCGGCGCGCCCGGCTCGGCGTGGTCAACCTCGACGACGAGTACGGACGCCGCCTCCTCACCGAGTCCGAGGTCCCCGTCACCAGCTTCTCCGCCGAGGGCCACCCGGACGCCGACTGGCGCGCGGAGGACGTCGAAGTCGGGCCGCTGGACTCCACGTTCACCGCCGTCGGCCCCAAGGGCGAGCGGATCGCCGCCCGGTCGCCGCTCGCCGGGCCCTTCAACGTCGCCAACACCCTCGCCGCGATCGTGTCGCTCGCCGTCGCCGGGATCGACCCGCAGCAGGCCGCCGACGGCGTCGCGGCCGTCCCGGGCGTCCCCGGCCGCCTGGAGCGTGTCGACGCCGGCCAGGCCTACCTCGCCGTCGTGGACTACGCCCACAAGACCGACGCCGTCGAATCGGTCCTGCGCGCGCTGCGCAAGGTCACCGAGGGCAAGCTGCACATCGTGCTCGGCTGCGGCGGCGACCGCGACCAGACCAAGCGCAGGCCGATGGGCGCGGCCGCGGCCCGGCTCGCCGACACCGCCGTACTCACGTCCGACAACCCCCGCGGCGAGGACCCCCTCGCCATCCTCGCGACGATGCTCGCGGGCGCCGCCGAGGTGCCCGCCCACGAGCGCGGTGACGTCGCCGTCTTCGAGGACCGCGCCGCCGCCATCCGCGCGGCCGTCGCCCGCGCCGAGCCCGGGGACACCGTCCTGGTCGCGGGCAAGGGACACGAACAGGGCCAGGACATCGCCGGGGTGGTCCGTCCCTTCGACGACCGCCTGGTGCTTCGCGAAGCTATCGAGCAAACCCAGGGATGAAGTTGTGATCGCCCTCTCCCTCGCCGAGATCGCCACCGTCGTCGGCGGGCAGACGTACGACATACCGGATCCACAGGTCCAGGTGACCGCGCCGGTCGTCCGGGACTCCCGTGAGGTGCAGCCCGGCGGCCTGTTCGCCGCCTTCGTGGGCGAGCGCGTCGACGGACACGACTACGCAGCCCAGGTCGTGGCGGCGGGCGCGGTCGCCGTGCTCGGCACCCGGCCGTGCGGGGTGCCCGCGATCGTCGTCGACGACGTGCCGAGGGCGCTCGGCGCCCTCGCCCGGCACGTCGTCGCCCGACTCGGCGCGACCCTCGTCGCCCTCACGGGATCCGCGGGCAAGACCAGCACCAAGGACCTCATCGCCCAGGTCATCGACCGCAAGGCGCCCACGGTGTGGACGCCGGGCTCGCTCAACAACGAGATCGGCCTGCCGCTGACCGCGCTGAGCGCCACCGACGAGACGAAGTTCCTCGTCCTGGAGATGGGCGCCCGCGGCATCGGCCACATCCGGTACCTGACCGAGCTGACGCCGCCCCGGATCGGCCTCGTCCTGAACGTCGGCACCGCCCACATCGGCGAGTTCGGCGGCCGCGAGCAGATCGCGCAAGCAAAGGGCGAGCTGGTCGAGGCACTGCCGGCCGACGGCGCCGCCATCCTCAACGCCGACGACCCCCTCGTACGCGCGATGGCCTCCCGTACGAAGGCCCGGGTGCTGCTCTTCGGAGAGGCCGCCGACGCCGACGTACGCGCCGAGAATGTCCGGCTCACGGAGAACGGACAGCCCGCCTTCACGCTCACCACACCCACCGGGTGCAGCGACGTGCGGCTGCGCCTGTACGGTGAGCACCACGTGTCGAACGCGCTCGCCGCGGCCGCCGTCGCCCATGAGCTGGGCATGTCCGTCGACGAGATCGCCCTCGCGCTCTCCGAGGCGGGCACGCTGTCCCGCTGGCGGATGGAGGTCACCGAGCGCCCGGACGGCGTGACGGTCGTCAACGACGCCTACAACGCGAACCCCGAGTCCATGCGAGCCGCCCTGCGCGCGCTCGCGGCCATGGGCAGAGCCGCGCAGGCCGAGGGCGGGCGCACGTGGGCGGTGCTCGGTCACATGGCCGAGCTCGGTGACGACGGGCTCGCCGAGCACGACGCGGTCGGGCGCCTTGCCGTCCGGCTGAACGTGAACAAGCTCGTGGCAGTCGGGGGCAGGGAAGCGTCCTGGCTCCAACTGGGCGCATACAACGAGGGTTCGTGGGGTGAGGAGTCGGTGCACGTGTCCGACGCACAGGCGGCGATCGACCTGCTGCGCAGCGAGCTGCGCCCGGGAGACGTCGTGCTGGTGAAGGCGTCCAGATCGGTCGGTCTCGAGCGGGTCGCGCTGGCGCTGCTCGATGACGCCGCCGCTTCGGAGGGGCAGGTCGCCGGCCGATGAGGCAGATCCTCTTCGCGGGTGTGATCGGGCTCTTCCTGACCCTGGTCGGTACGCCCCTGCTGATCAAGCTCCTGGCCCGCAAGGGCTATGGCCAGTTCATCCGGGACGACGGCCCGCGCGAGCACCACAGCAAGCGCGGTACGCCGACGATGGGTGGCATCGCCTTCATCCTGGCCACGCTCATCGCGTACTTCCTCACGAAGGTCATCACCGGCGGGGAGTTCACGCTCTCCGGCCTGCTGGTGCTCTTCCTGATGGCGGGCATGGGCCTGGTCGGCTTCCTCGACGACTACATCAAGATCGTCAAGCAGCGCTCGCTCGGTCTGCGCGCCAAGGCCAAGATGGCGGGCCAGCTGATCGTCGGCATCGGCTTCGCCGTGCTCGCGCTGAACTGGCCCGACAACCGCAACCAGACCCCGGCCTCCACCAAGCTGTCGTTCGTCACGGACTTCGGCTGGTCGATCGGCCCGGTCCTGTTCGTGGTCTGGGCGCTGTTCATGATCCTCGCGATGTCGAACGGCGTGAACCTCACCGACGGCCTCGACGGTCTCGCCACCGGCGCCTCCGTGATGGTCTTCGGCGCCTACACCTTCATCGGTGTCTGGCAGTACCAGGAGTCCTGCGCCAACGCGAACACGCTCACCAACCCGGAGGCGTGTTTCGAGGTCAGAGACCCACTCGACCTGGCGGTCGTGGCCTCCGCGCTGATGGGCGCCTGCTTCGGCTTCCTGTGGTGGAACACCTCGCCCGCGAAGATCTTCATGGGTGACACTGGCTCCCTCGCCCTCGGCGGCGCGCTCGCCGGACTCGCGATCTGCTCCCGCACGGAGCTGCTGCTCGCGCTCCTCGGCGGCCTCTTCGTCCTGATCACCATGTCCGTGGTCATCCAGGTCGGCTCCTTCCGCCTCACCGGCAAACGCGTCTTCCGCATGGCGCCACTCCAGCACCACTTCGAGCTGAAGGGGTGGTCGGAAGTCCTTGTGGTGGTCCGCTTCTGGATCATCCAGGGCATGTGCGTGATCGTCGGACTCGGACTCTTCTACGCAGGGTGGGCGGCCACCAAGTGAGCAACTGGCAGGGCAGGAACGTCACCGTCGCCGGGCTCGGCGTGAGCGGCCTCAGCGCCGCCCGCGCGCTCGCGGGCCTCGGCGCGGCGGTGACCGTCGTGGACGGCGGCGACGGCGAGACCCACCGGGCGCGGGCCGCCGAGCTCGCGGCCGCCGGGATCGCCGTCCGCCTCGGGGACGCCGAGACGCTCCCCGAGGGCACCGACCTCGTCGTCACCTCGCCCGGCTGGAAGCCCTCGTCACCGCTGTTCACCGCCGCCGCCGATGCGGGCGTCGACGTCGTCGGCGACGTCGAGATCGCCTGGCGCCTACGCGGCCCCGACGCCGCGCCCTGGCTCGCGATCACCGGCACCAACGGCAAGACCACCACCACACAGATGCTCGCGTCGATCCTGGCCGCGGCCGGGCTGCGCACGGCGGCCGTCGGCAACATCGGCACGCCCATCGTGGACGTGGTCCTCGAAGGGGACGAGGCGTACGACGTCCTCGCCGTCGAGCTGTCCTCCTACCAGCTGCACTGGGCGCCCTCCCTGCGCGCCCACTCGGCCGCCGTCCTGAACCTGGCGCCCGACCACCTCGACTGGCACGGCTCCATGGAGGCGTACGCCGCCGACAAGGGCCGCATCTACGAGGGCAACCAGGTCGCCTGCGTCTACAACGTCGCGGACAAGGCCACGGAGGACCTGGTCCGCGAGGCCGACGTCGAGGAGGGCTGCCGCGCCATCGGTTTCACGCTGACGGCGCCCGCCCCCTCGCAACTGGGCGTCGTGGACGGCATCCTGGTCGACCGTGCCTTCGTGCCGGACCGCCAGCAGCAGGCCCAGGAGCTCGCCGAGGTCTCCGACGTACGCCCGTCCGCCCCGCACAACATCGCCAACGCCCTCGCCGCCGCCGGCCTCGCGCGCGCGTTCGGGGTGGAGGCGGCGGCGGTGCGCGAGGGGCTGCGCGCCTTCCGGCCCGACGCGCACCGCATCGAGCACGTGGCCGACGTCGAGGGCGTCGCCTACATCGACGACTCCAAGGCCACCAACACCCACGCCGCGCAGGCGTCGTTGGCGGCCTACGAACACATCGTCTGGATCGCCGGAGGCCTCGCCAAGGGCGCCACCTTCGACGAGCTGGTCGCGGGCGCGGCGGGGCGGCTGCGAGGGGTCGTCCTGATCGGCGCCGACCGCGCGCTGATCGCCGAAGCGCTCGCGCGACACGCGCCCGAAGTACCCGTCGTGGACCTCGACCGGACGGACACTGGGGCGATGTCCGAGGCCGTACGGCAGGCCGCGCGGCTCGCGCGGCCGGGGGACACCGTCCTGATGGCGCCGGCCTGTGCGTCGATGGACATGTTCACCAACTACAACAAGCGTGGTGACGCGTTCGCGGCAGCCGTCCGCGAACTCGGCGCGAGCGCCTGACGGCGGGCCCAGCGTGGTCCGGGGGCGCCCGGCACCCGAAGGAGGGCACGTGGCAGCCGTGGGAACGCCGTCGTGGCGGGGGTTTCGTGGACGGCCGCGCGCCGGTTGGGGACGCGCCCGCACGGGCGCGGGGTGCCGCTGATGGCCGGGCGCGCCTCCGTGCGCAGCCCGCGCACCCCGAAGCGACCAGCGCGGCCGCGGGCCACCCCGGTGGTCCGCGAGAGCGCGCTGCGGCGGCTCTACGACCGGGCCCGCAAGGCCTGGGACCGGCCGCTGACCGCGTACTACCTGATCTTCGGCAGCAGCCTGCTGATCACGGCGCTCGGCCTCGTGATGGTCTACTCGGCGTCGATGATCCAGGCGTTGCAGCTGAACCTGCCCGCCTCCTACTTCTTCCGCAAGCAGTTCGTCGCCGCGGTCCTCGGCTCCGCCCTGCTGCTCATCGCCATGCGGATGCCGGTGAAGCTGCACCGGGCGCTGTCCTACCCGATGCTGGCCGCTTCCGTCTTCCTGATGGTTCTCGTCCAGATCCCCGGGATAGGGCGCAGCGTCAACGGCAATCAGAACTGGATCTATTTGGGGGGCCCTTTCCAGCTCCAGCCCAGTGAGTTCGGCAAGCTCGCGCTGGTTCTCTGGGGCGCGGACCTGCTGGCGCGCAAACAGGACAAACGGCTGCTCACCCAGTGGAAGCACATGCTGGTGCCGCTCGTTCCCGTCACCTTCATGCTGCTCGGTCTGATCATGCTGGGCGGCGACATGGGCACGGCCATCATCCTCACCGCGATCCTGTTCGGCCTGCTGTGGCTGGCGGGCGCCCCGACACGGCTGTTCGCGGGCGTCCTGAGCATCGCGGCCGTCCTCGGTGTGATCCTCATCAAGACCAGCCCGAACCGGATGGCCCGGCTCGCCTGCATCGGCGCGACCGACCCCGGACCCGGCGACCAGTGCTGGCAGGCCGTGCACGGCATCTACGCCCTGGCCTCCGGCGGATTCTTCGGTTCCGGCCTCGGCGCGAGTGTGGAAAAATGGGGTCAACTGCCCGAACCGCACACCGACTTCATCTTCGCCATCACCGGGGAGGAACTCGGTCTGGCGGGGACGCTGTCGGTGCTCGCCCTGTTCGCGGCTCTAGGCTATGCGGGTATCCGCGTGGCCGGACGCACGGAGGACCCCTTCGTGAGGTACGCAGCGGGAGGCGTGACCACCTGGATCACGGCCCAGGCCGTGATCAACGTCGGTGCGGTGCTCGGTCTGCTGCCGATCGCCGGTGTCCCGCTCCCGCTGTTCTCCTACGGAGGCTCAGCCCTGCTGCCGACCATGTTCGCCGTCGGACTCCTCATCGCGTTCGCGCGGGAGGACCCGGCGGCGAAGGCGGCCCTGGCCATGCGGCAGCCTCGGGTGAGATGGAACACGATGCGACGGCGCGTCAAGGCGCGTTCGTCCGGAGAGCGGTGAATTTCGGTGCATGTCGTACTCGCCGGTGGGGGGACCGCCGGCCACATCGAGCCCGCGCTCGCCCTCGCGGACGCCCTGCGCAGGCAGGACCCGACCGTGGGGATCACGGCCCTGGGCACGGAGCGCGGCCTCGAGACCCGACTCGTACCCGAGCGGGGCTATGAACTCGCCCTGATCCCCGCCGTGCCCCTGCCGCGCAAGCCCACGCCCGAGCTGATCACGGTGCCGGGCCGGCTGCGCGGCACCATCAAGGCGGCCGAGCAGATCCTGGAGCGGACCAAGGCCGACTGCGTGGTGGGCTTCGGCGGCTATGTGGCGCTGCCCGGCTACCTGGCGGCCAAGCGCGCGGGTGTGCCGATCGTGGTGCACGAGGCCAACGCGCGGCCCGGGCTCGCCAACAAGATCGGCTCGCGGTATGCCTCGGGGGTCGCGGTCTCCACCCCCGACAGCAAGCTGCGCGGCTCGCGCTACATCGGCATCCCGCTGCGCCGCACCATCGCGCTGCTCGACCGGGCCCGGGTCCGCCCGGAGGCCCGCGCGGCCTTCAACCTCGACCCGAACCTGCCCACACTGCTCGTCTCCGGCGGCTCCCAGGGCGCCCGGCGGCTCAACGAGGTCGTCCAGCAGGTCGCCCCGGTCCTCCAGCGGGCAGGCATCCAGATCCTGCACGCGGTCGGCCCGAAGAACGAAATGCCGTACGTGGAGAACATGCCCGGGATGCCCCCCTACATCCCGGTACCGTACGTGGACCGGATGGACCTCGCGTACGCCGCGGCCGACATGATGCTCTGCCGCGCGGGCGCGATGACCGTCGCCGAGCTGTCCGCCGTCGGGCTGCCGGCCGCCTACGTCCCGCTGCCCATCGGCAACGGCGAACAGCGGCTGAACGCCCAGCCGGTGGTCAAGGCGGGCGGCGGTCTGCTGGTCGACGACGCGGAGCTGACGCCCGAGTGGGTCCAGGGCAACGTCCTGCCCGTGCTCGCCGACCCGCACCGGCTGTACGAGATGTCCCGTGCCGCCTCGGAGTTCGGCCGCAGGGACGCCGACGACCTCCTCGTCAACATGGTGTACGAGGCGATTGCGTCACGCCGCAACGCGTGAGAGAGGGCAGGGGACTGTGGCCGGACGGGCCGGACCGACGACCGCCGAACGGCGGGGGGCCGGGTCTGGGCCGTCCCGCCCGTCCCGCCCGCGCCCGCGCCGGCCGCGGCTGCCGCGGGCCCTGCGGGCGCCGCGGGTGCGCCTCCTGATCGTCCTGGCGCTCGCCCTCGCCGTGCTCGCCGGGGGCGGCGCCTGGGTGCTCTACGGCTCGCCGTGGCTGCGGGTGGAGCAGGTGACGACGTCCGGGACGGTGGTCCTCAAGCCGCACGCGGTGCGCGAGGTCGCGGGCGTACCGGTCGGGGAACCACTGATTTCGGTCGATTCCGGGGCCATCGAAGAGCGGCTTAGGAGAGAAATGCCCCGAATTGACTCGGTTGATGTCGTCCGCTCCTGGCCCCATGGAATCGCACTGAAAGTGACGGAGCGCACGCCGGTTCTGCTCATCGAAAAGGGCGGAAAGTTCATCGAAGTGGACGCGAAGGGAGTCCGTTTCGCCACGGTCGAGAAGGCGCCGAAGGGCACCCCGCTCCTCGAAATGGCCGCGGACCCCTCCGGCAGCGCCGCCGCGAGCCTGCGCCGCTTCGACGCCGCCCGGCTGCGCCGTGAGGCCGTCCGTGTGGTCGCCGCCCTGCCCGGCGCGGTCGCCGCGGACACCCGGACCGTCAAGGTCCGTTCGTACGACTCCATCTCGCTGCGGTTGCGCGACGGCCGCACGGTCATGTGGGGGAGCGGTGAGAAGGGCCGCGCAAAGGCCGAGGCGCTCACCGGGCTCATGAAAGCAGTTCCGAAGGCACGGCACTTCGATGTGAGCGTCCCCACCGCCCCTGCGTCATCGGCGAGTTGACGTACATCAGCGCAGGCCAGCACCCTGGATGGGCAGGCTTAAGCCTGATCACATAGGGTGAAAAGAAAAACGGGAGGTTCGGCGTGTTCGTTGAACGTGCGCCACTTGTCGACTTAGTGTCCTGTTCGGAAGAGTCCAGGGAACAGACACACTGGTAACCCTAAACTTCAGCGTTAGGGTTCGGGTCGGCGTATCGGACCGTCCCATTCGGCATCAGTCGTCGTATCGCTCAAGCGCGAGACGGCGACACGTAACTCGAGGCGAGAGGCCTTCGACGTGGCAGCACCGCAGAACTACCTCGCAGTCATCAAAGTCATCGGTGTCGGCGGCGGTGGTGTCAATGCCATCAACCGGATGATCGAGGTCGGTCTCAAGGGCGTCGAGTTCATCGCCATCAACACCGACGCGCAAGCCCTGTTGATGAGCGACGCCGACGTCAAGCTCGACGTCGGCCGGGAACTCACCCGCGGACTCGGCGCCGGAGCCAACCCGGCCGTCGGCCGCAAGGCCGCCGAGGACCACCGCGAGGAGATCGAGGAGGTCCTCAAGGGGGCCGACATGGTCTTCGTGACGGCCGGTGAGGGCGGCGGCACCGGCACGGGCGGCGCGCCCGTGGTCGCCAACATCGCGCGCTCGCTCGGCGCCCTGACGATCGGTGTGGTCACCCGGCCGTTCACCTTCGAGGGCCGCCGCCGCGCGAACCAGGCGGAGGACGGCATCGCGGAACTCCGCGAAGAGGTCGACACCCTCATCGTCATCCCCAACGACCGGCTCCTGTCCATCTCGGACCGCCAGGTCAGCGTGCTCGACGCCTTCAAGTCGGCCGACCAGGTGCTCCTCTCCGGTGTGCAGGGCATCACCGACCTCATCACCACGCCCGGCCTGATCAACCTCGACTTCGCCGACGTCAAGTCGGTCATGTCCGAGGCGGGTTCGGCGCTCATGGGCATCGGCTCGGCCCGCGGCGACGACCGCGCGGTGGCCGCGGCCGAGATGGCGATCTCCTCGCCGCTCCTCGAGGCGTCCATCGACGGCGCCCGGGGCGTCCTGCTCTCCATCTCCGGCGGCTCCGACCTCGGTCTCTTCGAGATCAACGAAGCGGCCCAACTGGTCAGCGAGGCCGCGCACCCCGAGGCCAACATCATCTTCGGCGCGGTCATCGACGACGCGCTCGGCGACGAGGTCCGGGTCACGGTCATCGCGGCCGGCTTCGACGGCGGCCAGCCCCCGTCCAAGCGGGACAACGTCCTCGGCTCGGCGTCCGCCAAGCGCGAGGAGCCGGCGCCCCCGGCCCGGCAGCCCGAATCGTCCCGTCCGGCCCCGGCGTTCGGCGGCCTCGGCAGCGTCACCCCGCGCGACGACGCACCGGCGCCCGAGCAGCCCGAGCCGGTGCAGGCGAGCGAGCCCCCGGCCGCGTCGGCGACTCCGCCGCAGGTCCCCTCGACCCGTCTGCACCAGGACAGCCAGGCCGAAGAGCTGGACGTGCCGGACTTCCTGAAGTGATAGACCAGCGCTCCGAGACGAGCACCGCGAGCGGCGCCCACTTCGCCTTCACCGACCGGTGGGGCGGGGTGAGCGCCGTTCCGTACGAGGAGCTCAACCTCGGCGGAGCGGTCGGCGACGACCCCGAAGCCGTACGCCACAACCGCGAGGCCGTCGCCAAGAACCTCGGCATCGACCCCGCGAGCGTGGTGTGGATGAACCAGGTGCACGGCCGGGACGTCGCCGTGGTCGACGGACCCTGGGCGGACCGCGAGGAGATCCCGGCGGTCGACGCCGTCGTCACCGCCCGGCGGGGCGTCGCCCTCGCCGTCCTCACCGCCGACTGCACCCCGGTCCTGCTCGCCGACCCGGTCGCGGGAGTCGCCGCGGCCGCGCACGCGGGCCGGCCCGGAATGATCGCCGGGGTGGTGCCCGCGGCCGTCGAGGCCATGGTGTCCCTCGGCGCGAGCCCGGACCGGATCGTGGCCCGCACCGGGCCCGCCGTCTGCGGCCGTTGTTACGAAGTACCCGCGGACATGCGCGCCGACGTCGCCGCCGTGGAACCCGCGGCGTACGCCGAGACGAGCTGGGGCACACCCGCGGTCGACGTGACCGCCGGGGTGCACGCGCAGCTCGACCGGCTCGGCGTGCGCGACCGGGAGCAGTCGCCGGTGTGCACACGGGAGTCGGGCGATCACTTCTCGTACCGCCGCGACCGGACGACCGGTCGTCTCGCGGGCTATGTGTGGTTGGACTGATGGGGCATGACGGACCGTAAGGCGGAACTCGCCGGAAATCTGGCGAAAGTAGAAGAGCGCATCGAGGCGGCCTGCGCGGCGGCGGGCCGCAAGCGCGAGGAACTGACCCTGATCGTGGTCACCAAGACCTACCCCGCGAGCGATGTGCGGTTTCTCTCGGAACTCGGTGTGCGCCATGTCGCCGAGAACCGCGACCAGGACGCGGCGCCGAAGGCCGCTGACTGCGCGGACCTCCCGCTGAGCTGGCACTTCGTGGGCCAGCTGCAGACCAACAAGGTGCGCTCCGTGGTCGGTTACGCGGACGTGGTGCAGTCGGTGGACCGGCCCAGGCTGGTCACCGCGCTGTCCACGGCCGCCGTGCGCGCCGGGCGTGAGGTCGGCTGTCTGCTCCAGGTCGCCCTCGACGCGGGGGCCGACGGGCGGGGGGACCGCGGTGGCGTGGGCCCCGGCGGGATCGAGGAGTTGGCCGCATCCGTGGCCGAAGCCCCCGGACTGCGACTCGACGGTCTGATGACCGTCGCGCCGCTCACCGGGGAATACGCGGGACGGCAACAGGCGGCGTTCGAGCGGCTGATGGATTTGTCGACTGCCCTGCGCGTGGCCCATCCGGCTGCGAACATGGTGTCGGCAGGGATGAGTGCGGACCTCGAACAGGCCGTGGCGGCCGGAGCGACACATGTGCGCGTCGGTACGGCGGTACTCGGAGTCCGACGCGGGCTCGGGTAACGTCGCCAGGAAGTCGGACCACAGCAGAAAATATGGTCATTCCCGCAGTTCGGCGGGAGACCACGTGGATCGCGGGCAGTTGATGACGACGGACCTCTCGATCCACCACAGAGCGGAGGACTCAGAGCATGGCCGGCGCGATGCGCAAGATGGCGGTCTACCTCGGCCTCGTGGAGGACGACGGTTACGACGGTCGGGGCTTCGACCCCGACGACGATTTCGAGCCCGAGCCGGAGCCCGAGCGCGACCGCCGACGGCACGAGCCGTCGCACCAGTCCCACCTCGCGGACCGGGACTTGGACCGGGACGAATCGGTACGAGTGGTGCAGCCGCCCGCCCCCCGCGAACCGGCGCCGCGCGCCGCTTCGCTTCCCGCTGAATCGGGACGTCCGGCGCGAATCGCCCCCGTGGCATCCATCACACCTGAACGCCAGAGCCTGGAGAAGAACGCACCGGTGATCATGCCCAAGGTCGTGTCCGAGCGTGAGCCCTACCGCATCACCACACTTCACCCCCGGACCTACAACGAAGCCCGTACCATCGGGGAACACTTCCGCGAAGGCACCCCGGTGATCATGAACTTGACGGAGATGGACGACACGGATGCGAAGCGACTTGTCGACTTTGCCGCCGGTCTGGTCTTCGGCCTGCATGGCAGTATCGAGCGAGTGACGCAGAAGGTGTTCCTGTTGTCGCCTGCTAACGTCGATGTCACGGCGGAGGACAAGGCCCGCATCGCAGAGGGCGGGTTCTTCAACCAGAGCTGAGACGCAAGTGCAGTAGACGGCAGTTATCGGTTCGACACAGCACGGACTCGACTGAGGACAGGGGAGAGGGAAACACGAACATGGGCGTGGTCTTGCAAGTGATCTACATCGCTCTGATGTGTTTCCTCATCGTGCTGATCTTCCGGCTGGTCATGGACTACGTCTTCCAGTTCGCCCGCTCATGGCAACCCGGCAAGGCGATGGTGGTCGTTCTGGAGGCCACCTACACTGTCACCGATCCACCGCTCAAGCTTCTGCGGCGGTTCATTCCGCCGCTGCGTCTCGGGGGCGTGGCGCTCGACCTGTCCTTCTTCGTGCTGATGATCATCGTCTACATCCTGATCTCCGTCGTGAGCCGGCTGTGAGCGCGATGTCAACTACGTTCTTGCCGAATGCCGACGACTACGTTGAGGTGAAGAGATGCCGCTGACCCCCGAGGACGTGCGGAACAAGCAGTTCACGACCGTCCGCCTCCGAGAAGGCTATGACGAGGACGAGGTCGATGCCTTCCTCGATGAGGTCGAAGCCGAACTGACCCGCTTGCTCCGTGAGAACGAGGATCTGCGAGCCAAGCTGGCCGCCGCCACGCGCGCGGCCGCGCAGAACCAGCAGCAGGGCGGCATGCGCAAGGGCCCCGGCGGTCCCGGTGGCCCCGAAGGGCCGCAGGACCAGCGAGGTCCCGGCGCCCCCGTGCCCGCCGCAATATCTGGCCCGCAGCCGGTGCCGCCGCAGCAGCAGCACCCCATGGGCGGCCCGCCCCAGCTGCCGGGCGGCGCTCCGCAGCTTCCCCCGGGCCCCGGCGGCCACGGCCCGCAGGGCGGTCCGCAGGGTCCCGGTCCGATGGGCCAGGGTCCGGGTCCGATGGGCCAGGGCCAGATGCAGGGTCAGATGGGTGGCCCCATGGGCGGCCCGATGGGCGGTCACGGCCCGCAGCTTCCGCAGCCCGGCCAGGGCCCCGGTGGCGACAGCGCCGCCCGTGTGCTCTCGCTCGCGCAGCAGACCGCCGACCAGGCGATCGCGGAGGCCCGTTCCGAGGCCAACAAGATCGTGGGCGAGGCCCGTTCGCGCGCCGAGGGCCTGGAGCGGGACGCCCGTGCCAAGGCCGACGCCCTGGAGCGGGACGCGCAGGAGAAGCACCGTGTCGCGATGGGCTCCCTGGAGTCCGCCCGCGCCACCCTTGAGCGCAAGGTCGAGGACCTGCGCGGCTTCGAGCGCGAGTACCGCACGCGACTGAAGTCCTACCTGGAGTCGCAGCTGCGTCAGCTGGAGACCCAGGCCGACGACTCGCTGGCCCCGCCGCGGACCCCGGCGACCGCCTCCCTGCCGCCGTCCCCGGCGCCCTCCATGGCCTCGGCCGGCGCGGGTGCCCCGTCCTACGGCGGCAACCAGTCGATGGGCGGCAACCAGCCCGCGGGCGCGCCGTCCTACGGCGGGCAGCAGCAGATGTCGCCCGCGATGACGCAGCCGATGGCGCCGGTGCGGCCGCAGGGCCAGCAGCCGATGCAGCAGGCTCCGTCCCCGATGCGGGGATTCCTCATCGACGAGGACGACAACTGACGGCCTCCACCACGCCGTAGGCGTCGGCAGCTGTAACAGGGCGAGGCCCCCGGGGATCCGGGGGCCTCGCCCTTTGCCGTGCCCCCGGGGCCTGGGATGCCGCAGGGGCGCCGCGGGCGTCGGTGGCCGTGGATCGGCCTTCGGCCTCGTCCTCAAACGCCGGACGGGCTGAATACCGTTCCGCGTCGGCAGAAACGTTCATCTGTGCGCGGGCACGCAACGCCGAAGGCCCGGGCCCACCAAGATCATTGGTGG
>NZ_JBHXTE010000073.1:6135-31642 GCF_042677545.1 Streptomyces sp. NPDC127108 | reverse complement strand
CTTCAGCCCCGAAAGGGTCGCCCCCGGTCGCGCTCCGCGCTCGTCCTCAAACGCCGGACAGGCTTTCTCCCACCCGCCCGCCCAACCTTGAACCGGCTGAGCAACAGCCCGGCACCTTCTGGCCCCGAAGCGGCTCACGCAGCAGCACTTTCCCGGCCCGCCCCGGCGAAATTTTCAGCCCGTCCGGCGTTTGAGGACGAGGCGCGGAGCGCCGATCGGGGGTGCCCCCGTCCCAGGGCAACGGGACACCCACCCCCGGGGTCCAGGGGCGGAGCCCCGGTTTCGGGAAGGGGTGGGGTTGGGGAGCCCCCGGCAGGGCAACCGGCCCGCACCCTCAGTGGATCTCCCGCACCACAACATCCAGCCCCCAAGCCCGCCCCGCCCGCGAGGGCGGCTCCGCCTCGACGACGTAGCCGAGGTCACGGAGGGCGGAGACGAGCTCGGCGGGCCCGGCGGGCGATGCGCCCGAGGCCAGGAGGGCCCGCACGATCCTCCCCTTCGTGGCCTTGTTGAAGTGGGAGACGACGGACCGCCGCTCCACCCCGTCGACGACCTGGGAGTGCAGCACCCGCACGGTGGCGGTACGCCCGGCCACGTCCCCCTTGGGCTTCCACGCGGAGGCGTACGCGGAGGACCGCAGGTCGAGGACGAGCCCACCCCCGGCGGCCGCGGGCAGCACGTCCGCCATGGGCCCGCGCCAGTACGCGCCGAGCGCCCCGAGCCCGGGCAGCTTGACGCCCATGGAGCAGCGGTAGGAGGGGATCCGGTCGGTGACGCCGACGGCTCCCCACAGGCCGGAGAAGACGAGAAGGGAGCGCGCGGCACGCCGCTTGGCGGCGGCGTCGAGGGAGGCGAGGTCGAGGGCGTCGTAGAGGACGCCGGTGTAGATCTCCCCGGCGGGCCGCGCCCCGGCGGTCCGCAGCTCGGTGTTCTTGGCGACCTCCCCGCGCAGCCCCTCACTGAGCCCGAGCACTGCCCGCGCCTTGTCCTCGTCGGCCGCGCACAGCTCGACGAGCTCGTCGAGGACGGCGGCGCGCGCGTCGGCGAGCCCGGGCAGGGACAGCGACTCCGGCTTCAGGGGCGCCCCCCGTCCGGAGGAGGCCTTGCCTTCGGACGGCGGCAACAGGACGAGCACGATCGCTTCTCCGTTTTCGTTTCGGCCGGGTACGGGTGGTCGCCGACCGGGTGCGTGCGGGGGATGCGGCCCCCGCGAAAGCGTACGGGGTGCCGACCCCCCGCCCCCGCCATACGCTCGGTGCATGCCCCGCCGCCACCTGCATGTGACCGGCACAGCCGAGGCTCCGCTGCGGGCCGCGCTGCGCGACCTGCGCGCCGAGCTCGACGTACCGGAGACGTTCCCGGCCGACGTGCTCGCGGAGGCCGAGCGCGCCGCGGCGGCCCCCCGCCTCCCGGACGAGGACGCGACCGGCGTGCCCTTCTTCACCGTCGACCCGCCGACGTCCGTGGACCTGGACCAGGCGATGCACCTGTCGCGGTGGCAGGGCGGCGGCTTCCGGGTGCGGTACGCGATCGCGGACGTGGCCGCGTACGTCACCCCGGGCGGGCCGCTGGACGCGGAGGCGCACCGCCGCGTCACCACCCTCTACTTCCCCGACGGGAAGGTCCCCCTGCACCCCACCCCGCTCAGCGAGGGCGCGGCCAGCCTGCTCCCGGACCAGACCTGCCCGGCCGTCCTGTGGACCCTCGACCTGGACGCGGACGGCCGCACCGCACACACCGACGTGCGCCGCGCCCTGGTCCGCAGCCGCGCCAAGCTCGACTACGAGGGCGTGCAGCGCGCCATCGACGCGGGCACCGCCGAGGAACCGCTCGCGCTGCTCGCCGAGGTGGGGCGGCTGCGCGAGCGCCTTGAGGTCGAGCGCGGCGGCATCTCGCTGAACGTGCCCGAGCAGGAGATCACCGAGAAGGACGGGACGTACGAACTCGGCTTCCGCGCCCCGCTGCCCGCCGACGGCTGGAACGCCCAGATCTCCCTGCTCACCGGCATGGCCGCCGCCGACCTCATGATCGCCTCCGGCGCCGGAGTGCTGCGCACCCTGCCGCTCGCCCCCGACGGCGCCGTCGCCCGCCTGCGCCACACCGCGAAGGCCCTTGGCATCGACTGGCCGCACCACGTCCCGTACGCCCGTCTCGTCCGTTCCCTCGACCCGCGCGACCCGCGCCACGCGGCGTTCCTCCAGGAGTGCACGACGCTCCTTCGCGGCGCCGGGTACACGGCGTTCAGCGGCGGCGAGGTGCCGGAGCTGACGACGCACGCCGCGGTGGCCGCCCCGTACGCGCACTGCACCGCGCCCCTGCGCCGCCTCGTCGACCGCTACGCCGCGGAGCTCTGCCTCGCCGCGTGCGCGGACGCCGAGCCCCCGGACTGGGTGCTCGCCGCCCTGCCGGAGCTGCCCGGGGAGATGGCCGAGGGCACCCGGCGCGCCAACTCCGTGGAGCGCGGCTGTGTGGACATCGTCGAGGCGGCGCTCCTGAAGGACCGGGTGGGCGAGGTGTTCGACGGGGTGGTGGTCGACGTGAAGGAGCGCGAACCGGGGGTGGGGACGGTGCAGTTGGCGGAGCCCGCGGTCGTCGCTCGCATCGAGGCGGGGCCGGGGGGTGCGGGCGGGCCGGGTGCGCTGCCTCTCGGGGAGCGGCTGCGGGTGCGGCTCACACAGGCCGATCCGGGGCGGGCGAAGGTGCTGTTCGCTCCGGCGTGAGGGGGCTCGGCGCGGGGGCGTCGGCAGGTGTGCGAGGGCTTGGTGCGAGGTCGTCGGAAGCTGTGCGAGTGCTCGGTGCGGTGTCGCCCGCAGGCGTGCGGGGACCCGTGGTCTCATCGGCGGCATCGGCGGCATCGGCGGCGGGCCGGGTCAGCGCGTCGACCAGGGCGCGCGGGTCGTCGGCGTGCAGCCGCACCACGCGGGCCGTCGCGGGCAGCCCCAGCGGTCGTACGAAGGCGACGGGGCGGGCGAGTTCGACGGTGACGGTGGTCTGGTTGCCGACGGCGACGTCGAGGGTGCCGTCCTCGTGGACCTGGACGGTGCGCCCCTCGGGATAGCGCCGCTCCACCCGTACCCGCAGGATGTCGGCCGCCGCGATCCGCAGATCGAGGAACTGCCCGTACCGCACCCGCAACGACCCGTCCGCGCCCGCCACATGGGGCCGCGTCACGGACGCCGCGTGCAGCGCGAGGATCTGCAGGACCGTGTAGACGTCCACGAACAGCAGCGCCGAGTGCACGAGCGGCCACGGCACGATCAGCGCCAGGACGACGGTCTCCACGACCGCCACGAAGGCGAAGCCGAAGAGCATCGCGGTCTGCGGCCCGGTGTACGCGGCCGGACGCGCCCCCGCCCCGAGCCCGTGCCGCCGCCGCGCCACCCACAGCGCGAGGCTGTGGAACCCCCGCAGCTCGTGCACGGCGAGCCGCCGCACGACCCGGACCGGGCGCTTCACGGCGTCCACCCCGTCCGCTCGCCCAGGTGCTTCAGCATCACGCGGACGGCGGCGGCCTGGGCGGGGGCGAAGTCGTCGAGGAAGGCCTCCCCGAAGGCGCCGCCGTGCGCGGGCCGCCCCGCGCCCTCCCGCTCTTCCCGGCCCCCGTCTTCCCGGTCCTCCCCTTCCCGGCCTTCGTCCTCCTGGGTGAGGGCGGCGAGAAAGTCCTCAGGGACGACGGCCGCGAGGTCCCGGCCGAGCGGCTGGACGCGGGGGTCGTCCGGCGGGGCGTCGGCGAGTGCGTCGAGGCGGGCGTACAACTCGCGCATGCGGGCGGCGAGTTCGGTGTCGTCGGCGAGCCGGTGCAGGGCGCCGTAGACGCGGTCGCGGCGGGCCGGGTCGAGGGTGGCGTCGAAGAGGGCCAGGTGCTCGAGGTCCTTGGCGGCGGTGGGCGACCCGCCGGCGGCGGGCCCGAACCGCCCGAACAGCTCCGCGAGCCCCGCCGAGACCGGCCCCTCCCCGGTCAGCAGCCCGTCCTCGGCCATCCGAAGGAGCTCGGCGAGCCGGGCCCGGCGCGCCTTGATGTCCGCCTCCTGCCGGGCCAGGTCGTCGTCCAGCTCGGCGAGCACCTCGGTGAGCTCGCGCCCCGCGTCGTCCGCCAGCACGTCATGCACCTCGTCGAGCCCGAGCCCCAGCTCGGTGAGCCGCTTGACGCGGGCGAGGGCGATGGCCTCGCGGAGCCCGTAGTCCCGGTAGCCGTTGGGTCGCCGCGCGGGCTCCGGCAGCAGCCCGAGGTGGTGATAGTGCCTGATGGCGCGCGTCGTGAGCCCGACGGCGGCGGCGATCTCTCCGATTCGCATGCCCTCAGTAGAAACGTTGACGCTACGGCAAGGTCAAGCGGACACGGGCGGGGCGGGGGCGGGCGGACACGGTGGGCGTGGGCATGAAACGCGGGCGCGGAAGCGTTCAAGAGGCGAGACGAGGCTGACCGCACCGCCGGAGCGCAGGCATGCTGCGG
This sequence comes from Streptomyces sp. NPDC127108, assembly GCF_042677545.1. NCBI lineage: Bacteria > Bacillati > Actinomycetota > Actinomycetes > Kitasatosporales > Streptomycetaceae > Streptomyces > Streptomyces sp. NPDC127108. Next base: position 27,189 of record NZ_JBHXTE010000073.1, on the reverse strand, counting down.
CCGAAAGCCGAGAAGCACACGCGGAACCGTACTGCCGTGGGCGCACAGCCAGGCACGGAGGAGGGTGGCCCATGGAGCACCGCACAGACCCGCCGCACGGCACCTCGCCCGGCGAGCGCGCCCTGTGGACCCGGGCCGCCCTCGGCGGCGGCACGTCCCTCGACCTCCTCACCGCCCGCTTCGACCGTCACCGCTACGCGCCCCACGCCCACGAGGAGTTCACCGTGGGCGTCTGCGTCGGCGGCACCGAGATCATCGACTACCGGGGCGGCCGCCTCGACATAGGCCCCGGCTCCATCGTCGTCCTGGCCCCCGGCGAACCGCACACCGGCCGCCCCGGCACCGGCGACGGCTACGCGTACCGCTCGATGTACCCCTCCCCGGAGCTCTTCGCCGACGGCGCCCGCACCCCGCCGCACTTCCGCGACGCCGTCCTCGACGACCCCCGCCTCGCGGCGGCGCTGCGGGCCGCCCACACCGGCCTGAGCACGGCCGCCCGCACCCCGGGCCCGCCGGACCGCCTCGCCGCGCTCACCGCGGAGAGCCGCCTGACCGGCCTGTTCACCGCCCTGGCCGACCGCTACGGCAGCGCACGCCCGGCCCACGACCCGGCCGCCCCCGTACCCGGCGCGACCACCATCGCCCTGGCCGTCCGCGACCGCCTGGCCGACGACGTCCTCACACCCCCCACCCTCGCCCAACTGGCCGCGGAACTGGGCCTGTCCCGCTACCAACTGCTCCGCGCCTTCCGTACGACGATGGGGATGCCCCCGTACGCCTGGCTGGCGCAGCACCGCGTCACCCGGGCCCGCGCGCTCCTGGAGAGCGGACTGCGCCCGGCGGCGGTGGCGGGCCGGGTGGGCTTCGCCGACCAGGCCCATCTGACGCGCTGGTTCCGGCGTGTGGTCGGGGTGACACCGGCGGCGTACCGGAACAGCGTGTGGGCGGGGGAGCGCGTGCTCGCGGCAGAGCGCGCGTAACCGGCACCGAGTGATCGGCGCCGAACGACCGGGCGCCGAACGACCGGGCGCCGAACGACCGGGCACCGAGGGGCGCAACAACGTTCAAGACACGACCCTCCCCCCTGTCCGAAACTCCTCCCATGACCGCACGAGGCTGGCTTCTCTTCTCCGTCATGGGCGTCCTCTGGGGCATCCCGTACCTCATGATCAAAGTGGCGGTGGACAGCGATCTGACACCGTCGATGGTGGTGTTCACGCGCTGTGCGCTGGGCGCCGCGCTGCTGCTCCCGTTCGCGATACGCCAGGGCGGCATGCCCGCCGTGCTGCACACGCACTGGCGCCCGATGCTGGTCTTCGCCTGTGTGGAGATCCTCGGCCCGTGGTGGACCCTGACGGACGCGGAACGCCACCTCTCCAGCTCCACGGCGGGCCTCCTGATCGCCGCCGTGCCGATCATCGGCGCGCTCCTGGCCCGCTTCTTCGGCGACACCGAACGCCTGGGCCCGCGCCGGGTGACGGGCCTCGCGCTCGGCTTCGCCGGGGTCGCGGTGCTCACGGTCCCGCACCTGACGGGAGGCGACGCCTGGTCCCTGACGGAGGTCCTGCTCACGGCCCTCGGCTACGCCATCGCCCCCTTGATCGTGGCCCGCCACCTCAAGGACGTACCGACCCTGCAACTGATCGCGCCCTGCCTGACCCTGGCCGCCCTGGTCTACGCCCCCGCGGCCGCGGTGACCTGGCCCGAGACGCTCCCGGACGGCAAGACCCTGGCGGCGCTCGCGGGCCTGGGCGTCATCTGCACGGCCCTCGCTTTCATCGTCTTCCTGGAACTGATCCGCGAGGCGGGCCCGACGCGGGCGGTGGTCTTCACGTACATCAACCCCGCGGTCGCCGCCGCCGCGGGCTTCGCCTTCCTCTCCGAATCCCTCACCGCGACCTTCGCCGCGGCCTTCACCCTGATCCTTGCGGGCTCCTTCCTGGCCACGGCCGCCACCGGCACCCGGCCCACGCCCCGGCGGGTACCATGGTCGACACGGCAGACGAGCCGGGCGGACGGCCGCGTGGAGGTCCTTGTGGACCTTCCCGAGGAACGTCCGGGCTCCACAGGGCAAGGTGGTGGCTAACGGCCACCCGGGGTGACCCGCGGGACAGTGCCACAGAGAACAGACCGCCGGGGACCTCGGTCCTCGGTAAGGGTGAAACGGTGGTGTAAGAGACCACCAGCGCCTGAGGTGACTCAGGCGGCTAGGTAAACCCCACTTGGAGCAAGGTCAAAAGGGAACACCCCGGTGTTCCTGCGCGGACGTTCGAGGGCTGCCCGCCCGAGTCCGCGGGTAGACCGCACGAGGCCTGCGGCAACGCAGGCCCTAGATGGATGGCCGTCACCCCGACGACCGCGAGGTCCCGGGGGACAGAACCCGGCGTACAGCCCGACTCGTCTGCCGCTTCCTCCGCCGAGACGGCCGGGGCGGTCTACGCCCAGTCGCCCACCACGTGCGTGTTGTTCACGCCCGAGAGGAAGAAGAAGTAGTACTCCCCGCCGCTCAGTTCGTAGATGGCGGATGCCGTCCTGTTGCAGGGGATTCTGACGACGTTTCCGACGGGACGGTCGCGGCCCCAGGTGACGTGGTAGAGCTGCCCGGCCACGATGTCGCCGTCGCAGGACGCGGAGAAGCTGACCCGCTGCCTGTTGCCCTGTGGGCGGTCCGCCTTGGGGGAGTAGCCGTAGCCGTTGAACCAGATGTCGAAGTGGAAGGGGGCGGCGGCGCGGTGCTGCGCGGGGGAGGGGGCGGTGGGCTGCTGCCGGGCCTCGACTGCCTGGGTGGGGGCGGTGGTGAGGGCCACGGTGAGGAGCGCTGTCGCGGTGGCGAGGAGCGTGCGCATGGGGGAGTCTCCGGGTTCTTCGTGGGGGAGTCGGGGTGTGGAGTGCGAGCGAGTGCCGGGTCAGGCGCCGTCGGCGATGACGTGCGTGTTGTCGACGCCGGAGAGGAAGTAGAAGTAGTAGAAGCCGCCCCGCAGTTGGTAGTCGACGGTCTTGGGGGACCGGTTGCAGGGGACGGCGAAGGCGCGGCCGACCTTGGGGTCGACGCCGGTCGCCGAGTGGTACAGCTGACCTACCAGGACGTCGCTGTCGCAGTCCGCTTTCAGGGTGTAGCGGTGCACGCCGAAATGGATGCTCAGGGTCGGGGAGTAGCCCTGGCCGTTGAACCACATGTCGAACAGGACGCTCTTGGCCCGGGGCTGCGGCGCTCTGTCCGGGGCGGCGGGTGCGGACACCGGGGCCGACGGGGCGGCGGGGGGCGAGACGGAGGCCGCCGCGGACGGGGTGGCGGGGCCGGTCAGCAGCGCGGCCAGTCCGGCCAGTGCGGCGGCGGCCGTGGCGTATCGATGCATGTGCGTCATGCGTCGTGCCTTCCTGAAGAGGCGGGAGGGGAGGGAGAGGTGCGTCGCTGGCCTGGTCGACACTCGTACGCGAGTTCGTCCAGGTGATCCTGTAGCGCTCGCGCGGGGCGGTCGGGCAGGCGGGACGGTCGTGCGGGGAAGGCGGGCGCAGGTTCACACGAACGGCTCTTCGTCGGCCCCCCGTGCAGGCGAAGGCGTCTGCGCCCGCCTTCGGTTCACCCCGTCCGGCCGTGGTGCCGACGGGGTGTGACCAGAGTCTGCGGCGGCCCTCCGGCGGTCACAACCGCATCCCGGCCGCTTCCCGGAATTCGGGATCCCGAGGTCTCTGACCTGCTGGGACGTGGACGTCCCGGGACGGAGGGCGGTGGCTCGCCGGGGCTGCCTCACGCAGCCGCAGCGCAACATCGCCGTCCCGGCGCAACATCGCCGTCCCGGCGCAACATCGCCGTCCCGGCGCAACATCGCCGTCCCGGCGCAACATCGCCGTCCCGGCACAACCTCCAAGCGCACGGATGCATGTGCTGTGCCTTTTGGTGGATCTGCCGAGCAATCGCTAGGCGTCTATGCGATCTAACCTGGCAGATGCAAGATAAGAGGTGTTGTTCGGGGTGCGGTTGCCGCGGCCCCGCCGGGCTTGAAGAGCGAGGTCTCCCATGGGCATGCGCACCCGCGACGGCAGCGTCGGTGATGTCGACTACGGGGCCATCGGCTCCGCGTACGCCTCCTTCCGCCGCCCCGACGAGCGCATCGCCCGCGTCATCGCCCACGCCCTCGGTGACGCCCGCACCGTCCTCAACGTCGGCGCGGGCACCGGCTCGTACGAGACCCCGGCGCACGCGTTCACCGCCGTCGAGCCCTCTCTGGCCATGCGCGCCAGGCGCCCCGCGGAACTCGCCACCGCCGTCGACGCCGTCGCCGAGGACCTTCCCTTCGCCGACGGGCGGTTCGACGCCGCGATGACTCTCTTCAGCGTCCACCAGTGGTCGGACGTCGAGGCCGGGCTGCGCGAGATGCGGCGGGTCACCCGCGGCCCCGTCCTCGTACTGACCTGTGACCCCGCTCGCGTGCGCGACTTCTGGCTCTACGAGTACGCCCCCGACGTCCTGGACGCCGAAGCCCGCCGCTATCCGTCCCTGGACCGGCTCACTGCCGCGCTCGGCGACACCGTCGTCCAGCCCGTCCCCATCCCGCTGGACTGCACCGACGGCTTCAACGAGGCGTACTACGGACGCCCCGAACTCCTCCTGGACCCCGCGGCCCGCCAGGCCTGCTCGGCCTGGAGCTTCGTCGACGACCGCGCCCGCCAGGACTTCGACACCTGCCTGCGCCGGGCCCTGGGCTCAGGAGCCTGGGACGAGGCCTTCGGACAACTGCGCAGCCGGCCGACCTACGACGGATCCCTCGTTCTCCTGAGGTCGACTCGTCCCGTCAGGCATTGATACGGGGCTCGGGCACTTGTTCCCGGTTCGACCATCAGGCCTGACTCGGGGGCACGGCGACCTCACAATGGCGTTCACCGGCGTGAAGTACCGCCGCGTGGATTCGTCGTGGATTCGTCGTGGAGCCAGCTCACCCCCGAGGAGCGTCGTGCGCGAGCTTGTCTATCTGTCCGACCGGAAGTTGCGGCAGTTCATGCCGGAGAGGCCTCGGCGCCTGGTCCGGGGCGGGTGGCAGGTGACCACTCCGGTGGGCGGGGTGGGGCTCGACCCGGAGGTGCCGGACGCCGAGCGGGAGCGCGGGGAGCGGCTGCGGCGGATCGTGCGGCATGTGTCGGCCGCGGCGGGGTGGTTCGCGGAGCCGGGGCTCAGGGCCGGGAGCTGGGTGCAGTTCGAGGCGCCGTTGAACTTCCGCGTGCTGCGGGACGTGGCTCCGGGGATGGTGCTGTTCGTCGATCCGCCGGTGAGTGTGGACGGGTACGGGACCGGCGGCGAGGTGCGGCTGCTCCTGCACGGGTCCGTGGAGCATCTGGCGGGCGGCCGCGTGCCCGTCGTCGCCGAGCCGCCCGCCCTGTCGGAGGAGGTGCACCACGAGGGCAGTTGGGGCGGCAGCGGCGGCGACGACTGGGTCGAACTCGTCACCACCCACGCCTCCGCGCTCCTCGGCTCCCTCACCGGCCAGCCCGACGCCGTCAGCGAGGACCAGCCGCAGGAGCCCGTCAGCCCGGTGACCCTCCTCGAAGGCACCCGGCAGCTCCTGGCCGCCCTCGACCGGCAGTTGCCCGTGGAGACGGCCGCCTGGATGCGCGGGTACGCCCGCGTGACGGCTGCCCTCGGGGGTGGCGGTGTGCGGTACGTCGTCGCGACTCCGCTGTACGTGGAGTACGTCGCCGAGTAGCGGTGGTGGGTACGCCGTCCGGCGCCGGGCCGACGCCGGGCACCCGTCCGCCCTCAGATCAGCGGCGGTCGCCCCAGCCGCGTCATCCGCCACACCGTCGCCCACCGCATCGGCTTCCGCTCGCCCCCGGACGTGCGGCAGCCCTCGACGAAGCCGCCCGCCCAGGCCTTCAGGCCGCCGAGGGACCGGGTCCGGGCCACGGTCAGGAGCGTCCAGACGGTCAGGTAGAGGGGGATGAGGGGCAGGGGGAGGCGGCGGCGGGCCAGCCAGACGCGGTTGCGGGCCGTCATGCGGTGGTAGACGGCGTGCCGGGCGGGGGACGTCTTCGGGTGCTGGAGCAGCAGCGAGGGTTCGTAAAGGACCTTCCAGTCCGCGTCGAGCGCGCGCCAGGCCAGGTCCGTCTCCTCGTGCGTGAAGAAGAAGTCCGCGGGCCAGTCGCCGGTCTGCGCCAGCATCTCCATCGAGAAGGCGTGCGCGCCGCCGAGGAAGGAGGTGACGAGGCCGCCGCGCATGGGGTCCTTGGCGCGCAGCCGCGGCACGTGGCGGCGCTGCGTCTCGCCGTGCTCGTCGGCGATGCGGAAGCCGACGATGCCGAGCCGCGGGTCCTCGGCGAACAGGCGGCGGACCGTGCGGAAGACGTCTGGGTCGACGAGCAGGCCGTCGTCGTCCAGCTCGATCGCCACGTCCACGTCGCCGAACTCGCGCAGGCGGCGCAGGGCGACGTTGCGGCCGCCGGGGCAGCCCAGGTTCTCGTCGAGCTCGATCGTCGTGACCTCGCCGGGGTAGGCGGGGAAGTCCGGCAGCGGGGTGCCGTTGCCGACGATGACCAGGCGGGTCGGCGCGACGTCCTGCTTGGCCACGGCCGCGAGGAGGGCGTCGACGTCCTTCGGGCGGTTGCCCATGGTCACGATGGCCACACCCAGGCGCGGTTCGGACAAGGCGGGCCTCCAGGGCGGGTCGGGCCGGGGCGCGCGGTCGGTCCCGGGGCTGCCGCGCGGTCGCTGCGGCGGCGCGGTCATATCGTCTGACGTTCGCGATGGTAGCCGTTCACTGGTGCGTTTCATCCGGGACGTGGGTCGTTCACGTCGGGGGATGTGGCCGGGTTCACCCCGGTGGCGTCGCACGCCGTGGCCAATATTGGCTGTGACATGTCAAAAATCATGAGGATGTGTCTTGTTCTCTCAAGGGCCCTGTGTCTCAATGGCCCCGACCCAAATCGCTGACTGGCCGTCAGTAATGGCGGGCGCGTCGCTCCTCGGGCAAGCGGGCAGCGGGCAGCCGGGCACCGGCGGTCGTCGGCGGGGCAGGCACCCCACACTCCCCCCATTGAAGGCAGGCCCCCCATGAGGCATGGCAGATTAGCCCTCGGCTCGGCCCTCGGCGCCGGCGCGCTCGCCGTGAGTGCCCTGGTCCTCGCTCCGACCGCGGGCGCGGTGGAGCCGCAGGAGGCGACCATCGGCTTCGAGTGCGGTTCGTTCGGTTCGGGCTCGGCGACGCTCAAGGCGACACAGAACGGCACCGCGGCCACCATCGACGTGTCGACGTCGGCGATCACCGCGCCGATCGACGTCGGCGCCGGTGCGGTCAACTCCACGCTCACGCTCACCAAGAACGGCTCCGGCACCACGGCGTTCAGCGGCAACTCCAACCCGGCGATCCCCGCGGGCAGCCCCGTCTCCACCGGCCCGCTCAACGGGACCGTCGCCGCGGGCGACAGCCTGGAGGCCAGCTCCCTGAAGATCGTCGTCTTCGGCATCACGGTGAACTGCACCGCCACGTCGGCGCAGTCGCCAGGCCCGTTCAAGTTCTGATCAAGCCCCGGCCCGGGTTCCGGGCGCGTACGTACGGTGTCGAGGGTGTCGCGGTCCGGACGGCGGACCGCGACACCCTTCCGCGTACCGGGCGAAAACGCGTTGCCGCGCCCGCCCCCTCCGCCTACCGTGCCGATCATGCTGCCCCCCGTGGACACCGACGAGGAGTGGGACGCCGTCGTCCCCGACGAAGCCGTCATGCGGCCCGCCGCCGAGGACCTGAGCGCCCGGCTCGGCCTCGCGGGCGCGCCCCTCACGCGCTACGGCGAGGGCTCACAGCCCGTCTACGCGGTGGGGGAGCGGCACGTGCTCAAGCTCTTCCCCGGCGCCGCGGCGGACGACGCCGCCACCGAGGCCCGGGTGCTGAGCCACGTACAAGGACAACTGCCCGTCCCCACGCCGGAGTTGCACGACTTCGGGGCGTACGTCAACGGGTGGAGCTACGTCCTGATGTCCCGGCTGCCCGGCGAGGGTCTGCACCTCGCGTGGCCCCGGATCCCGGCGGCCGACCGGGACCGGGTCGTGGCGCGGGCGGGCGAGGCGCTCGCCGCGCTGCACGCGCTCGGGCACGCACCGCTCACCGACGTCCTCGGGCCCGGCGACTGGCGGGAGTTCACCGCCGGACAGCGCGCGGGCGCCGTCGACCGGCAGCGCGAGCGCGGGCTCCCGGAGAGCTGGGCCGAACAGATCCCCGCCTTCCTGGACGCCGTCCCGCTGCCCGCCGCGCCCGAAGCCGCCCTGCTGCACACGGAGTTCATGCGCCAGCACCTCCTGGTGGACCCGGGCGACGGCCACCGCCTCACCGGCCTCTTCGACTTCGAACCCGCGATGATCGGCGACCCCGCCTACGACTTCGTGGGCGTCGGCCTCTTCGTCACGCGCGCGGAGCCCCGGCTGCTCGCCCGGTTCATGGCCGCGTACGGCCGCACCTTCGAGCCGCGCCTGCTCCTCGCGTACACCCTGCTGCACGTGTACAGCAATCTGCCCTGGTACCTGCGCGAACTGCCCGCGCCGCCCGAACCGACGCTCGACGCGATGGCCGAGGCGTGGTTCGGGCACTGAACCCCGCGCCGCTCAGTCCGTGGCCACCGGCACCAGCGTGAGATACGCAAGGCCCAGCAACCGGCGGTAGCCGCGCAGGAAGGACGCGCGGTGGCGGTCGGCGCGTTCGCGCAGCTCCGCGGCCCGCGGGTGGTCCGGGTGCGCGGCCAGCCACTCCTCGGTGTCGGCCAGATACGCGGACTCGAACTCCTCCCACTCCTCCTCGCCCGCCGTCTCCACCCACAGCGGGCGGAAACCGGCGGCGACCGCCGCGTCGGCCAGGCCGCCCAGGTCGAGATGCTCGTCGGCGCGGGCGCCCGGCCACAGCGCGGCGAGGTCCGCGGCCGTGGGCGTGCGCTGCCAGAACCCCTCGCCGAGTACGACACGTCCGCCCGGAGCGACCAGGCCGCGCAGGGCGCGCAGGGCCTCGGCGGTGTACGGGGGCGGGGCGTCGGCCGGGCACAGGGCGTGGGCCGAGCTGAGGCACAGGACGACGTCGGCGGGTCCGCGCGCGGTGTCCGTGGCCGACTCGGCGACGAACTCGACCCGCGTGCCGAGCCCGCGTGCGCCCGCGGACGCGCGGCCCCGCTCCAGGTCCTCCTCGTTGAGGTCGACGCCGATGCCCGTGGACCCCGGTGCCGCCTCCAGGACGCGCAGCAGCGTCTCGCCCCAGCCGCAGCCGAGGTCGAGGACGGTACCGCCACCGGCGCGCACCAGGGGTTCGGCGGCCCGCCGGACGATGCGGTCGGCGCGCGCCTGTGACAAGGGGCCGTGGAAGGCGAGGCGGGTGAGGCGGGGCGGGGCGTCGTCGGGGTCGGTGACGTGAGGGTCGGTCGTGCCGGGGTTCGGGGCGGTGCCGGTGGCGGTGGCTGTGGTGGTGCCCGTCTTCGCGCTGGTCCTTGAGTCCATGGCGGGTGACGCTAACTCGTCAGGTGCCGGGGCGCTCTTGGATTTCTTGCACCTCGGGGCGTACGGACTCGGCGGGAGCGGGAGCGGGAGCAGGAACAGGAGCGGCGCCCGGCGACTGCGGCGACGGCGGTGACGGCGACGTGGAGCGGGCGGCGACCGCGCGCAGCCGGGCGTCGAGCGCCCGCTCCGGAGCCGGGGTGAGGGTGCGCAGGGCCACAAGCGCCGTGATGACCACGTCGCACAGCTCCGACTCCACGTCGTCCCAGGTGTGCGTGGTGCCCTTGCGCGGGTTCTGCCCGGTGGCGCCGACGACGGCCTGTGCCACCTCGCCGACCTCCTCCGACAGCTTCAGCATCCGAAGGAGGAGGGTCTCGCGGGCGGGGTGCCTGCTGTGGGACTCCAGCCAGCCGTGCAGACGGTCGACGGTCTCCCACAGGTCGGGTGCGGTCAGGGGCGGCGCGGGCGTCGGGTCGGACATGGGGTGCAGCCTGCCACGGCCGCGGGGGCGGGCGATCCCGGGTGGCGGGGCGACGGGGCCGGTGCGAGCGTGGGCGCATGAGCATTCAGACAAACCGGCTCGGCGACCCCACGGTCCGGGCCTTCGTGACCGCCGTGAACGCCAACGACAAGGCGGCCTTCGAGGCCCTGCTCACACCGGGCGCGACCATGTCCGACGACGGCTCCGACCGGGACATCGCCGACTGGACCGACCGCGAGATCTTCTCCTCCAACGGCCACATGGACGTCGAGTCGGAGTCGGACGGCGGGCGCACGCTCCTGGTCAGCTACCGCAACGACACCTGGGGCGAGATGCGCACGAAGTGGCGGTTCACGGTGGACGGCGACAAGGTGTCCCGGTTCGAGACGGGCCAGGCCTGACGCCGGTCCGCCGCGGGACCGCCGCTCCGGGGCGCGCCCGACGCGCCCCGGAGCCCTGTGCGTCGCTCACTCCGGGATGCGGACCGCCGCCCCCGTCACCCGCACCCGCGCGTCCCCGTCCCGCAGCGTCACCGTGAGCAGCCCGGGCCGCCCCATGTCCACGCCCTGGTGGAGGGTCAGTTCGGCGGCGGCGGGGACCAGGCCGAGCGCACGGGCGTACGCGCCGAAGGCGGCCCCCGCCGCGCCCGTCGCCGGGTCCTCGACGACGCCGCCGACCGGGAACGGGTCGCGGGCGTGGAAGACCGTCGCGCTCTCCCGCCACACCAGTTGGACGGTCGTCAGGTCGAGCCGGAGCATCAGGGCCTTCAGCCGGTCGAAGTCGTAGTCGAGGTCGGCGAGGCGGGCGCGGGTGGCGGCGGCGAGGACCAGGTGGCGGGCGCCCGCGAAGGCGATCCGGGGCGGCAGGCCGGGGTCGAGCTCGTCCGCGCGCCAGCCGAGCGCGGCGAGCGCCTCCTCGACGTCGGCCGTCGCGGCCTCCTCTATGTGCGGCTCCACGCTGGTCAGCGTCGCCCGCAGCACGCCGTCGGTCTCGGTGACGCGCACCGGCACGGCCCCGACGCGGGTGGCGAAGACCAGGTCGCCGGGACCGTCGCGCTCCGCGAGGGCGACCGACGTCGCGACCGTGGCGTGTCCGCAGAAGGGGACTTCGGCCTGCGGGCTGAAGTAGCGCACGGTGAAGGAGCGGCTGCCGTCGTCGGGCGCGGCCGGGCCGGGGGTGAGGAACGCCGTCTCGCTGTAGCCGAGTTCGGCGGCGACGGCGAGCATGGCCGCGTCGTCCATGCCGCGCGCGTCCAGGACGACACCGGCGGGGTTGCCGCCCGCGGGGTCGGTGGCGAAGGCGGTGTAACGCAGCACGTCAGGGCGGTCCGGGGTGGGTTCACTGTGGCTCATGCCGGACGACAACCACCGCGCGGCCGAGTCCATTCCCGGTCGCGCGGCGGCTGTCACCTCGTGTTTCTCAGTGGCAGTTCTTGGTCCCGTGGTCCCGGGTCGTCCAGGAGCAGGAGTCGAGCTGCGCGCCGCTCGGCTTGAGCAGCCGGGCCTTGTCGCTGGTGTTGTTCCACACGTAGGAGCCGCGGCCCCAGTAGCGCACGCCCGAGGCGTTGGTGCCCTTGCCGGTGCGGACCTTCACGGTCTTGCCCGCGCCGATCTTGTAGCTGCCGAAGGTGTACGTGTAGCCGGTGTTGTCCTTCAGCTTGTAGCCCTTGAGCTGGATGGCGCCGCGGGTGTTGTTGTGGATGTTCACCCACTCCGCGTTGAGCGAGCTGTTGGAGCCGGTGTCGCGGCCCGGGCTGTCGTACTGGATGTAGCCGAGGTGCAGACCGCCCTGGTGGGCCGCGGCGGTCGCGGGCGCGGCGACGAGCAGCGGGGCCGCGACAGCGGTGGCGGCGAGGGCGGCGGTGACCATCGAACGTATGCGCAACTTGTGCTCCGTATGTGAAGTTCCCATGGAGGGCAGTGAGCTTAGTCCGTCGTTGTACGACATCGGGGGCCGCTCCGGGCATATGACTGGAACTCGGCCCTCGCCGCCGTACTGCAATCGGCCCGGCCCGGTCTACGCACGGCCCGGGCAGCGTGTCCGGGCCCCCGGCCCTCAGCCGCGTCCGACGTACGGCATCGTTGTGGCGAGCACGGTCGCGAACTGCACGTTCGCCTCCAGCGGCAGCTCCGCCATGTGCCGCACGGTGCGGGCCACGTCCGCCGCGTCCATCACCGGTTCGACCGCGAGCTGCCCGTTGGCCTGGAGGATCCCCGAGCGCATGCGTTCGGTCATGTCGGTGGCGGCGTTGCCGATGTCGATCTGCCCGACGGCGATGCGGTACGGACGCCCGTCCAGGGACAGGGACTTGGTCAGGCCCGTCAGCGCGTGCTTCGTGGCGGTGTACGCGACGGAGTGCGGGCGCGGGACGTGCGCGGAGATGGAGCCGTTGTTGATGATGCGGCCGCCCTGCGGCCGCTGCTCCCGCATGTGCCGGAACGCGGCCTGGGCGCACAGGAACGCGCCATTCAGGTTGGTGTCCACGACCTGGCGCCACTCGGCGTAGTCCAGCTCCTCCACGGGTGTGCCGCGGGGGCCGAACGTGCCGGCGTTGTTGAAGAGCAGGTCGACGCGGCCGAAGCGGTCGGCCGCGGTGGCGAAGAGGGTCGCCACGTCGTCGGGTGACGTCACGTCCGTGCGCAGGCAGAGGGCGCGGGCGGCGGGGGCGGCGGCCAGGTCCGCGGTCTCGCGCAGCGTCTCCTCGCGGCGGCCCGCGAGCGCCACCGACCAGCCCGCGTCGAGGAGTTCGAGGGCGACGGCGCGGCCGATTCCGGAGCCCGCCCCGGTGACCACGGCGTTCTTCGGCGGCGGTGTTGGCTCAGCGTTCATGGCCCCGCAGCGTACGTGAGGGTCCGCCACTCGGACCTCATCTGCCCGCCATATGGCTGTTGTGTACGTGACAGGCGGGGGTCGTCCCCAGACACTCCAATGCATCTTGCAACCATCTTCTGGGGAGGGGCACATGACACCCGCAGGACAGCACGCACCCGAACTCCGCGCCGCCGCACGCCACTTGGGACGCCGTCGGTTCCTCACCGGCACCGGCGCGGCCGCCGCCCTGGCCTTCGCCACCAACCTGCCCACCGCCGGCGTCGCGGGCGCCGCCGAGATGGACGCCGCCCGCATCCCCGCCGACCCCTTCACCCTCGGCGTGGCCTCCGGCGACCCGCAGTCCGACTCCGTGCTGCTGTGGACCCGGCTCGCGCCGAAACCCTTCGAGGAGAACGGCGGGCTGCCCGCCGAGCGCGTCACCGTCCACTGGGAGCTGGCCCGCGACCCGCGCTTCCGACGGATCGTCAGACGCGGCACGGTCCCCGCGCACCCGGAGTTCAACCACTCCGTGCACGTCCAGGTGGACCACCTCGACGCCGACCGGTCCTACTACTTCCGCTTCCGCACCGGAAAGTGGCTCAGCGAGACCGGCCGCACCCGCACCGCCCCGCACGCCTCCAGCCGGGCCGCCCTCACCCTGGCCGCAGTCTCCTGCCAGGCCTACCACGACGGCTACTTCACCGCGTACAAACACCTCGCCGAGGACGATGTCGACGTCGTCTTCCACCTCGGCGACTACCTCTACGAGTACGCCGTGAACTCCGTCGGCGGCGCCCGCAAGTACACCGACCGCGTGCTCCCCGACGTCTTCAACCGCGAGACGCAGACCCTCGACGACTACCGGCGCCGGTACGCGCTCTACAAGTCCGACCCCGACCTGCGCGCCGCGCACGCCGCCCACCCCTTCGTCGTCACCTGGGACGACCACGAGGTCGAGAACAACTACGCCGACGACCTCGACGAGAACGGCAACCCGCCCGAGGAGTTCCTGCTCCGCCGCGCCTCCGCCTACCGCGCGTACTGGGAGAACCAGCCCCTGCGCCGCCCGCAGCGGCCCACCGGCTCCGACATGCGGCTCTACCGCCGCCTCGACTGGGGGCGGCTCGCCCAGTTCGACATCCTCGACACCCGTCAGTACCGGTCCGACCAGGCCTACGGCGACAAGGCGCACGTGCCCGGGCCCGAGTCCCTCGACCCCAAGCGCACCATCACCGGCGCCAGCCAGGAGCGGTGGCTCGTCGACGGGTGGCGGCGCTCGCACGCCGTCTGGAACGTCGTCCCGCAGCAGGTCACCTTCTCCCAGCGCAAGCTCGACCTCAACCCCGTCGCCAAGGTCAGCATGGACGCCTGGGACGGGTACGCCGCCTCGCGCGCGCGGGTGCTCGCCGGGGCCGAGGCCGCCGGTGTCGACAACCTCATGGTGCTCACCGGGGACGTGCACGTCGGGTACGCCTTCGACATCAAGGACGACTTCGACGACCCGTCGTCCGACGTCGTCGGGACCGAGATCGTCGCCACCTCCATCGCCAGTGGCAAGGACGGGGCCGAGCGGCCCGCCAACTGGGAGACGTACATGAAGGCCAACCCGCACCTGAAGTTCTACAACGGGCGCCGGGGCTATGTGACCGTCGCGCTCGACCGGCGGCAGTCCCGGGCCGACTTCAAGACCGTCTCGGCGGTCACCACGCCGGGGGCGCCGATCACCACGGCGGCTTCGTTCGTGGTGGAGGAGGGCTCGCCGGGGCTGAAGCCCGCCTGACCCACCGGGTCGCGGAGGCCTCCGGCGGGGCTAGGACCCGGCCGGGGGCCAAGGGGCGCCCCATGCCGTGTCCCGGGCCTCGCGGTACAGCGCCCCGTGCCGCTTCGTCACGGTCTCCCGCCGCAGCACCCCCTCCACGTCGCACAGGTCGAGCAGGACCATCCCCTTGCGGATCTGCGGCTTGCGGACGACACGGGCGGGCGAGGGGTCGGCGGGCACGGCGTCGGGGCGGACGGCGGCGACGTAGGAGAACTTCTCGTCCTCGTAGGCGAGGGAGCCGCCCTTGACCTGCCGGTGGAGGGAGGACCTGGCGACGCGGACGGAGAAGTGGCACCAGTCCTCGCCGGGGACGATCGGACAGGCGGAGCTGTGCGGGCAGGGCGCGGCGACGCGGTACCCGGCGTCGACGAGACGCTCGCGCGCGGCGATGACACGCGCGTACCCGTCGGGCGTGCCCGGTTCGACCACCACGACGGCATCGGTGGCCGCACGGGCGGCGGCGTCGACGACGGCGGCACGGTCGTCCTCGGTCAGCTCACCGAGGACGTAGGAGACGGTGACGAGGGCGGCGGGCGGCACGTCGAGGGCGGCGCCGATGCGGGCGCGCTGCCACCGGGCGGCGGCCAGCTCGGGGTTGGCGGCGGCGATCTCCCGGCCGAGGGCGAGCGCGGGCTCGGCCCAGTCGAGGACGGTCACGGGCCGCTCGCCGGGCCAGGTGGCGTTGACGGCCCAGGTGGCGGCGCCGGTGCCGCCGCCGATGTCGGTGTGCCCGGCGGGACTCCAGTCGGCGGGCACGGCGGTGGCGAGCGCGTCGAGGGCGGAGCCGGCGGCCTCGAAGGTGGCGGGCATGCGGTACGCGGCGTAGGCGCTGACGTCCGCGCGGTCCCGCAGGACGGGCGCACCCGTCGGGGTGGTGCCCCGGTAGTTCGCGATCAGCCGGTCCACGGCCTGGGCGGCCGCCTTGGGCGGCAGGTCCTCCAGGAGGCCCGCGAGGGCGGAACGGAGGGTCTCTGCGGGGGAAGCTTGGTCGCGCACCCCGTGAGTTTAGTGGCCCGCCGGGGCAGGAGCCCGCCGGGCGGCCCCGGGCGCGGGCCCCGCCGCCACCGCCCGCGCGAGTGACGTGGCCGCGCGGACCCGGGGGCCGTTGTCGGGCGGCTGCCGCCGGGGGTGGACGGTGTTGGCGAGGAGCACCAGGAACGTGTCCGTGGCGGAGTCGAGGACGAGGGACGTGCCGGTGAAGCCGGTGTGCCCCGCCGCGCCCCGGCCCGCGAGCTCCCCCATGAACCACGCCTGGTCCACGCCGAAGCCGAGGCCTGGCGCGGCCAGCATCAGGCGGACGTGGTCGGGGCCGAGGATCCGGGCGGCGCCGTACGTACCGCCGTTCAACAGGGTCCGGCACAGCACGGCCAGGTCGCGCGCGGTGCCGAAGAGCCCGGCGTGCCCCGCCACACCCCCGAGCGCCCACGCGTTCTCGTCGTGCACCTCTCCCCGCAGCATCCCCCGGTCCGCCTTGGCCCACGGCCGCCGCTGGTCCTCGGTCGCGGCGGCGCCGGGGCACGGCCCGAACCGGGTGCCCGTCATGCCGAGCGGCCGGGTGATCCCGTCCCGGATCAGCAGGTCGAGGCGGCGGCCCGTGACCCGCTGCAGGACCTCCTGGAGGAGCAGCATGTTCAGGTCCGAGTAGACGTACGCGCCCCTCTCCCCGGAGGGCACCTCGGTCCGCAGCGCCCGCAGCCGCGACGGCACGTCGGGCAGCTCGTACAGCGGGAGTTCGGGCCGCAGCCCCGAGGTGTGCGTGAGCAGCTGCCGCACCGTGATGCCGTGCGCGGCGGCGCCCGTGCACTCGGGGGCGTACCGGGCGACCGGCTCGTCGAGGGCGAGAGCGCCGCGCTCCAGTTGCTGCACGGCGGCGATGGTGGTGCAGAGCTTGGTGAGGGAGGCGAGGTCGAAGGGGGTGTCGACGGTCATGGGGACGCGGTCGGCCGGGGGCAGGTCGACGGGGGTGGGGTCGGCCGGGCTTCCGGCCAGGTGCGCGGCCGAGGTCCCGGTCGGGCGCTTGGCTGAGGTCTCGGTCGGGCTTTCGGTCGAGGTTGGGGCCGGGCTTTCGGCTCGGCTCTCAGCGTGACTCTCGGCCGGGCTCTCGGCCCGGTTCTCAATGCCGTCCTCGGCGCGGCTCTCGGCCCGGTTCTCGACGCCGTCCTCGGCGCGGCTCTCGGTGGTGCGGTACGCCGGGACGCCTCCGCCCGCACCGGCGTACCGCACGGCCCACCCCGCCGCCTCCGCCACCGCGATCACCGGGCCGCGCCCGGCGACGACGACGGCACCGGCGCACCACGGGCGGGGCCCCTGGGGCAGTGCCCGCACGTCGTGGACGAGCCGGCGCAGCTCGTCCGCGTCGAGTCCGGCGCGCTCCGGGGAGCCGGGCCGGAGCACCGGCGACGCGGTCAGCGGTCCGACTTCCGGGGCCGGGGCACGCCCGTGGTCCCGCCCTCCGTCACGGCCGCGGGCCCCGCCTCCGTCACCTGCGCGTTCTGGTTGTGCTGCCACGGGCGGCACAGTCCCACGAAGCAGGCGACGGCCGCCAGCGCGCACGACAACTGGACGACGGCCATCGGCACGGCCGTCCGCTCGCCCGCGATGCCGACCAGGGGTGAGGCGATCGCGCCGATGAGGAAGGAGGACGTACCGAGCAGCGCGGAGGCGGAACCGGCGGCGTGGCGGGTGCGCATCAGGGCGAGGGCGTTGGTGTTGGGCATGGCCAGGCCCATCGCCGACATCAGCACGAACAGGCCGACGGCGATCGGCGCGAGCCCGATGTCGTCCCCGAAGACGCCGCCGGTCATCAGGAGCAGCGCGGTCGCCGCGAGCGTGATGACCGCGAGCCCGAAGCCCAGGGCCTTGTCGAGGCTGACGCGGCCCACGAGCAGCTTGCCGTTGATCTGGCCGACGATGATCAGGCCGACCGAGTTCACGCCGAAGAGCAGGCTGAACGTCTGCGGCGACGCGCCGTAGATCTCCTGGATCACGAACGGCGACGCCGAGATGTACGCGAACAGCGCGGCGAAGGCGAAGCCGCCCGCGATCATGTAGCCCGCGAAGACGCGGTCCGCGAGGAGGCCGCGCATCGTGCGCAGCGCCTGGACCGTGCCGCCGTCGTGGCGGTCCGCCGGTGCCAGGGTCTCCGGCAGGCGGCGCCACACCAGGACGGTCAGCGCGATCCCGATGACCGTCAGGACGACGAAGATGCCGCGCCAGTCCGTCAGGCGCAGGACCTGGCCGCCGATCAGCGGCGCGACGATCGGGGCGACGCCGGAGATCAGCATGAGGGTGGAGAAGAACTTGGCCATCTCCACGCCGTCGTACAGGTCGCGGACCACCGCCCGCGCGATCACGATCGCCGCCGCGCCCGCGAGGCCCTGCAGGAGGCGGAAGGCGATGAGGAGCTCCGCGGTGGGGGCGAGGGCGCAGATCGCGGTGGCGAGGATGTAGACGAGGAGGCCGCCGAGGAGGGGGCGGCGGCGGCCCCACTTGTCGCTCATCGGGCCGACGACGAGCTGGCCGAGGGCCATGCCGGTGAGGCAGGCCGTGAGGGTCAGCTGGATCGTGGCCGCGGGGGCGTGCAGGGCGTCCGTGACCTCCGGCAGGGCCGGGAGGTACATGTCCATGGACAAGGGGGGCATGGCGGTGAGGCCGCCGAGGATGAGGGTGACCAGGGCGCCCGTGGCCACGCGGAGGGCGGCGGGGTCCTTGGCTCCTGTGGGACCCGCCGCCCCGGGTATCCGTCCCTCGGCCTGTCTCTCCGCCGCCTGCCCGCGCTTCGGCATCGCGCCCCTCCCCGGTTAGTTGGTAGTGCCCCCTATCGTCTCAGGCCGCAGCCCGTGCTTCTGCCTCGCGGGGGCGCGCTCTGGGACGGCCTCTCTCCCACCCACCCGCCCGAACTCCCTCCGGCCTGGCCGACAGCCCGGCACCCGCAGCCCCGAGAGGGTCGCCCCCGGTCGCGCTCCGCGCTCGTCCTCAATCGCCGGACGGGCTCTTCCCCACCCACCCGCCCAACCTCGCAGCGGCCTGCCCAACGGCCCGGCACCCTCAGCGCTGAAAGGGTCGCCCCCGGTCGCGCTGCGCGCTCGTCCTCAAGTGCCGGACGGGCTTTCTCCCACCCGCCCGCCCCCGCCGTTACTTCGGACAAGGTGGTCCGCACTGTCTGCTCGGTGCGCCTTCGGCCCGCCTCGGGGAAGTAGTTTTCAGCCCGTCCGGCGTTTGAGGACGAGGCGCGGAGCGCCGATCGGGGGCGCCCGCGTCCCAGGGCAACGGGACACCCACCCCTGGGGTCCAGGGGCGGAGCCCCGGTTTCGGGAAGGGGTGGGGTTGGGGAGCCCCCGGCAGGGCAACCGACCGAAACTCTTAGAACCCTCTTAAGCCCACCCACTATCCAATCCCCATGCCCCCCAAGCGAACCCTCGCCCTAGCCCTGGCCGTCGCGACGGCCGCCACCCTCACCCCCGCGGCCGCCGCGCGCCACGCGGCCCCCGCCCGCCAAGTGACCCTCGCCGTGAACGGCGGCACAGCCCTCATCGACCCCGAGACCCTCGCGGTGAGCGCCCGCGGGGACGACGGCCGCAGCCGCAGCCTGACGGCCCCCGCGGCGACGGAACTCGGCCGCCCCGGCCCGGTGCACCGCGCGGACGGCGGCCGGGTGCGGTGGAGTTACCCGGACCGGGGCCTGAGGGCCACGGCGTACGTCGACCACGGCCGCCTGGCGCTGACCCTCACCGCGGACCGGGACACCCGGATCGCCTGGCCGGTGACGGGGGCGAGGGGCAGCCTCCAACTCCCGCGCGGGGAGGGCCTGGACATCCCGACGGCCGACCCGTTCTGGACGAAGGGAGAGCAGAAGCTCACGGGCACCACGGTCGACGTGAGCGCCGATCTGACGCTGCCCCTGTGGGGGTACTCGACGGGCGGACGGCACGGCGTCAGCTATCTGATACCGACGGATATCGGGACGGACCTCACGTTCACCAGGGGACCCGGCGGCCACCTCCGGACCACCGCCGCCCACACCTTCGACAAGGGCGAGGGCACCCGCGCGTACACCGTCACCTTCGCCCTGACCGACGGCACCCCCGTGGCCCCGGCCGCCGACTACCGCGCGTACCTCTCCGAACGCGGCCGCCTCGGCAGCCTGAAGGAGAAGATCCGCCGCAACCCGGCGACGAAGCGCCTCCTCGGCGCCTCGCACGCGTACGTGTGGGGAGAGGCCCGCACCCCGGCGGGCATCCGGCGCCTGCGCGCGCTCGGCGTGGACGGGATGTGGCTCGGCTACGACGCCGGGCCCGACCCCATGGGGAAGGAGGCCGTCGCGGCGGCCAGGAAGGCGGGGTACCTCGTCGGCCCGTACGACACCTTCGCCAACGGGCAGGACCCGAAGACCGCCGACAGCCCTACGTCGGTGTGGCCGGGCCGCGTCTACCCGGACTTCTGCGTCCGCGACGCCGACGGCCGCCCCCGCACCGGATTCGGCGGCCGGGGCTGCTACTTGAGCTCGGCGGCCTTCGAGCGCGCCGAGCCCACCCGCCACCTCCTCGCGCACCGCACCCGCGCGATGGTGCGCAACGGCGCCGACAGCTACTTCCTGGACGTCGACGCCACCGGCGAGCTGTTCCGCGACCACGCGGCCGCGCACCCGATGACGAAGGCGGGCGACCGCGCCCACCGCCTGGCCCGGATGCGCCGCATCGCCGACTCCGGCCTGGTCCTCGGCTCCGAGTCCGCCCAGGCCTGGGCGAACGGGGTGGTCGCCTTCGACTACGGCAGCGCCACCCCCGTCGCCGATGGACTGTGGGCGCTGCAGAAGGACAGGGAGAAGTGGGGCGGTTACTACCCGGAGGCCGCCCCCGGCATCTTCTTCAAGCCGGTCCGCCTCCCGGCCTCGCTCTCCAAGGCCATGTACGACCCCCGCTACCGCGTCCCGTTGTACGGGACAGCCCTGCACGGGGCGACCGTGAGCGCCGAGCGCTGGGAGCTGTCGTACGAGAAGCTGCCCGCCGAGAAGACCCGCCGCGCCCTGCTCGCGATGCTCTACGACCGGCCGCTCAACCACGTCCTGGACGGGCCGACGCTGGCCCGGCACGGGCGGGAGATCGCGGCGCTGCAGAAGTACTTCGCGCCGCTGCACCGGGCCGCGGGAGCCGAACGGCTCACGTCCTTCCGGTTCCTGACGGAGGACCGGCGGCTCCAGCGCACCGTCTTCGGCGGCGGCAAGCTGACGGTCACCGCCAACTTCGGCACGGCGGCCCGTGACGGGCTGCCCGGCGGCTGCGTCGACGCCAGGCTGCGCGGTGACGACCGGCCGCGCCGCCTCTGCCCGGCGGACCTCCGCTGACACGGGCCCTGACATGCGAGAGGTGGGGGGGGGGGGGGGGCGCCCCCCCCCCCCCCCCGGCCGGGGCTGCATGTTGGGGTTGAAAACCCGCGCCCCGCACCACCCGGGACCACAACACAAAGCCCCCCCCCCAGAGCACGAAC
>NZ_JBHXTE010000073.1:0-6125 GCF_042677545.1 Streptomyces sp. NPDC127108 | reverse complement strand
TTTTTAAATTATCCCCCCCCCACCTATACTTACACTCCATTTGGCGTCGGCTGTTTCTTTTTTTTTTTTTCCCCTGGGGTTGTGGTGGGTGGGTCCGGTCACCCCCCGCACCTCCCTTGTGCCGGTTCCTACTTGTGCCGTTTCCTACGCGGCGCGCAGCTCCTGCGTGCAGCACTTCACGCTGCCGCCGCCCTTGAGCAGTTCGCCCAGGTCCATGCCGATCGGTTCGTAGCCCCGCTCGCGCAGCGGCTCGAAGAGGCCGACGGCGGCCTGCGGGAGCAGCACGTGCAGGCCGTCGGAGACCGCGTTCAGGCCGAGGGCGAGGGCGTCCTCCTCCGTGGCGATCAGCGCGTCGGGGAACAGGCGGCGCAGGACCGCCTGGCTGCCGGGCGAGAACGCGTCGGGGTAGTACATGACGTCGTCCGTGGCGTCGTCGAGGACCGCGAGCGCCGTGTCCAGGTGGTAGTAGCGCGGGTCGACGAGGTCGAGGCCGATCACCGGGCGGCCGAAGACCTCCTGGGCCTCGCCGTGCGAGAGCGGGCTGGCCCGGAAGCCACGGCCCGCGAGGACGTAGCTGGAGGTGGTGGCGAAGTCGCCCTCGCCCTCGTTGATGTGGGTCGGCTCGTGGACCTCGGCGAAGCCGTTGGCCCGGAACCACTCCAGGTGCGCGGCCGCCTCGGGCTGCCGCTCGGGGTGGACGAAGCTCGCGCCCAGGACGCGGCCGTCGACGACGGTCGCGCCGTTCGCCGCGAAGACCATGTCCGGCAGGTCCGGGTGCGGCGTCAGCTCCTCGACGGTGTGGCCGAGCGAGCGGTAGCGGTCGCGCAGGTCCTCCCACTGGGCGACGGCGAGCGGGACGTCGACGGGTTTGGTGGGGTCCATCCAGGGATTGATGGAGTACGTGACCTTGAAGTGTGCGGGTGCGCACATCAGGTAGCGCCGGGGTGTGGCGCGCCGGGCAACTCGATGCAACGAAGGCTCCTCACGGACCGCAGGGGCTGTTGCTGCCCATGGTGCGGTCTGAGGAGCCTTCGCGCAGCGATCCGAGCCCTATCTGCTGCGATCTGGGCGGGTATTTACTCACGAACCGGGCGCTTTTGGGGCTGTGAGTTGTATTTCGACCGGCGCTTTCGGGGGCGCGGGCCGCCCGTCGGTCGGGTGTGCGGGGCTCAAGAGTCGTTCTTCGCCGCCCGGCCTTCCTGGAGTTTGCGCAGCAGCTCGCGCTTCTGCTCCTGCGGGCTGAGGCCCCCGCCCACCCGGCCGGAGCCGCGGCCGCCGCGCAGCGCCTTGCGGGAGAGGTTGGTGCGCGTACCGCCGACGCCGAGCATTCCGGATCCGCCTCGTGACATGTCGTACCTCCATGGGTCGTGATCGAAGAAGAGGCGAGACGTATCGTCTCGTCTCAGTCGAGCTTAAGCGAGACGGGTCGTCTTGTCGAGCGCTTTTACGGGGGGTCGGGATGCTGGTGAGACGCAGCGTCTCGTGGCGCTGCTACATTCGTTGTCATGGCTCAGAAAACCGCCCCTGACTCCACGCGCCGCAGCGAGCGCTCGCGCCGCGCGATCTACGACGCCGCCCTCGCCCTGGTCGGCGAGGTCGGCTACGGCAAGATGACGATCGAGGCCATCGCCGCCCGCGCCGGTGTCGGCAAGCAGACCATCTACCGCTGGTGGCCCTCCAAGAGCGCCGTCCTCCTCGACGCCTTCCTCGACCTGTCCGAGCAGGCCTCCGCCGAACTGAGCGCGAAGGCGGGCCTCGACGAGGTCGCCACCGCCATCCCCGACACCGGGGACCTGGAGGCCGACCTCAAGTACGTCCTGCGCGCCACCGTCGACGAGATGACCAACCCCAAGTTCGACGCCCCGGCCCGCGCCCTGGCCGCCGAGGGCGTCGTCAACGAGTCGCTCGGCGCCGAATTCGTCGAGAAGCTGCTCGAACCGCAGCTCCAGCTCTACGTCGACCGGCTGCGCGCCGCCCAGGAGCGCGGTCAGGTGGCACGCCACGTCGACCCGCGCATCGCCCTCGAACTCTGGACCGGACCGCTCGCCCAGCGCTGGCTCCAGCACACCGGCCCGCTCGGCTACGAGTACACCGACACCCTCGTCGAGTACGCCCTGTACGGCATCGCGCCCCGCTGACCCGCGGCCGCCCGCGCCGCCTTCGCCCGGCCCCTGACCGGCGTGCGCGAGAGCAGCCCCGGCGCGTCCGTGATCACGCCGTCGCAGCCGAGCCGAAGCACCCGGTCGCGCTGGCGCGGCGTGGTCACGGTGTGCGCCCACACCCGGGGGATGCCGGAGTTGACCGCCCGCAGCAGATCCGCGTCCCGCGCCTTGTAGTCCACGTCGAGGACGTCGACGAACGACGTCCAGTCCCGCGGCCGGTCGGTGCGCAACTGCGTCCGGGAGCGCCACAGCTGGGCGAGCAGGCCCAGGTGGTGGGCGCGGCGGGCCACCCAGGGCTTGTTGGTGTTCACGAACACCGAGCGGGCCAGGCCGCGCGCGTGGATCATCGTGCCGAGCCGGGCCAGGCTCTGCGGGTCCTTGGCCTCCAGCATCAGCATCACGCGGCCGCCGAAGCGGTCGAGGACCTCCGCCACCGTCGGCGGCCGTTCGGCGCGCCAGCGGCCCGGCACGCCCTTCGGCGGCCGCAGCCGCACCCGCTGCCAGTCCCGCAGGGTCAGGCCGCGCACCGGCCCCCGCGAGAACGTGGTGCGGTCCAGGGTCGCGTCGTGCATCACCACCAGTGTGCCGTCGCGCAGCATCCTGGTGTCCACGTCGATGACCTGCGCCGTGCGCCGCTCGAAGGCGGCCATCAGGCCGGACATGCTGTTCTCGGGGACTTCGAGGGCGCCGCCCCGGTGCGCGGTGTAGACGATCCGGGGGAGCGCGTCGACGGTGAGCGGGCCGCCGCCCCACTCCAGGGGGGTCAGGGAACCGGCCGGGCCCGCGAGGGCGAGGGCGGTGAGTCCCGTCAGCACAGTCCTAGTGACCATGTCGAACACCGTAGGTGCGCGATTCGCCGCACAGCGTGAAATGACGCGCTATGTCACCCAGCGGCTGGCATCACCCCAGGTACCCCGGATGTGGACTACGGCCACCCGGGGCGCAGGATGGTGGGACCATAGGTCATGCTGTTCCGCACAATGGCGAGGTGAGGGGATAGATGGGCGCAGAGTTCGGCCGGACGTCCGGCGCGCAGGGCAGGATCTCCCAGTGGCTCCGCCGACGCGCGCGTTCCGGCGCCGACGCGAGCGCGGGCGCCGAGAGCGCCCGCCGCGAGGACCTGCTGCTCGCCGTCGCCGCCGCGGGACTGCCACTGGCCCCCGCCGCCCACCCCGCCGGGTACCGATGTTCCTGCGACCGCATCGGCTGCCCCACCCCCGCCCGGCACCCCGTGTCCTTCGCCTGGCAGACGCAGTCCACCACCGACCGCGCCCAGATCGAGCGCTGGGCCCGGCACCAGCCGGCGGCCAACTTCATCACCGCGACCGGCATGGTGCACGACGTCCTCGACGTCCCCCTCGACGCCGGCCGCGCCGCCCTGGCGCGGCTGCTCGCCGCCGAGGTGGAGGTCGGCCCCGTCGCGGAGTCCGAAGGGCCGGGCGACCAGGGGCGGATGCTGTTCTTCACGGCGACCCGGGGCACCCCCGAGGACGAGGACGAGTGGTGGCCGTGCGAGCTGGACTGCCACCCGGAGACGATGGACGAGCACCCCGGCCTGCGCTGGCACTGCCGCGGTTCGTACGTCCTGGTGCCGCCCGCGCGGCTGCCCGGTGACCTCGCCGTCGGCTGGGTCAGGGGGCCGGAGTTCGCGCTGCCCGACCCGCTGACGCTCCTGGAGATCCTCACCGACGAGTGCGCGCGGTACGCGCAGGAGCCGGGAGAGGACACCGAGGACGCGGCGGGCGCGGCGGCCTGGCCGCTGCGGGGATAGGGCGGCCGGCGCGGGGCCGGTCCCGTCCGGCGGGACGCCGCGCTATTCGCCCTTCGCCCCGACCAGCCCCTGCATCCGGCTGAGGATCCGCACCTTGCCCGTGCCCTCGGGGTCGAGGGCCACCTGGTTCGAGACGCGCTCCAGCATGACGGACTGCTTCGCCTCGCCCTTCATCAGCGCCTTCACGTCCGCGTCCACGGTGACGTTGAGGCCCTTGGACGCGGTCTGCTTCTCGTAGTGGTGCGTGGCGAAGAACACCAGCGCGCCGCCGTCCTTCGTCCGCAGGCCGAGCGGGGCGAACGCGCCCCCGTCGCGCGGCTCGTCGATGTACTGCACGGCGAGGCCGAGGCGCCGCTTGTTGCGGTCGCGGGCCGCCTTCCACTGCGTGGTGTGCGGGCCCGGCTGGAAGGCGTCGCCGCCCGACTTCAGGAACGCGGTGTACTCCCCGCCGAGCCGCCGCGGCGCCACCGCGAGCCCGCCACCGCCGACGGCGACCGGCTCGACGTGGCCGTCCTCGTCCTTCTTCAGCTCGGGCAGCCGGTCGGGCTGCACCAGGTTGAGGTACGTCGCCTCCCACAGGGCGTCCGCGTCCGTGCGGGTGAAGGCGATCAGCCAGCGGTAGCCGTGCGGCTTGCGGTTGGCCTCCGCGTCGACGACGAACCACCGCGGCCAGCCGGCCTTCTTGGGGATGGAGTACGTCACGTCCGTCAGCTTCAGCGGCACGTACCGGGAGTTGCCGTCCGGGTTCTGCACGTGCCGTGCCTTCAGGCCCGCCTGGTTGATGGCGCCGAGCGGGCCGGTGACGCGGGACGCGTTCAGCGCCGGGTCGTACGCCTTGTCCGCCTTGTTGTAGGCGGTGAGGAAGTCCTTCAGCGCGCGGGCGGCCTCGGGTTTCGTGGCCGTGCGCACGACCTCCCGCTCGCCGTGCACCGTCACGCATCCGCTCGCCGTCAGCGAGAGGACCGCCACCGCCGCCGCGTACGAGACCGGCCGGCCGAGCCTGCGAACCCTGCTCATCGGATACCTTCACCTACCCCTTCCCGGGCCCGAACCCTATCGGGGCCGGGGAGGCGCCGGACGCCGGGTTCCGGCAGTGCGGCAGACGTCCTCAAGAGCCCGCAGTGTCCGCACTGGCCGGATTCGCCGGTTCCGGGGCGGGCGTGCGCGGCGTGCGCGACCGGGCCCTGGACGGGGCCAGGAACAGCGCGAGCACCGGCACCAGGTACAGCGACCACACCACGACCTGGACGACCGTCGGGTTCGGCTGGAAGTTGAACACGCCCTTCAGGAGCGTGCCGTACCAGCTGTCCGGCGGGATCGTCGCGCTGATGTCGAACGCCTTGTTCCGCAGACCGCCGACGAACTCCGCCTCCTGCAGGTCGTGCACGCCGTACGCGAGCACGCCCGCCGCCACCACGACCAGCATCGCGCCGGTCCAGGTGAAGAACCTCGCCAGGTCGATGCGCACCGCGCCCCGGTAGAACAGCCAGCCGAGGACGATGGCGGTGAGCAGCCCGAGGAGCACGCCGGCCAGCGGCGCGTGCGTGCCGTCGTTGGACGCCCGCACCGAAGCCCACACGAACAGCGCCGTCTCCAGGCCCTCGCGCCCCACCGCCAGGAACGCCGTGGCGACCAGCGCCGCCGTGCCCATCCGGAGCGCCGCGTCGAGCCTGCCGTGCAGCTCGGCCTTGAGGTGGCGGGCGGTGCGCCGCATCCAGAAGACCATCCACGTCACCAGGACCACCGCGACGATCGACAGCGAACCGCCCAGCGCCTCCTGCGCCTTGAACGTCAGCTCCTGCGAGCCGAATGTCAGCGCGCAGCCGAAGGCCAGCGAGAGCGCCGCCGCGACCCCGACGCCGGTCCACACCGGAACCAGCGCGTCCCGCCGCTCGGTCTTCACCAGGTAGGCGACGAGGACGCACACGACCAGGCTGGCCTCCAGGCCCTCGCGCAGGCCGATCAGATAGTTGCCGAACATCGCCTCACGCTTCCCCGTTGAGCGCGTCCCATGCCGCGCGGGAGCGCTGCACGGGGATGCGGCCCGTGCGGACGTCACGCTGGCGGGCCAGGAGCAACGGGCCCGTGTCGAGTCGGCTAGGGCCTGTCCGATGGGTCGGCGTGGAGCAAGGAGCGGCGTCTGGTGCGTGCGATCGCAAGGCGCCGGAGAGTCCTCGGGTGGGGTCTCCCCT
>NZ_JBHXTE010000072.1:0-35522 GCF_042677545.1 Streptomyces sp. NPDC127108 | reverse complement strand
AGAAGAGCCGCAGACGCGTCTGCATCGTCATGCGGCAGACGCGTCTGCGGCATGTCGCGCGCTGAGCGCGCAGTTCCCCGCGCCCCTTACGGGGCCCTCGCACCCCCGGGCCCGCATGCCCAGGAACCTGGGCTAGCCTCGGAGAGTGACGGAAGACGCCCCTGAACAGGCACACCGGTTCGAACGCGGCACCGACGGGCCGAAGGTGATCGTCGTCGGTGTCGACGGATCGGACTCCTCCCTACGCGCTGCGGCATATGCCGGAGGCCTGGCCAGAAGGCAGCGGGCCCTGCTCGCCGTCGTCTACGTCCAGCCCGTCATGGCCGCGGGCGCGGCGCTCGGCGCACCCGTCGCGGACACCACCGAGGCGATCGCGGAGAACCTGATCGCCGAGATCCGCGACGCCACGGAGCGGGTGAAGGGGATATTCGACGTGCGCTGGGAGTTCCACACCTTCCGCGGCGACCCCTACAACGGCCTGGTCACCGCCTCCGACGAGCTCAAGGCGGACGCCGTCGTGGTCGGCGCGTCCGAACAGGCGGGACACCGCATCGTCGGATCGGTCGCGGTGCGCCTGGTGAAGGCGGGGCGCTGGCCGGTCACCGTGGTGCCGTAGCGCCTGCCCCGGGACACCTCAGGAGGCCTCCGTAGGCCGACCGGGCGAACCTCGTCCCCGGCGCGCGCCCGCCCGCCCGGCGGGTGCGTGGCGCCTTCCCCGCCCCGGACCGCTGCGCCATCATGATCGGCCATCAGCCGAACGCCGCCAGCGAAGAGGTGAGGCTCATGGCCGGACTACGACCGGGGCAGGGCGTCCTGCGCCGCAAGCCCATCGACCGCATCGAGGACACCGAGACGGGCGGCGCGGGCGCGCAGCTCACCCGCACGCTCGGCCTCTGGCAGCTCACCGCGATCGGTGTGGGCGGCATCATCGGGGCGGGCATCTTCACGCTCGCGGGCACCGTCGCCAACGAGAAGGCGGGCCCCGCGGTCCTCATCTCGTTCCTGATCGCGGGCGTGGCGAGCGCCGCGGCCGCGTTCTCCTACGCGGAGTTCGCGGGGCTCATCCCGAAGGCGGGCTCCGCGTACACCTACGGCTACGCGGTCCTCGGCGAGCTGGTCGGCTGGTTCATCGGCTGGGACCTGATCCTGGAGTACACGGCGATCGTCGCGGTGGTCGCGATCGGCATCTCCGGCTACTTCAACTTCCTCCTGAACGAGATGGGCGCGGAGCTGCCCACCTGGATGCTGGGCGCGCCCGGCACCGGCGACGGTCACAAGGTCGACCTGTTCGCCGCCGTGCTCTGTCTGTTCATCGCGTACATGCTCACGCTCGGCATCAAGAACGCGGCGCGCTTCGAGATGGTCGTCGTCGTCCTGAAGGTCCTCGTCGTCCTCCTCGTCATCGGCGTCGGCTTCTTCCACATCGAGACGGGCAACTACTCGCCGTTCTTCCCGTTCGGCGTCAGCGGCGCGTTCACGGGCGCGGCCACGGTGTTCTTCGCGGTCTTCGGATACGACGCCATGTCCACCGCGGCCGAGGAGTCCAAGGACGCGCAGCGCCACATGCCGAAGGCGATCCTGTACTCGCTCGGCATCTCGATGGTCCTGTACGTCCTCGCCTGCCTGGTCCTCACCGGCATGCAGGACTACAAGGACATCGACCCCGAGAGCGGCTTCTCCTCCGCCTTCAAGGCGGCGGGCCTCGGCGGGCTCGCGGACGTCATCGCCGTCGGCGCGATCATCGGCATCCTCACCGTGATGTTCACGTTCATGCTGGGCTGCACGCGCGTGTGGTTCTCGATGAGCCGCGACGGCCTGCTGCCCAAGTGGTTCGCGAAGACCAGCGAGACTCGCCACGTGCCGACGCGCGTCACCTGGATCGTGGGGTTCGCGTCCGCCGCCATCGCCGGGTTCCTGCCGATCGGCGAGGCCGCCGAGCTCACCAACATCGGCATCCTGCTGGCGTTCGTCGTGGTGTGCATCGCGGTGATCGTGCTGCGCTACAAGCAGCCCGACCTGCCGCGCACGTTCCGCTGCCCCGGCATGCCGGTGGTGCCCGCGATCGGCGTCGTCTTCTCGATCTGGCTCATCACGTTCCTGGAGTGGCAGACCTGGGTCCGCTTCGCCGTGTGGTTCGCCTTGGGGCTCGTGGTGTACTTCGCGTACTCGTACCGCAAGTCCGAGCTGGCACGGACGGAGCCGGGGACGGCGGAGAAGAAGACCCCGTAGCCGTCGGACCCGTTGCCGAGGAGGGCATCTGATGCGCAGCGTGACCTATTCGATGGGTGTCTCGCTCGACGGCTACATCGTCGGGCCGGACGGCGGCTTCGACTGGACGGAGCCCGATCCGGAGGTCTTTCGCTTCTGGATCGACGACATCCGGAAGGTCGGCACCCACCTGATGGGACGACGGCTGTACGAGACGATGCTGTACTGGGAGACCGCCGACCAGGACCCCTCGCTCGACGAGGCGGGGCGCGAGTGGACGGCCCTCTGGAATCCGCTGCCCAAAGTCGTGTTCTCCACCACGCTGTCGGCGGTGCGGGGCCAGGCGCGCCTCGCCTCCGGCAGCGTGGCGGAGGAGATCGAACGGCTGCGGGCCGAACCGGGCGAGGGCGAGATCGCGATCGGCGGCGCGACCCTCGCCGCGGAGGCGGCCGCGGCGGATCTGATCGACGAGTACCGGACCATGGTCCACCCGGTGCTCGTCGGCGGCGGCATCCCGTACTTCCCCCGGCACGAGCGGCATGTGGACCTGGAACTCGCCGAGACCCGCACGTTCGGCTCCGGCGTGGTCTATCTCCGCTACCGCGTGGCGCGCCAGGCCCCCGCCGACGCGTAGGCGCGCCGCCTAACGGCCCATCACCAGGCCGTCCTCGGCGGCCCCCCGGCTCAGGGTGACGCGGCGGATGCGGTCGCGGACGTAGGTGACGTCCGCGCCGCGGGCGAGGGCCGCGTTGAGGTTGACGACACGGCCCGCGTCCGTGTCGAACCAGAAGGGCACGAACTCGGCCTTGCGCACCTGCCAGCGGTCGCCGGGGCGTTCGGGGGCGGCGAAGGTGAAGCGGCCCGCGGTGCCCTGGTTGCCGCGCGGGTCCTGGGCGCCCGCGTGGTTGATCATGTCGCCGGCGATCTGGTCGCCCATGCCGTAGACGATCCAGGTCCCGTTGACCTTCTCGTAGGCCTGCGGGACGTGCGCGTGGGTGCCGATGATCAGGTCGACGTCCGGGCGACCCGCGGTGCGCGCGGACGTCAACTGCTTGCCGAGACTCAGCTGTTGGCGGTCCGGGGCGTCCTGCCACTCGCTGCCCCAGTGCAGCGAGACGACCACCACGTCGGCGCCCGCCTTCCGGGCGGCG
The DNA here is from genome assembly GCF_042677545.1 of Streptomyces sp. NPDC127108. Taxonomy (NCBI): domain Bacteria; kingdom Bacillati; phylum Actinomycetota; class Actinomycetes; order Kitasatosporales; family Streptomycetaceae; genus Streptomyces; species Streptomyces sp. NPDC127108. Next base: position 32,163 of record NZ_JBHXTE010000072.1, on the reverse strand, counting down.
CGGGCGTCGGCCAGGATGCGGTCCCGGTCGATGAGGTTGACCGACCAGGGCTTGCCCTTGGGCAGCGGGATGCCGTTGGTGCCGTACGTGTACGAGAGCTGGGCGACCTTCGCCGCGCCCGCGCGCAGCCACGCCGGGGACCGGCCCTCGATGGCGGTGCGGCCCGAGCCCGCGTGCTTGACGCCCGCCCGGTCGAGGGCGGCCAGGGTGCGGTGGATGCCGTCCGCGCCGTCGTCGAGTGTGTGGTTGGACGCGGTGGAGCAGGAGTCGTAGCCGGTGGCCCGGAGCGCGGTGGCGACCTGCGGGGGCGACTTGAAGGAGGGATAGCCGGTGTAGTCGCCGTTCGCGCCGTACACCGTCTCCATGTGACAGATCGCCAGGTCCGCCTTGGCGACCACGGAGCGCGCGCCCGCGAGCATCGGCCCGAAGTCGTAGCCGTCGCCGCCCGCGTCGGCGTTCGCCTTGCGGATGATCGAGGCGTGCGGCAGGACGTCGCCGGACGCGACGAGGGTGAACGTCCGCGCGTCACCCGCGCCGCCACCCGCCGCGGACGGCGCGGGCGCCGGGTGCCGGGGCGCGGGCGCCCGCCGCTGCTCCTTCTCGCGCTCACCGGACGGCTGCTGCGCGGCGCAGGCCGCCGTGGCGCCTAGGAGGGCGGCCGCAAGGACGGCCAGTGCCTGGCGGGTACGGCGGGTGCGCCGGGTGGTTCGGCTGCGACTGTCGCTCAGCGTGAGGCTGCCGGGCCGGGCGGGGCGTGTGCGCTGTGTCATCGACCGGACTTCCGTATGAGGCGTTTTTATGTAAAACAGATCCACATACGGATATAAGGGTGAGTCAAGGAGCAATGCCGTGCAATTCACCGAAACGGACTTAAACCGAGAGTGATGTGACCCGAAGAACACAGCGGCCCCGACCTGCGGCGAAACCGGGCCTAAGGTCAAGGCTCCGTAAAGCGCCTTGCTCAGCACCCCCGTTGGGTAATCGGCTGTCCTCATCCGTGTTCCGGGTCGGGGGGCCTGAAGCCGGTGACGCGTACACGGAGCACAGGAAGGCGGAGCGTGATGCTGCACGAGAGCACGGACGGCACCCAGGGCCCCGGCGGCGACGAGCTGACGGTCCCGATGGCCTGGCTGTACGCCGAGTACATCGCGGACGAGTTGTTGCGCACCGGCGACCTGATGCCGCCCACGTCCTTCGAGTACCGGGCCGGCCGTGACGCGCTCGCGCTCACCATCTTCCTGTCGGACACACGCGGCGAGCTGTCCTGCATCCGTGTGGTCTCGCAGCTGGACGCCTGGCTCTCCCTGACGGCACACGACGAGCACTGGCAGGAGTGGGTCCGCGAGCGCATGGACGGCGTCGTCGCCGACGCGATGGCCGCGCGCGGCCCCGCGCCCGACCTCGTGCTCGCCGAGGCGGCCTGGCGCTGGCTGGAGGAGACCGAACTCCTCGCCCCCGACCTGGACGCGGTGCCCGGCGGCGGGTCGGCCTTCGGCGAGGACGAAGGACCCAAGGTGTGGACCCCCGCCTGGCGGCTCGGCCTGCCGCTCGGGCACCTCGCCATCCAGCTCTTCTGAAGGGCCTTCCGGCGGCCCCCTTTCGGCATCCGGTTCGATCTCGTCGGCCCTTGAGTGTTTCGGTGGCCGATTGCGTACGGGAGGGCAAGAAGCACCCTCACCGACAAGGAACGCCATGAGGTCCCTGGAGCGGCATCGTGACGCCGGAGCCTACGCGCTCGGCGTCCTGGACAAGGCGGACGCCTTCCGCTTCGAGGACCACCTCACGGAGTGCGTCCCCTGCCGGGAGCGGGTCTCCGAACTCGCCGCTCCCGCACGGCTGTTGAAGACCCACGGCAGCTCCGTCGCGTACGTCTTCGATCCGGCCGCCGGGCCAGGACCCCGCCTGCTCGACCGCCTCGTCGACGAGACCGGGCGCGTCCGCCGGGCCCGCCGTCGACGATGGCTCGGCGCCGCCGCCGCGGGCGTGGTGCTCGCCGTCGTCGGACCCGCGGCGGCGGTCCTGAGCGCGGGCGGGGGCGACGGGGCGGTCCGGGTCGCGGCGCACGACGGGCGCAGCGGGATGGCGGCCGTGCTCACCGCGCGGGAGCGGGCGTGGGGCACGGAGGTCGGGATCCAGGTGCGGGACGAGGGCGTGGGCCACCGGGTGTGCGAGCTGGTCGCCGTCGGGGACGACGGGTCGCGGGAGGTCGTGACGACATGGCGGGCGCCGGGTCCCGCGGAGTCCGGGCGGGCCGCGGAGCGGGAGTGGGAGACCCGGGGCGGCACCGGGCTGCCGCCGGAGCGGATCGACCGGTTCGAGGTCCGGGAGGCGGGAGGAGAGCGGCTGCTCACTCTGCGGCCGCGTTAGCCGTGGGCAACCCCGGCACAGGGGAGCGGGGTTGCCCGCTCGCGCACCGGCGGCGGACGGCGCGGCCGGTGCGACGGGCCCCGATCGGCGGGCTGCTTCAGCAGTCGGGCTACTTCAGCAGTCGCGACATGCGGCGGTCGGCCAGGGGCTTGCCGCCGGTCTGGCAGGTGGGGCAGTACTGGAGTGCGGAGTCCGCGAAGGACACCTCGCGGATGGTGTCGCCGCAGACGGGGCAGGGCAGTCCCGCCCGCCCGTGCACGCGGAGCCCGGACTTCTTCTCGGACTTCAGCCGCGCCGCGGCGAGCCCGCGCGAGCGCGTCACCGCCTCGTCCAAGGTCGCCCGCAAGGCCTCGTACAGCCGCTGTGTCTCCTCCTCGGACAGGCTGCCCGCGGGCTTGTACGGCGACATGCGGGCGGCGTGCAGGATCTCGTCGCTGTAGGCGTTGCCGATGCCCGCGATCAGGCTCTGGTCGCGCAACGCGCCCTTGATGCGGCGCCGTTCACCGTCGAGGAGCCCCGCGAACCGCTCCCGTGTGAAGTCGGCGGCCAGCGGGTCGGGGCCGAGGCGGGCGATGCCGGGCAGCGCGGCGGGGTCGTCGGTGACGTGGACGGCGAGGCGCTTTTGCGTGCCGGCCTCCGTGAGGTCGAAGCCCGCGCCGGTCGCGAGCGCCACGCGCAGCGCCAGCGGCCCCTTGCCGGGCCGCGGCACGCCGCTCGGCAGCGGGTCCTTCCACTGGAGCCAGCCCGCGCGGGCGAGATGAGTGACGAGCCACAGCCCGCCCGCGTCGACGGCGAGGAACTTCCCGTACCGGGCGACGCCCGTCACCTCGCGGCCTTCGAGCGCGGTCACCGGCGGGTCGTACGTCTTCAGGACGCTGATGGCCACGGGAAGGACCCGGACGATCTCACGCCCCGTCAGCTCCCCGGCGAGAAAGTCCCGCAGTGCCTCGACCTCCGGCAGTTCCGGCACGACCGCCTCACCCCTCACCCGTCCCGTCGCGCGTGGGCACGATGAACTCGCACCACACGCACTTCCCGACACCCCGCGAGTCCACACCCCACACGTCCGCGAGCCGGTCCACGAGCAGCAGCCCGCGCCCGGACACGCCGTCGTCGGAGGCCGCACGCAGCCGGGGCAGCGCGCTGGAGGAGTCCTCGACGTCGACGCGCAGGCGCCGGTCGGCGCCGGACACCACCCGCAGGGTGACGATGGCGGTGCCCTCGGTGTGCATGAGGGCGTTGGTGATCAGCTCGTCGGCGGCCAGCTCGATCTCGTCGGCCCGGTCCCGCGCGCCCCACGCGCGCACCGCGGCCCGGATCATGTGCCGCGCCTCCGCGAGGGCCTCCGGGTCGTTCGGCGCGACGTGCTGCTGGAGGCGGCCGCCGGAGCGCGGCGCGTCCATCACGCGGCGGCGCATCAGGAGCAGCGCGGCGTCGTCGTCGCCCCGGCCGTCGTCCACCCGCCCGCACAGCAGGTCGGCCAGTTCCTCCAGGTCGCCGGGGCCGACGGAGACCATCTCGGCGAGCGCCTGGGTGCCGTCGTCGAGGTCGGCGCCGGGCTCCTCGACGAGGCCGTCGGTGTAGAGCAACAGCATCTGGTCGGGGTCGAGTTCGAGGGTGGTGACGGGGTAGTCGAGGCGCCCGAACTCGGCGGAAAGGCCGAGCGGCAGGCCGCCCTCGACCGGCACCCGGCGGCAGGTGCCGTCGGTCAGGCGGAGGAGCGGGTCGATGTGTCCGGCGCGGACGAGCTGCACCACGCCGGTGCTGAGGTCGGCCTCCGCGTACAGGCAGGTGGCGAAGCGCTCGGTGTCGAGTTCGTGCAGGAAGCCGGAGGCGCGGGCCATGACGGTGGCGGGGGTGTGGCCCTCGGCGGCGTACGCGCGCAGCACGATGCGCAGTTGGCCCATGACGGCGGCGGCGTGCGTGTCATGGCCCTGGACGTCGCCGATGACGGCGCCGACGCGGCCGCCGGGCAGCGGGATGACGTCGTACCAGTCGCCGCCGATGTCCCGGCCGACCGCCGCGCTGCGGTAGCGCACCGCGATGTCGGCGCCGGGCACGCCGGGGATGGAGCGGGGCAGCATCGCCTGCTGGAGGCCCTGGGCGAGGTCCTTCTCCTGCTCGTAGAACATGGCCCGCTGCAGGCTCTGCGCGATGCTGCTGCCGAGCGCCACCAGGACGGTGCGTTCCTCCTGGGTGAAGCCGGTGCGGTCCTGGTAGAGCAGACCGAGCACGCCGAGCGGCTTGGCCTGGGCGATCAGCGGCAGATAGGCGGCCGAGGCGATCCCGAGGTGCTCGATGTGCGGCCAGAGCAGCGGGTACGAGGCGGCGAACTCCTCCGGCGTCTCGATGTAGCGCGGCGAGAGCGTGCGCACGGCCTCGCTCATGGGGTAGGCCTCGTCGACGCGGGTGAGGCGGGTGCCGGGCACATAGCCCTCCGGCGGGCCCTCCGCGACGAGCCGGATCCGGCCGGCCTCGACCAGGCCCATCACCAGGTGCGAGGCGCCGAGGTGCGCGAGGCCCTGGGCGTCGCTCAGCACGTCGATGACGTCGGCGACGGTCCGGGCGTGGGCGAGCGCCGCCGTGGTGCCCTGGACGACGCTGGTACGGCGGCGCCGGTCCGCCTCCGCCTCCACGCGCTCGCGGTGCGCGGTGCTGTCGCTCAGCTCCCGGGTGGCGTCGCGCAGGATGCCCACGATGCGCTGCGGGCGCTCGGAGCCGTCGCGCAGGACGTGGCCCTGGGTGTGCCGCCAGTGCAGGCTGCCGTCGCGAAGGCGCACCCGGAAGTACGCGCCGTAGCCGCAGTCGCCGTTCTTGATGGCCTGCGACACCTGGACGTCCAGGCGGTGGGCCTCCCCCGGCGGCACCCGCACGGCGAGGCTCTGCGGCCGGTTGTCGAACTCGTCACGCCGCAGGTCGAACAGGGCGAGGCCCTCGTCGTCCAGGAGCAGTTCGCCGCTCCTGAGGTCCCACTCGAAGCTGCCCATCCCGAGCCCGGCACCGTAGGTGTCGAGGAAGCAGCAGGTGACACCGGCGGCACCGGTGGCATCGGTGTCACCGGCGGCAGGGGATGCGGAGCCGCCGCAGCGCCGCACCGCCGCCTCGACACCTCCCGTGCCCGCGTCCATGGGCCAACGCTAGGCCGACCCTCGGACGGCCGCATGTGGACGGCCGCCGACCTGCGGCGCGGCCCACGCACGCCCGCCCGTCAGCGGCCGCGCGCGCCGGTCGGCGGTGAGGGGCAGCCGGGCGGGAGCGGGGTCTGGGGACCGCCGAAGGGGTCGCCCGTGCCCGGCGTGGGGCAGTCGGGCGAGGTGCCGTCCGCGTCGGGCGTGGTGGGGCCGGGGACGCGGTCGGACGGGTCTGTGGGGTCTGAGGGGTCGCCCGGGTCCGTGGCGTCCGATGGGTCAGTGCTGTCGGAGCGGTCGGAGGGATCGGAGGGGTCCGTGCCGTCGGACGGGTCCTGGAGCTGGTCGGGGTCACGGGTCCCGTCCGGGTCGCCGGAGTCGGTGGGGTCCGTCGGATCGGTGGAATCCGAGGGATCGGTGGAGTCCGAGGGGTCCGTGGAGTCCGTGGGATCGGTGGGATCGGTGGGATCCGTGGGCGAGGGCTTCGGGGGCGGCACGGGCCGGTCGTCCCTGCCGTGCTCGTCGCCGGTCCGCCGTTCGATCCAGGTGTTGTTGACGATGTTCACGATGACGATGACGGTGACCGGCCGGGGCGCGGGCGTCACCACGACGACCTTGGTCGGCCGGTAGCCCTGCCACTGCTGTCCGCTGTGGGTCGGCTGCTGCCGGAAGGCGACCGGCGGCCGCAGCGGGTTGCCGCACGCGCAGCGCACCCGGGGCAGGCCGCGGTCGTCGACGAGGACGGCGGTACCGGCCTGGAGGACGGACTGGAAGGCGGTGGCGCGCCCGTCGCGGTAGCCGTGGTTGGTGACGCGCGTGTCGGCGCGCAGGACGACGGGGGTGAGGCCCCGCAGATAGGCGGGGACCTGGTCCTGCGCGACGCCGACGGCCCCGGCGAAGGCACGGGCCCGCGCGGGTTCGGCGGTCAGGTACTGGATCTGGCGGCCGACGTCACAGCTGGCGATCCGCTGTGTGCCGCCGTACAGGCCGGGGGTGCCGCCCGCCAGGGAGCGCAGGCCCTGGTCGGCCGGCGAGGAGGAGCCGCTGGGGGACGGTTGCGGCGAACGGGTGACGGGGGGCGGGGTCTCGGCGGCCCGCGCGGTGGAGTCCGTGAAGGGGTCCGGGCCCTGGGCGGCCACGGGTTGCAGGAACAGCTCGCGGCCGCTGTCGGCCCGCTGCTCCTTCTCCTGGCCACCGCTGTCCGAACCGGAGCATCCCGCGACGGTCAGCGCCGCGGATATCCCGAGGGCCGTCGCCCACGTTCTGGTGGATGCGCGCACGGGGGGTCTCCCGCCTGTTGCCGGGGCATTCGTCCCTCATTGTCTGGCGGGCGCAGCGGGGCCCCGCAAACGGAGCCGGGGCGGGCGAGGCTCCGGGAACGGCGGAAAACCGCGGCACTCAAAGGCCGGGGAGAACAGAAAACTCAAGGAGAACGAGAGAACGGGAGAACTACGAAGGGCTGTCGTCCGGCCAGTGCCAGCGCATGCCGTAGATGCCCTGCCTGCACTGCGCGGCGTACAGATGGGCCGTGCCGGAGGTGTCCACGGCGAGGGGGCGCACCTTGCGCTCCTTGGCGGCGGAGTTCTCCCGGTAGTACGAGTGGCAGAGCGCCGGGTGCCGGTCGTGGGGGAAGTACACGTGCAGCAGATAGGCGTCCTGGTTGCCGCGTATGCCGCGCTCGTGGAACCCCGTCGGGCTGTCGTAGGGGGCGGTGCGGATCTCGTAGTCGACGGCCATGGTCTCGCCCAGGGTCAGCGGACGGCCGAAGCCGATCTGGAGCATCACGCCGCCCGAGGCCGCGTCCTGCCGCAGCGACTCCAGTTGCCCGCAGCGCAGGTTCGCCTCGGGCAGCCCGCCGTCGGGATCGTCCAGAAAGTGCAGGTTCATCATCTGCTCCGGCCCGTCGGCGACGGCGCGGACCAGGTGATTCACGATCAGGCGGCGTACGCAGCCGCGCCGGTCGAGGTGCAGGACCTCGCGAGTGAGGAGGACGACGATGTCCCGGTTGAAGTCCGCGAAGGCGTCCCCGAGCGCCTGTTCCTGCCAGGACTCCTGGCCGTAGAGACGGCGGGTCGCGTGCTCGTCGGTGCGGGCGACCCGGCGTCCGCGCGGGCGCTGGGGCGGCAGGAGCGCGGAGAGGCCGCCGGGCGGCAGGTCGAGGATGCTCTCCAGGGCGACCACCGCGCGCAGTGAGTCGGAGCGTTCGGGCCGGGTGCGATCACGCTGCCAGTAGCTGAGGGTCGCGGGGGTCAGTCGGATGCCGCGGGCGTTCAGCCGCTCGCAGATACGGTCCAGGGGAAGCCCGCGCCGACGTACCGCCTCGCGCAGGGCGACGGCGAACGGAGCGGGGCATGCAGCCGAAAAGGCCGATTCGGTAGGGATTTCCAGGTTGTTCGGCTTGCTCGACGACAGCCCGGATGTATCCGTCACGAATTCCGCCTCCCGGCATGACAGATGACGACCCACGGCCCCGCTACCAAACCCCGACAAGGCCGCTTACGTCAATATCTGAAGCGCCGCTTCCGCGGTGCTCTTCCCCCGCGTCAACCCCTGGACGAGCACCGATCGTTGCGCCCGCGTCGCTCTGAGGCACCATCGCATTCCCCGGGTCCGCGCATTAAGTGTTTACGTCTTTCGCCTTAAGACCCCGTGCCCCGCCATGCCTTGTGTGACCGCCCGAACCGACGGGAGGGTTTCGCCCACGGCCCGGTCCGGGAAATCCCGCATACCGCGCCGACGGCGGTTCGGTGCACCGAATGACCCCACCCCGGTGCATCGAACTGCCGTGATCCCCCACTCAGTTGAAAGGCATTCACATGGCGCATGCTCGGCATTTCATACTCGCCGCCGCCGCGGCGACAGCCCTGGTGGCCACGACCGGCGCCACCGGCGCACAAGCCGACGCTCCCCCCACGCCACGCTACGAGCCGCAGATGATCGAGGCCCTCGCCGACACCCTCGGCGTGAGCGACGCCGCCGCCGTACGACACCTCGACGAACAGGCCGACCAGCAGCGGAGACTCGACCGGCTGCGCCAGGACGGCGTCCGGACGGACGGCGCCTTCTTCGACGCGAAGGGCACGCTGACGGTGAACGTCGGCGCCGCCCGTGAGGCGAAGAAGGTGAAGGCCACCGGCCTGACCGCCCGCATCCCGAGCCGGGGCGAGGCCGAACTGAAGCGCATCACCGCCGCACTCGACGCCTCGGCGGCGAAGCGGGTCCCGACCGGCGTCGCCTCCTGGGAGGCCGACCTGGCCTCCGACACCGTCAAGGTCACCGTGACCGACTCCGCCACCCCGGCCGCGCGCGCCTTCCTCAAGGAGGCCCGCAGCCACGGGAAGGCCGTCCGCGTCGTCAAGAGCGACCGCGAGCTCCAGCCGAAGGCGGCCGTAGCCCCGGGCAGCCGGATGAACATCAACAACAACCCCGGCTCGTGGTGCTCGGTCGGCTTCGGCGCGAAGAACTCCTCGGGCCGGCAGTACCTCGTCACCGCCGGCCACTGCGTCACCGGCAACCCGGGCCTCTACTTCGACGGCTCGAAGTTCGCCTCCGGCTCGACGACCCGCTTCGCGCTCGGCCGCGACAGCGTCGACATGGGTCTGGCGACGGTCGACTCGGGCTCCTCGATCACGACGTCGGTCGGCACCTGGGGCAACGGCGCCTCGGTCGCGGTGCGCGGCAGCCAGCGCGCGGCGGTCGGCGCGAGCCTCTGCAAGTCCGGCTCGACGACCGGCTGGACCTGCGGCAAGGTCAACGCGTACAACGTCACCGTCACCTACACCGACCGCAACGGCGGCCCGGACACCGTCGTCAGGGGCCTCGGCCGGTCCACGGTGTGCGTCGAGGGCGGCGACAGCGGCGGCGCGTACATCGCGGGCAACCAGGCCCAGGGCATGACGTCGGGCGGCCCGACGAACCAGTCCTGCGGCGGGGTGAACGACCAGGGCTCGTCCTACTTCCAGCCGTTGGACGACACGCTGCGGTACTACGGCCTGACGCTCAACACCAACTGAGCCGGCTCCCGGCTCCCCTCACTGGTCCCTTCTGTCCACGCTGAACACGGTGATCGCGACAGCGGCCAGCGCCCACGCCGCGTACACGGTCCAGGCCCCGCCCGCCGACCACGGGTACGGCCCGAAGTGTGCGCCGGGCTCGGTCAGCCGTCGCCACGCCGGGTACGGCAGGGAGTGCGCGATGAGGGCCGACCAGTAGCGGTCGGGGCTGACGACCATGGGCAGCACCAGGAGCGTCATGACACTGGCGATCATGGTGCTGCCCATGTGGCGCAGGAGCGTGCCGAGCGCCATGCCCGTCAGCGCGGCGACGGGGGTGAGCAGCGCCGAGGCAAGAACGACGCGCAGGGCGCCGGGGTGGTCGAGGGAGACCCCGATGTCCCGGCCGGACAGGATCGCCTGCGTCGAGAAGAAGGACACGAAGGCGACGAGCAGCCCGAACACGGTGGTCACCGCCGCGACCACGGCGGCCTTGGCCGCCATCACCGAACGGCGGGCGGGCACGGCCGCGAACGTCGTCCGGATCAGCCCGGTGCCGTACTCCCCCACGACCGTCACGGCGCCGATCGCTCCGGCCGCCAGGAGATGGATCACGGCGGCGTTGGAGGTGAAGGCCTCGGCGAGGGGGATGCCGTCGCGGACGAACTCGTCCGCGTCGCCCGCCGCCTCGTCCGTCCAGTAGCGGTACGTGTCGTACGCCTGGCCCACGTTGAAGCCGATCACGGCGAGCGCGGTGACCAGATACGCCCACGGCGTGGACCGCAGCGACCAGAGCTTCAGCCACTCCGCGGCGAGGAGGTCACGGAAGCGGGCGGCGGGCTCGGCGCTCGCCCCGGCCCCGTACGGGGCGGTGCCGGTGGCGGTCCCTGAGACGGTCCCTGAAGTCATCGTGTTTCTCCCGCGAGGTATTCGACGCTGTCGGCGGTGAGTTCCATGAAGGCCTCCTCCAGGGACGCCGAACGTGGGGCCAGTTCGTGCAGCGGCAGGGCGTGCCGGCAGGCGAGGTCACCGACGCGGGGCGCGTCCAGGCCGGTGACGGTGAGCAGCGGCCCGTCCCGGTGGACCACGGCGCCCTCGGCGGTCAGGACGTCCGCCAGGTCGGCGGCGCGCGGGGTGCGCACGGTGACGTTCGCCCCGGTGCCCCGGGCCGCGAACCGCGTGAGGCTCTCGGCCGCGATCAGCTCGCCGCGCCCGATGACGATCAGCTCGTCGGCCGTGTTCTCCATCTCGGACATCAGATGGCTGGACACGAAGACGGTGCGGCCCTCGGCGGCCAGGCGCCGGAACAGGCCGCGCACCCACAGCACGCCCTCCGGGTCGAGGCCGTTGAGCGGCTCGTCGAAGAGCAGCACCGGCGGGTCGCCGAGCAGCGCGGCGGCGATCCCGAGACGTTGGCGCATGCCGAGCGAGAACCCCGCGATGCGGCGGCGCCCCGCAGCGCCCGCGAGCCCGACCTCGGCGAGGACCTCGTCCACCCGGCCGCGCGGGATGCGGTTGCTGCGGGCGAGCACGGCGAGGTGCGCGGCGGCGCTGCGGCCGCCGTGCACGTCTCCCGCGTCGAGCAGCGCGCCCACGTGGCGCAGGCCGCGCGGCCGGTCGCGGAAGGAGCGGCCGCCGACGGTGACGGAGCCGCCCGTGGGCTCGTTCAGGCCGAGGATCATGCGCAGGGTGGTGGACTTGCCGGCGCCGTTCGGACCGAGGAAGCCCGTGACGTATCCCGGCCGCACCGTGAAGGTGAGGTCCTTGACTGCCGTCGTCGCGCCGTAGCGCTTGGTCAGGTCCTTGACTTCGATCATGCGTCAACGGTGCCGGGGGCGGGGGCCGTTCGGCATCGGCCCGGCGCCGACAATCCGGGCCGCCCGGTGTCGACCCTGGTTGTACACCCGTGGGCCGATTCCGGGCGCTGATCAGGCGATTACGATGCCGACATGTCCGTGACACCAGCGCAGCCCCCGTTCAAACGCGTGCCGCCGAGTACGTGGACGGCGCTGGCCTGGTGGGTGGGGTCGGCGCTGACGTTCCTCTTCCGGTTCCGGCTCCCAGGTGAGGCCGAGCCCGCGCAGCAGGGAGTGCTCTTCTTCCGGTGGGACGGCATGGCGATGCTGGCCGTGGCCACGCTCCTCGCCCTCGCGGGCGGCCTCCGTCTGCACCGCAGCCCGCTGTCCGGTCTCGCCCTGATCCTGCTCGCCTCGGCGGGCGCGTCGACGACGCTGAGCGTGGCCGAGATCCCGCTGCTCCAGTTCATCGCGGCCGATGTCGCGCTGTACGTCATCGCCTCGACCCGGCCGCGCAGGACCGGCCTGGCCGCGCTCGCCATGGCGCTCGGCACGCTCATCGGATATCTGCTCGCGCGCCTGGCCTTCGGCTGGGTCGTCGGGACGTCGGCGGAGCTGACCGTCGCGCTGACGGCCGTGGTCGCCTGGCTCCTAGGCGACGCGGCGCACCAGAGCCGCCGCCACGCCGAGCAGTTGCGCGAGCAGTCCGCTGCCCAGGCCGTCACGGCCGAACGGCTCCGCATCGCACGCGAGTTGCACGACATGGTCGCGCACAGCATCGGCATCATCGCCCTCCAGTCCGGCGCGGCGCGCCGCGTCATCGGCACCCAGCCCGAGCGGGCCCGCGGCGCCCTCGGCGAGATCGAGAAGGCGAGCCGCGAGACGCTCTCCGGCCTGCGCCGCATGCTCGGCGCGCTGCGCACCGCGGAACCGGGCAAGGCCAAGGAGACGGTCCCGCTCGACCCGGGCCTCGGCCTCGCCGACGTGGACCGGCTCGCGCGGACCACCACGGCCGCGGGCGTCCGCGTCGAGGTGCGCTGGCTCGGCGAGCTGCGGCCGGTGCCGCCGGAGATCGACGTGTCGGCGTACCGCATCATCCAGGAGGCGGTCACCAACGTGGTCCGGCACGCGGGCACCCGCTCCTGCCGGGTGACGGTCGAGAGGCGCGCGGGCGACCTGGCCATCGAGGTCCTCGACAGCGGCACCGGCGCCGGTGCGGACCCCGCCGCGGGCACCGGCTACGGCCTGCTCGGGATGCGCGAGCGGGTCGGCCTGCTGCACGGCGAGTTCTCGGCGCTGCCGCGCCCCGAGGGCGGCTTCCGGGTCGCTGCGCGGCTGCCCGTTCCGGAGGTCGCGCGATGACCGTCCGGGTCCTGCTGGCCGACGACCAGCCGCTGGTGCGCACGGCGCTGCAGATGGTCATCGCCGAGGCCGACGACCTCGAAGTCGTCGGCGAGGCCGGAAACGGCGCCGAGGCGGTCGACCTCACCGCGGAGCTCGGCCCCGACGTCGTGGTCATGGACATCCGCATGCCCGGCATGGACGGCATCGAGGCCACCCGTCTGATCACCGAGGCCACGGACGCCACCCGGATCGTCGTCCTGACGACCTTCGACGACGACGATTACGTCTACGGGGCGCTGCGCGCCGGCGCCTCCGGATTCCTCGTGAAGGACATGGCGCTCGACGAGATCCTCGCCGCCGTCCGGGTCGTCGCGGCCGGGGACGGACTGATCGCGCCGAGCGTCACCGGACGTCTGATCAAGGAGTTCGCGGAGCGTCCGGCGGCCACCCCGCCGCCCCGGGACGTCGCGGGCATCACGGACCGTGAACGCGAGGTCCTGACCCTCGTCGGCGGCGGCCTGTCCAACCCCGAGATCGCCGAGCGCCTGCACATCAGCGTCGCCACCGCCAAGACGTACGTGACGCGTCTGCTGGCCAAGCTGGGAGCCCGCGACCGGGTGCAGCTCGTGATCATCGCGTACGAGACGGGGCTGGTCGCGCCGCCCCGGTGAGCCGGGCGGCAGTGCGCCCCCGGCTTGCGGGAGCCGCTGAGCGGCGCCCGGCCTCACTCCCCGTCACAATGGAGGAGTGGAGTGGTTCACGGCGGACTCCTACTGGCTGAGTCGTCTGGTGTTCCAGCGGGTCCTGGCCGCGGTCTATCTCGTCGCCTTCCTGGGCGCCGCGCTGCAGTTCCGTGCGCTCATCGGCGAGCGCGGCATGCTGCCCGTGCCCCGGTTCGTCGCGGGGGTGCCGTTCCGCCGGGCACCGAGCGTCTTCCACTTCCACTACTCGGACCGGTTCTTCGCGCTGTGGGCCTGGACGGGCTGCGCGGTGGCGGTGGCGCTGCTCGCGGGGGCCGACGGGCTGCTGCCGCTGTGGGGCGCGATGCTGCTGTGGCTGGTGCCGTGGGTGCTGTATCTGTCCATCGTGAACGTGGGGCAGACCTGGTACGGCTTCGGCTGGGAGTCGCTGCTCCTCGAGGTCGGTTTCCTCGCCGTGTTCCTGGCGGGGGACGACGTCGGACCGCCGGTGCTCGTGCTGTTCCTGCTGCGCTGGGTGCTGTTCCGGGTCGAGTTCGGCGCGGGCCTGATCAAGATGCGCGGCGACCCGTGCTGGCGCAGGCTGACCTGTCTGTACTTCCACCACGAGACCCAGCCGATGCCGGGGCCGCTGAGCTGGTTCTTCCACCGGCTGCCGCGGCCGCTGCACCGCGTGGAGGCGGCCGCCAACCACGTCACCCAACTCGCCGTGCCCTTCCTCCTGTTCACCCCGCAGCCGATCGCGACGGGCGCCGCCCTCCTGATGGCCGCCACCCAGCTGTGGCTGGTCCTCTCCGGCAACTTCTCCTGGCTGAACTGGCTGACGATCGCGCTCGCCCTCAGCGCCGTCGACTTCCGGCGCCTGTTCGGTGACGCCGCGGCCCCGCCCGCGGACCTCGCCTCTCCCCCGCTCTGGTACGAGATCCTGGTCATCGCCGTGACGGCGGGACTCCTCGCCCTGAGCTACCGCCCGGCCCGCAATCTGCTCTCCCGGCGGCAGATCATGAACTACTCCTTCGACCCGCTGCATCTGGTCAACGCCTACGGCGCGTTCGGCAGCGTCAGCCGGGTGCGGCACGAGGTCGTGATCGAGGGGACGTCGGACCCGGTGCCCCGGGTGGACTCACCGTGGCGGGAGTACGAGTTCAAGGGCAAGCCGGGGGACGTACGGCGGTGGCCGCGCCAGTTCGCTCCGTACCATCTGCGGCTCGACTGGATGATGTGGTTCGCGGCGCTCTCGCCCGGCTACGCCCAGGGATGGTTCGGTCCGCTGGTCGAGCGGCTCCTTGCCGGTGACCGGGACACGTTGCGGCTGCTGCGCCGCTGCCCCTTCCCCGACCAGCCGCCGGTCCACGTGCGGGCCCGGCTGTACCGCTACCGCTGCACGACGTGGCGCGAGCTGCGCGCGACGGGCGCGTGCTGGGAGCGGACGTACGTACGGGAGTTCCTGCCGCCGACGCGGCTCGACACGGACGCGTCGGCGGACAGGTGAACTCACCAGGCCGGTGCCGCCGAGACTTCCTTGGGGTTCGGCCCGTACTGGTTGGGCGGCTCGCTGTCCTTGGCGAGCATGACGATCAGGATGATCAGGCCGACCAACGGGATCAGGAAGAGCAGCAGCCACCAGCCCGACCGGCCGGTGTCGTGCAGGCGCCGGACGCCGACGGCGATGCCGGGAAGCAGCACGGCCACGCTGTAGAGGGCCTCGAGGACCGGCGAGATGCTGAGCATCATGTCGACGCCGAACAGCACCAGGCTGACGATCAGGCTGATCAGCGTGAACATCCAGTACTCGGCGCGACGCGCGCGCCCGTTGAAGACGGCGTACTTCTTCAGTACGTCCACATACCAGTGCATCGCGTCCCCCTGTGTTCCCGCGATGGGGCGCGTCCCCCGTGGACCACGCCAGGGACGCGAACGTACGGCTGGGCGTGGGGGCGGTCAACCGGTCCGGGTTGGTCCGCTTCATACTGCTTTGGATGACAGGAGTAAGGCGGCCTTCGCCTACGTCAGTTCCCTCAGCCCGGGGGCGTGCCGACATCGGAGCGGGGCTCAGTCGGATGTCCAGGTGACGTCGCGCGCGTCGATGAAGTGGCGGCCGCCGTCGAAGGAGAGGAACACCTTGGGCGTGGTGTCCTTGTCGGCGATCCAGCTCTTGTCCCAGGCGTCGACGGTACCCGCTCCGTCGCGTTTGGCGTAGTAGTGGCCTTCGCGGCGCTCGGGCTGGTCGTAGAAGGGGTGGCCGTTGTCGTACCGGTGGTTGGTGCGCAGCAGTTGGTCGCTGCCGCCGACGGGCATGAAGAGCGGGGTGCGGAAGTTGGTGCGGGCGATGACCTTGGGCTCGACGTAGTGCACGTCGACCTCGTCGGCGTCGACGTAGCGGCCCGGGTCCCCGGCGAGCCGGTGGAAGGTCTTGCGGACCCGCCCCGGGCCCTCGAATCCCTCGGTGTAGGCGGTCAGGTCGCCCTCCCGCTCCTGCCGGTACCAGGCGGTGCGGGAGAAGTCGTCGAACGCGAAGGACTCCAGGACGGGCCCGGCGGGCAGGGTGCGGCCCGGGACCTCGATGAGGTAGGACTCGTGGATGAACTCGATGACCCGGGAGCGGCGCTCGTACAGTCGCGCCGTCACCCGCACCCGTCCGGTGCCCGGCGCCAGGTCGGCGCCGCGTTCGGGCTCGGCCGCCGCCGCGGCGACGGTGGGCGCCCAGGCCGTGCAGGTCGTGTCCTGGGTGCCCCGGTGGTCTCGAGGACCAGCGGACGGCCGCCCCCGACCGGGGCGCCCAGGCCGAGGACGCAGCCGGACAGGTCGTTGACGGCGAGCAGGCGCCCGTTCCCCCTCTGGACGAACGCCCGCCACGTCTGCCGCCAGTACGCCCTGTCCTCGCCGGAGTCCGGGAACTTCGGGCGCAGCGCCACCGCCGCCCCGGCACGGTCCCCCTCCGCCGTCAGGTACAAGCCGGTAGCGGCGTGCCGGATCCTCGCCTGGACGACGCGGAACCGCTCCGCCACCCACTCCTGGCGCCCGGCCGCCCCGTCGGGGACGAGGACCACCGCATCCTCACCCACACCACCCGCCCCGCACCAGAGCACCTCAACGCAGCCCGTACACGCGCCGCGCCGTCCCCGCGAAGACCTCCGCACGCTCGCTGGCGCTCAGCTCGTCCGTCAACGCCCGTGCCGCGTCCATGACTTCGCCGTAGGTGGCAGCGAGCCCCGACACCGGCCAGTCCGAGCCGAACATCAGCCGCGCGGGGCCGAACGCCTCCAGGGCCGTGTCCGCGTACGGCCGCAGTCCCGCCACCGTCCAGGACTCCCAGTCCGCCTCGGTCACCAGGCCGGACAGCTTGGCCACGGTGTTCGGCAGGGACGCGAGGGCGCGCAGGGAGGCCGTCCAGGGTTCGAGGCCGCCGGAGGCCACGGGCGGCTTGCCCAGGTGGTCGAGCACGAACGTGACGTGCGGCAGGCGCGCGGCCGCCTCGGCGCATATCGGGAGCTGCTCGGGCCGCACCACGAGGTCGTAGACGAGCCCCGCGTCCGCCACGGCGGCGAGCCCGCGCCGCACGTCCGCGCGCAGCAGCCACTGGGGGTCGGGGTCGGACTGGACCTGGTGGCGGATGCCCACCAGGTGCGCGCCGCCCGGCAGTTCGGTGAGGGCGGCCAGGGTGTCGGCGACGTCGGGGCGGGTCAGGTCGGTCCAGCCGACGACCCCGGCGATCAGGTCGCTGTCCTTCGCGAGGGCCAGGAACTCCGGGGTCTCCTCGGCCACGGTGACGGTCTGCACGAGGACGGTGGCGACGACCCCGGCGGCACGCGCGTGCGGCGCGAGGTCGTCGACGGTGAAGGTCCGCCGGATCGGGGCGAGCGCGGGCCCGGTGATCCAGTCCTGGTCGCGCACGGCGAGGTCCCACACGTGGTGGTGGGCGTCGACGACCTCCTGTGTCACGGCAGTTCCCACACGACGGGCAGGCCCGCGTCCGCGCCGTCGCCCGAGTAGTCGTGGACCACGTCGAGCAGCTCCGCCATGCGCGCCTGCCAGGCCACGTTCACGGGCAGCTTCTCCAGCTCGGCGAGAAGGCGGGCGTAGTCCTCGCACTCCAGGACGTGGAAGAGGTCGGCCCCGCTGCGCCAGATCGTCCAGGACGTGGCGCCCGCGGCGCGGATGGCGGTGGTCAGCTCGGCCGGGACCTCGCGGTGCGCGGCGTCGTAGGCCTCGATCCGGTCGGCGCGGACCTTGGTGTGCAGGGCGACTCTCATGACGCGGCGACCTCTCCGATCGGGCCCTCTCCGGGCACGGGCACCTCGGGCGGGAGGAGGCCCTTCGACCGGGCCTCCTTCCAGAAGTCCATGGGCACATCGGCCGCGAACTGCTCGGCGGCGTCGGCCACTTGGCCCGGTGCGTGGATACCGACGAGGACGCTCGCCACCGCCGGGTGGCCGAAGGGGAAGGCGAGTGCGGCCGCGCGCAGGGTGGTGCCGTGCCGGGCGGCGAGGGACTGCAACGAGCGGGCCCGGTCGAGGAGTTCGCCGGGCGCCTCGGTGTAGTCGAAGCGCGCTCCCTCCTTCGGGTCGGCGAGGAGTCCTGAGTTGAAGACGCCGCCGATGACGACCGACGCGCCGCGTGCGCTGGCGGCGGGCAGCAGCCCGGTCAGGGCCTGGTGGTCGAGGAGGGTGTAGCGGCCCGCGCACAGCACGGCGTCGACGTCGGTGTCGCGGACGAAGCGGGTCAGCATCTCGGCCTGGTTCATGCCCGCGCCGATGGCGCCCACGACGCCTTCGGCGCGCAGTCGTTCCAGGGCGGGGTAGCCCTCGCGGAAGGCCTCCTCGCCGTGGTTGTCCGGGTCGTGGAGGTAGACGATGTCGACGCGGTCGATGCCGAGGCGTTCCAGGCTGGACTCGATCGAGCGGCGCACGCCGTCCGCGCTGAAGTCCCACCGCCGCCGGTGGTCGGCGGGCACGGCGAAGCCGCCGTCGGCCAGGTCGTCGCCGGTCACGGGCCCCGTCACCGGCTCCAGGATCCGCCCCACCTTCGTGGAGACGGTGTACGCGTCCCGGGGGCGCCCGCGCAGGGCCGCGCCGATCCTGCGCTCGGACAGGCCGAGGCCGTAGTGCGGCGCGGTGTCGAAGTAGCGCATGCCGGCGTCCCAGGCGGAGTTCAGCGCGACGGCGGCGTCCTCGTCGGTGACGGGCGAGTACAGGTTGCCGATCCCGGCGCCGCCGTACGACAGCTCGCTGACCCGGACGGCGCTGCGGCCGAGCCGTCGGGTCGCCATGCCGCTCACTGGGCCACCGGCCGCAGCCGCAGGCCCTGCATGCCGCCGTCGACGGCGAGCGCGGTGCCGGTGGTCGCGCCGGACAGCGGGCTCGCCAGATAGGCGATGGCCCCGGCGACCTCGTCGGCGCCGACCAGACGTCCGGTGGGCTGGCGGGCCTCCAGGGCGGCGCGCTCGGCCGCCGGGTCCGGGGCGGCGTCGAGGAGGCGGCCGACCCACGGGGTGTCCACGGTGCCGGGGTTGACGCAGTTCACGCGCACTCCTTCGCGGACGTGGTCGGCGGCCATGGCGAGCGTGAGCGAGAGTACGGCGCCCTTGGAGGCGGAGTACAGGGCGCGCTGCGGCAGGCCCGCGGTCGCGGCGATGGAGCAGGTGTTGACGATCGCCGCGTGCGCGGACGTCCGCAGGTGCGGGAGCGCGGCCCGGGTGGTGCGGACGATGCCGAGCACGTTCACGTCGAGGACGGTGTGCCACTGCGCGTCGTCGTTGTCCTCGATCGTGCCCTGCGCGCCGATGCCCGCGTTGTTGACCAGGATGTCGAGCCCGCCGAGGTCCGCGACCGCCGCCGCGACGGCGCCGCGCACCGCCGTGTCGTCGGTGACGTCGGCGGCGTATCCGCGCAGCGGTTTCTCCACGCCGCTCGGGTCGAGGTCGAGCACCGCCACCCGGGCGCCCCGGGCGGCGAGGAGTTCCGCCGTGGCCCGGCCGATGCCGGACGCGCCGCCGGTGACCAGAGCCCTGAGGCCGGTGAAGTCCGTCATGCCGCTGCCCCCTTCTGTGCCGTCTTCTGCCGCGCCTTCTGCTGCTCCGCCGGTGCCGTGGTCGCCGTCCTGTCCGCGACCTCGGCCTGGTGGGCGAGGTCGGCGGCCCAGAACGTGCCGCCGGGGTAGCGGAACTCCGCGAGGGACTCGGGGCGCATGGTCGCCGAGAAGCCGGGCGCGGCGGGTGCGGTGTAGTGGCCGTCGCGGATCACGACGGGGTCCACGAAGTGTTCGTGGAGGTGGTCGACGTACTCGATCACGCGGTTCTCCGTGGTACCGGACAGCGCGACGTAGTCGAACATCGACAGGTGCTGGACCAGCTCGCAGAGGCCCACGCCGCCCGCGTGCGGGCAGACCGGCACCCCGAACCTGGCGGCGAGCAGCAGGATCGCGAGGTTCTCGTTGACGCCGCCGACGCGGGCCGCGTCGAGCTGGAGGACGTCGATGGCGCCCGCCTGGAGGAGCTGTTTGAACACGATGCGGTTCTGCACGTGTTCGCCGGTGGCCACCTTCACCGGGGCGACGGCCTCGCGGATCGCGGCGTGCGCGAGGACGTCGTCGGGGCTGGTGGGCTCCTCCACCCAGTACGGGTCGAACTCGGCGAGGGCGCGGGTCCAGCGCACGGCCTCGTCGAGGTCCCAGCGCTGGTTGGCGTCGATGGCCATGCGGATGTCGGGTCCGATGGCCGCGCGGGCCGTGCGGCAGCGCCGGATGTCGTCGTCGAGGTCCGCGCCGACCTTCAGCTTGATCTGGGTGAAGCCGTCGGCGACGGCCTGGCGGGCGAGCCGGGTGAGCTTCTCGTCGCTGTAGCCGAGCCAGCCCGGTGAGGTGGTGTAGCCGGGGAAGCCGCGGGCGCGCAGCTCGGCCTCGCGGGCGGCCGCCCCCGCGCGGCCCGCCCGAAGGAGCTCGAGGGCCTGCTCGGGGGTGAGCGCGTCGGCGATGTAGCGGAAGTCGACCTGGGAGACCAGCCACTCGGGGTCCGCGTCGGCGAGGAGCTTCCACAGCGGGGTGCGGGCGCGTTTGGCGGCCAGGTCCCAGACGGCGTTGACGACGGCGCCGACCGCCATGTGCATCACGCCCTTCTCGGGTCCGAGCCAGCGCAGCTGGCTGTCGCCGATCAGGTCGCGGTTGAGCGTGCCCGGGTCCCCGCAGAGCTCGTCGACGGAGCGGCCGACGACGTGGTGGCGCAGGGCGTCGATCGCGGCGACCTGCACGTCGTTGCCGCGCCCGATGGTGAAGGTGAAGCCGTGGCCTTCGAGTCCGTCCTCGGCGTCGGTGCGCAGCACCACATAGGCGGCCGAGTAGTCCGGGTCCGGGTTCATCGCGTCGGACCCGTCCAGTTCCCGGGAGGTCGGGAAGCGGATGTCGTAGGTGTCGACCGCCGTGACGCGGCCGGGAGTTGGGGACACAGGAGGCCTTTCCGGAAAGGAACGGGGAGCCAGGCGCGGGGCGCGGGACCTCAGTCCTGGGCGCGGCCCGTGGTGACGCGGGCGATCATCAGGGCGACCAGGATGATGCCGCCGTAGATGGCCTGGATCCAGAAGGACGGCACCTGGGCGAGCGTGAGCAGGTTCTGTACGACGCCGAGCAGCAGGACGCCGGTCAGGGCGCCGAACATGGTGCCCTTGCCGCCGTCGAGGCTGATGCCGCCGATGACCGCGGCCGCGAACACCGTGAAGATCATGTTCGTGCCCTGGTTGGCGTTGATCGCGCCGACGTAGCCGGTCTGCATCAGTCCGCCGACGGCGGCGAGAGCGCCCGCGACCACGAACACCCCGAGCATGACGCGGTCGACCCGGATGCCGGCGGCCCGCGCGGCCTCCGGGTTGCCGCCGATGGCGTACAGGGCGCGGCCCACCCGGTGGTACTTGAGCACGAGGCCCGCGATGCCGAAGGCGGCCGCCGCGATCCACACCGAGAGCGGCACGGTCAGGAACGTGGAGGTGGCGAGCGTGAAGAACGGCTCGGGCATGCCGAAGAGCGTCTTGCCCTCGGTGGCGCCGACGAGGACGCCGCGCAGCACGATCAGCATGGCGAGCGTCACGATGAACGCGTTGAGCTTCAGCTTGACCACGAGGACGCCGTTGAAGGCACCGATCACCGCGCCCACCAGGACGATCGCGATCAGCCCCACGGCGGTGGGCATGTCGGTGCCGAACCCGGCCTGGGCCGCGGGCAGCACGAGCAGCGCGCCGATGGCGGGCGCGATGCCGACGACCGACTCCAGGGACAGGTCGAACTTGCCGGTGATCAGCACCAGGGACTCGGCGAGGACGACCATCGCGAGGGCCGCGGACGCGCCCAGGATGGAGATGAGGTTCCGCTCGGTGAGGAACGAGTCGTTGACGAAGGCGCCGAAGACCATGAGGAGCAGCAGCGCGGGGACGAGGGCGAGTTCCCTGGCCCTGTGCAGGACGATGCTCTTCGCCGAGCGGGACTCGCGGGGGCGGGCCGGGGTGGGGGTGGTGGCCGTCTTCGCAGCCGAGGGGGCCTTGATGTCAGCCATGGTGGTCTCCTTGTGGTTCTGCCGCGGGCCTGTGGGGGCTGGTCGCGCCGTTCCCCGCGCCCCTGGCTGGGCCTGTGTGGCCCACTCCCTCGACTGACGCGATCAGTTCGTGGTCGTGCCAGCCCGCCGCGTGCTCCGCGACCACGCGGCCGTGGAAGAGGACGAGGACGCGGTCGCAGCGGCGCAGGTCGTCGAGTTCGTCGGAGACGACGAGCACGGCGGTGCCGTCGTCGCGGGCGTGGTCGACGCGGGCGAGCAGGGATTCCTTGGACTTCACGTCGACGCCCGCGGTCGGGTTGATGAGGACGAGCAGCCGGGGGTCGGAGGCAAGCGCCCGGGCCATCACGACTTTCTGCGCGTTGCCTCCGGAGAGGTCGGACACGGGCTGGTCGGGCCCCTCGGCGTGGATGTCGAGCCGCTCGATGAGCCCGTCCGCGAAGGCGCGCTTGCGGTCGGAGCCGACGAAGCCGTGGCGGCCGAGGCGGCCGAGGACGCTCATCGTGGCGTTGTCGCCGATGGACATGCCGTACACGAGGCCCTCGCCGTGCCGGTCGCGCGGTACGCAGCCGACTCCGGCCCGCAGCGCGGCGGGCACGTCGCCGAACGTCAGGGGTTCGCCGTCGAGGAGGGCGGTGCCCGAGGTCGGGGTGTGCAGGCCGGTGAACGACTCCGCGAGGTTGATCTTGCCGCTGCCGCTGGATCCGGCGAGGCCGACGACCTCGCCCTTGCGCACGGTGAGGTCGACGTTCTCGTACGAGGTGCTGGTGAGCCCGCGCACGTCGAGGAGGACCGGGGCGTCGGCGGGGACGCCGGGCTTGGTGCGGGCCTTGCTCTCCGTGATGGCCTCGCCCGCCATGGCCTCCACGAGGGCGGCGCGCGGGAGTTCGGCGACGGGAGCGGTGGTGATCCAGCGGGCGTCGCGCAGGACGGTGACGGTCTGGCACACCTCGTACACCTCTTGCAGATGGTGCGAGATGAACAGGAACGTCACGCCGGATTCCTGCAGCGCCCGCATGCGCGTGAAGAGCCGCTCGATCTCCCGGTTGTCGAGCTGTGCGGTGGGCTCGTCGAGGACGATGAAGCGCGCGCCGAAGCTGAGCGCCCGGGCGATCTCCACCATCTGGCGGTCCTCGACCTTGAGGTCGGCGGTGCGGGCGTCGGGGTCGACGTGGACGTCCCAGGTGCCGAGCACCTCCGCGGCCTCGGCCTTGAGGCGGCGCCAGCTGATGAGTCCGCCGCGGCCCTGGGGCTGGCGGTTGATGAACAGGTTCTCGGCGACGGACAGTTCCGGCACGACGGTGGGCCGCTGGTACACGCAGGCGACCTTGCGGCGCCAGGCGTCGCGGTCGGCGAGCGGCGGCGCGGGCTCGCCGTCGAACAGGACGGTGCCGGCGTCCGGTGCCTGGAGGCCGGTGAGGACGGTGACGAGGGTGGACTTGCCCGCGCCGTTGCGGCCGACGAGGGCGTGGGACTCGCCCGCCCTGACGGTCAGGCGGCCGTCCTGGAGGGCCACGGTGGGTCCGTACCGCTTGGCTATGCCGGTCGCCTCGACGAGGGGGGCGCCCCCGTTCCCGGCGACCGGCCCGATTGCTGACGTCGTCATTTGACCGCGTTGCCCCAGAGCTTGGCGTCGTCCACGTTCTCCTTGGTGACGAGCGGCGCGGGCAGCTGGTCCTCCAGGATGCCGCTGGGCAGCTTCACGATGGTGGAGTCGTGGTCGGTGGGGCCGGGCTTGAACTTCTTCCCGTTCATGGCGGCCTTGATGTAGTACATGCCGTACTTGGCGTAGGCGTCGGCGGGCTGGGAGACGGTCGCGTCGATCTGGCCCTTGCGGATCGCGTCGAACTCCTGCGGGATGCCGTCGTTCGACACGATCGTGATGTGCCCCTTCGTGCCCGCCTTCTTGAGCATCCCCTTGGACTTCAGGGTCTGGAGGGTGGGCGCGAGGTAGACGCCGCCCGCCTGCATGTAGATGCCCTTGATGTCGGGGTTGGAGTTCAGGAGCGTGTCCAGCTTGGACGCGGCGGTGTCCGACTCCCACTTGGCGGGGATCTCCAGGACCTTCAGCTTCGGGTACTTGTCCTTGACGCAGTCCCGGAAGGCCTTGGAGCGCTCACGGCCGTTGACGGACGCCAGGTCGCCCATGATCTGGACGACCTTCCCGCTCTTGGCCTGCTTGCCGAGGTAGTCACAGGCCTTCTGGCCGTACGCGCGGTTGTTCGCGCGCACCACCATCGCGACCTTGCCCTTCTCCGGCGCCACGTCGACGGCGACCACGGGCACGCCCTTGCGCTCGGCCTGGTCCAGGCCCGCGGATATCGCGGCGCTGTCGAGCGGGGCCACGACCAGGCCCTTGACGCCCTGGTTGAGCTGGTTGTTGATGTCGGTGATCTGCTGCGAGGGGTCGCTGTTGGAGTTGACGGTCTTCAGCGCGTCGACGTCCTCGGACTTGGCCATCTTCGGCACATAGTCGTTGTACGACTGCCAGAACGGCGAGGTCAGCAGCGGCAGGATGACCCCGACCTTGCCCTCGCCGCCGTCCCCGCCACCGGATTTCCCGGTGTCCTTCGTACTGCCGCAGGCGGTGAGCGCGAGCGCGGCGCAGGCCGCCGCGGCTCCCACGCGGACACCCTGGGCGCGCCGCTTCCTCCGGGGGCTGTTCCGCACTGTACTGCCGACCATCTGACGGCTCCTCATCGAGCGAATCAAGGGGGACTCATCACGGGACTGAAAGGTGGGTCGAGTCACGGGACTGAAAGGTGGGTCGAGTGACCGTGGGCGAATATTTATCAGACCACTTGGCGCCAACAACACCCCCGACGGCAAGTTTTCCGGGTTTTCAGCCATAGTGGTCCGACCACATCTGTGGCTAAACTGCGCGACACCCGGCAAGTGAAGGAGCGGTCCGTGGATCAGAGCGCCCAGAGCGCCCCGCCCGTGCAGCAGGGCACCGCGCCCGCCCCGCAGGGCACCGCAGCACCCGCGCAGAAGGGCACCGTGACCCAGCGGGCCATCGAACAGATCAAGACGATGATCGGCGAGGGCAGGCTCGAACCGGGCCAGCGGCTGCCCACGGAACGGGACCTGGCCACCCGCCTCGGCATCTCGCGCAGCTCCATGCGGGAGGCGATCCGGGCCCTCACCGTGCTCGGCGTCCTGGAGGCACGGCACGGCTCGGGCATCTACGTGACCCAGCTGGAGGCCGGTGACCTCCTCGAGACCTTCGGGGTCGTCGCCGACCTGTCGCGCGGGCCGCGCCTGGTGGAGCTGCTCGAAGTGCGCCGGGTCCTGGAGTCCACGGCGACCGCCCTCGCCGCCGCGCGCATCTCCCCCGACCAACTGGCCGACGTGGAGAAGCACCTCGCGGCCATGAACGCCACCGACGACCCCGAGGAGATCCTCTCCCACGACCTCGCCTTCCACCGGGCCGTCGCGCTCGCCGCGGGCAACGACACGATGGCCGCGATCCTCGAAGGCCTCTCCTCGCGCACCTTCCGGGCCCGGGTGTGGCGCGGCTACCAGGAGGAGGGCGCCTTCGAGCGGACCCGCCGGGAGCACGCCCGCATCCACCGGGCCCTGGTCGCCCGGGACCCGGAGGCCGCGCGGGCCGCGGCGGCGGCACATGTGGGAGAGGTCGAGGAGTGGCTTCGGGGGCGTCTTGCGGCAGGACAGGAGGGGGATGCGGAGGCGGAAGATCCGGGGGCGTGAGCGCGCGGCTGTGGGATGGTGGTCGGGTGAACCTGGAGGACCTCGTCCGGCTGCGCCGAGCCCGCGACCGGATGGACCGTGAGTACGCACAGCCGCTCGACGTGCCGGAGCTCGCCCGCTTCGCGCTGATGTCGCCCGGCCACTTCTCCCGCAGCTTCCGCGCCGCCTTCGGCGAGACGCCGTACAGCTATCTGATGACGCGCCGGATCGAGCGCGCCAAGGCCCTGCTGCGCCGGGGCGACCTGTCGGTGACGGAGGTCTGCTTCGAAGTGGGCTGTACGTCCCTCGGGTCGTTCAGCTCCCGGTTCACGGAGCTGGTCGGCGAGAGCCCGTCCGCGTACCGGGCCCGCCCCCATGACGAGGGGGCCGCCGTGCCCGCCTGCATCGCCAAGATCCACACCCGGCCGATCAGGGCCGGTCAGGCCAAGCCCGACCGGCCCGGGAGCAGCCGGCCCGGGACCGGTCAGGAATCGAGAAGCGAACCGCAGCCCCCGCCCGTAGCGTGAACGCCATGGACATCACGCTTTCGCAGGCCTTCATCGCCGTCGACGACCACGACAAGGCGCTCGCCTTCTACCGGGACGCGCTCGGCCTGGAAGTGCGCAACGACGTCGCGTTCGAGGGCATGCGCTGGGTGACGGTCGGCTCGCCGTCGCAGCCGGACGTGGAAGTCGTCCTGGAGCCGCCGCTCGCGGACCCCAACGCCTCCCCCGCCGACCGGCAGGCCATGGCGGAACTCCTCGCCAAGGGCCTGCTGCGCGGTGTGATCTTCAGGACCGACGACGTCGACGCCGTCTTCGAGCGGATCCGCGCCGCGGGCGGCGAGGTGCTTCAGGAGCCCATGGACCAGCCGTACGGCGTCCGCGACTGCGCCTTCCGCGACCCCGCAGGCAACATGCTGCGCTTCAACCAGCCCGGCGAGAAGTAGGCAGCGAGGAGACCCGACCCCCATGGCCACCAGGACGAACCGGCGGTCGAGCGCGCCGCACGAAGCCGACAGCCACGACATGATCCGCGTGCACGGCGCGCGCGTGAACAACCTCAAAGACGTCACCATCGAGATCCCCAAGCGCAGGCTGACGGTGTTCACCGGTGTCTCGGGCTCGGGCAAGAGCTCGCTGGTGTTCGGCACGATCGCCGCGGAGTCCCAGCGCCTGATCAACGAGACGTACAGCGCCTTCGTGCAGGGCTTCATGCCGACCCTCGCGCGGCCCGAGGTCGACGTGCTCGACGGGCTCACCACCGTCATCACCGTCGACCAGCAGCGCATGGGGTCCGACCCGCGCTCCACGGTCGGCACCGCCACCGACGCCAACGCGATGCTGCGCATCCTCTTCAGCCGCCTCGGCAAGCCGCACATCGGCCCGCCCAGCGCGTACTCCTTCAACACCGCGTCGGTCCGGGCGAGCGGCGGGATCACCGTCGACCGCGGCGCGGCGAAGACGAAGACCGTGAAGGCGACCTTCAACCGCGTCGGCGGCATGTGCACGCGCTGCGAGGGCCGCGGCGCGGTCTCCGACATCGACCTCACCCAGCTCTACGACGACTCCAAGTCGATCGCCGAGGGCGCGTTCACCATCCCCGGCTGGAAGTCGGACAACGTGTGGACGGTGGGGCTCTACGCCCAGTCGGGCTTCCTCGACCCGAACAAGCCGATCCGCCGGTTCACCAAGAAGGAGATGCAGGACTTCCTCTACCGCGAACCGGTCAAGGTGAAGGTCAACGGCGTCAACCTCACCTACGAAGGCCTGATCCCCAAGATCCAGAAGTCGTTCCTGTCGAAGGACAAGGAGGCGATGCAGCCGCACATCCGGGCGTTCGTGGAGCGGGCGGTCACCTTCACCACCTGCCCCGAGTGCGACGGCACGCGGCTCAGCGAGGGCGCCAGGTCCTCGAAGATCAAGCGCGTCAGCATCGCCGACGCCTGCAAGATGGAGATCAGGGACCTGGCGACCTGGGTCCGCGGCCTCACGGAGCCGTCGGTGGCACCGCTGCTCACCGCGCTCCAGCAGACGCTCGACTCCTTCGTGGAGCTGGGGCTCGGCTACCTCTCCCTCGACCGGGCCGCCGGCACGCTCTCCGGCGGTGAGGCGCAGCGCGTCAAGATGATCCGCCACCTCGGCTCCTCGCTCACCGACGTCACCTACGTCTTCGACGAGCCCACCATCGGCCTGCACCCGCACGACATCCAGCGGATGAACGACCTGCTGCTCCGGCTGCGGAACAAGGGCAACACGGTGCTCGTCGTGGAGCACAAGCCGGAGGTCATCGCCATCGCCGACCACGTCGTGGACCTCGGCCCCGGCGCGGGCACGGGCGGCGGCGCGGTCTGCTTCGAGGGCACCGTCAAGGGGCTGCGGGCGAGCGACACCGTCACCGGCCGCCACTTCGACGACCGGGCCGCCGTCAAGGACTCGGTGCGCGAGCCCACCGGCACCCTGGAGATCCGCGGCGCGAGCGCGCACAACCTGCGGGACGTCGACGTCGACGTGCCCCTCGGGGTGCTCGTCGCCGTCACCGGCGTCGCGGGCTCCGGCAAGAGCTCCCTCGTGCACGGCTCGATCCCGGCCGACGCCGACGTGGTGTCGATCGACCAGACGCCGATCCGCGGCTCACGGCGGAGCAACCCGGCGACGTACACCGGGCTGCTCGACCCGATCCGCAAGGCGTACGCGAAGGCCAACGGCGTGAAGCCGGCCCTGTTCAGCGCCAACTCCGAGGGCGCCTGCCCCACCTGCAACGGCGCGGGCGTCGTCTACACCGACCTGGGCATGATGGCCGGGGTCGCCACCCCCTGCGAGGAGTGCGAGGGCAAGCGGTACCAGGCCGCGGTGCTCGACTACCACCTCGGCGGCCGCGACATCAGCGAGGTGCTCGCCATGTCGGTGACCGAGGCCGAGGAGTTCTTCGGCTCCGGCGACGCGCACACGCCCGCCGCGCACAGGATCCTCGGCCGCCTCGCGGACGTCGGGCTCGGCTACCTCACCCTCGGCCAGCCGCTCACCACCCTGTCGGGCGGCGAGCGGCAGCGCCTGAAGCTGGCCGCCCACATGGCCGAGAAGGGCGGCGACCGCCTCGTCTACGTCCTCGACGAGCCGACCGCCGGGCTCCACCTCGCCGACGTCGAGCAGTTGCTCGGCCTGCTCGACCGCCTCGTGGACTCCGGCAAGTCGGTCATCGTGGTCGAGCACCACCAGGCGGTCATGGCGCACGCCGACTGGATCATCGACCTGGGCCCGGGCGCGGGCCACGACGGCGGCGAGATCGTCTTCGAGGGCACGCCCGCCGATCTCGTCGCCGCCCGCACCACGCTGACCGGCGAGCACCTCGCGGCCTACGTGGGCGCCTGACCCGCTCAGGCGCGCGTGAACCTCAGCGTGACCAGCTCGAACGCCCGCAGGGACACGGCCACTTCGCCGTCCGCCGGCTCCGGAGCGGCCGCCTCGGCCAGCGGCCGCTCGAGGAGGTCCGTGACCGCGACCGAGCCGACCGGGAAGCCCATGGCGAGGGTGGCCTTCGCCCGCCCGCCCCGGGACTCGTGGAAGCGGACGACCACGTCGCCGCTGCCGTCGTCGGCGAGCTTGACCGCGGTGACCACGACGGCGTCGTTGTCGACGCCGACCAGCGGGGCGACGGGCGCGCCGCCGGTGAGGGTCCGCTCCGGCAGGTTGATCCGGTAGCCCTCGCGCACCGCGTCGCCGATGGTCGCGCCGGGCGCGAGCGCGTGCCGGAAGCGGTGCACGCCCTGGTCGGTCTCGGGGTCGGGGAAGCGCGGGGCCCGCAGCAGCGAGACGCGCACCGTCGTGGTCGTACCGGCGTCGCTGTCCCGTACGTCGCGGGTGACGTCGTGGCCGTACGTCGAGTCGTTGACGAGGGCGACGCCCCAGCCCGGCTCGTCGACGTGCACGAAGCGGTGGTTGCAGGCCTCGAACTTGGCGGCCTCCCAGCTGGTGTTGGTGTGGGTGGGCCGGTGGAAGTGCCCGAACTGGGTCTCCGAGGCGTACCGCTCGGCGTGCACGTCGAGCGGGAAGGCCAGCTTGAGGAACTTCTCCGTCTCGTGCCAGTCGACCTCGGTGTCGATGTCCAGGCGCCGCTCGCCGGGCGCGAGGGTCAGGACCTGCGTCATGCGGGACGAGCCGAAGGCGCGCACGACCCGGACCGACGCACCCTCACCGGGCACGACCTCCTCGGCGTCCGTCAGGTCCGTGACGGAGTTCCGGTAGAACTCGTCGACGTCCCAGGCGTCCCACATGTTCGGGAAGTCGGCGTGCAGTTGCGGCAGGTTCGCGGCGTGCCCGGGCGCGACGGTCTCGCGCCCCGCCTCGATGTCGTACGCGGACACGACCAGGCCCCGCCCGTCGATCTCGACGCGCAGCAGACCGTTGTCGAGGACGTACCCGCCGTCCGCGCGGGCGGCGATGGCGGACTGGCCCGCGGCCACGGGCAGGGCGGCGCCGCCCGCGGGGACGCCGTCGCGGGTGTGCGGCGCGGAGTTGAACACCAGGGTGCTGCCGCCCTCACCGGCGAGGGAGCGCTGGGCCGCGGCGATGATGCCGTTCAGGTCGGCGGCGACCGCCGCGTAGGTCGCGCGGGCCTCGCGGTGCACCCAGGCGATCGACGAGCCGGGCAGGATGTCGTGGAACTGGTGCAGCAGCACCGTCTTCCAGATCCGGTCCAACTCCTCGTATGGGTAAGGGAATCCGGCGCGCACCGCGGCCGTGGCGGCCCACAGCTCCGCCTCCCGCAGCAGGTGCTCGCTGCGGCGGTTGCCCTGCTTGGTGCCGGCCTGGCTGGTGAGCGTGGCGCGGTGCAGCTCCAGGTACAGCTCGCCGACCCACACCGGGGCGTTCGGGTACTCGGCCTCGGCCTTCTCGAAGAAGGCTGCCGGGGTCTCCCACTGGACGGTGGCCGAACCCTCCAGGTTCCGCAGCCGCCCCGCCTTGGCGATCATCTCGCGGGTGGTGCCGCCGCCACCGTCGCCCCACCCGGTGGGCGCGAGCGAGTGCCGGGCGACACCCTTGTCCTTGAAGTTCTTGGCCGCATGGGCGATCTCACTGCCCTTCATCGAGCAGTTGTAGGTGTCGACCGGCGGGAAGTGCGTGAAGATCCGAGTGCCGTCGATGCCCTCCCACTGGAAGGTGTGGTGCGGGAACTTGTTGGTCTGCGACCACGAGATCTTCTGCGTGAGCAGCCACTTGGCGCCCGCCGCCTTGATGATCTGCGGCAGGCCCGCCGCGAAGCCGAAGGTGTCCGGCAGCCACGCCTCGTCGTTCTCGACGCCGAACTCCTCCAGGAAGAACCGCTTGCCGTGCACGAACTGACGGGCCATCGCCTCCGAGCCCGGCATGTTCGTGTCCGACTCCACCCACATGCCGCCGGTCGGCACGAACCGCCCGTCGGCCACGGCCTTCTTCACCCTCGCCCACACCTCGGGCCGGTGCTCCTTGATCCAGGCCCACTGCTGCGCCTGCGACATGGCGAAGACGAAGTCCGGCTCGTCCTCGAGCAGCGCCGTCATGTTCGACGTCGTCCGCGCGACCTTGCGCACCGTCTCCCGCAGCGGCCACAGCCAGGCGGAGTCGATGTGCGCGTGCCCGACGGCGCTGATGCGGTGCGCGGAGTCGTGCGCGGGCGCGGCGAGCACGCCCTCCAGCTCCGCTCGCGCGGCGGGCGCCGAACCGTTGACGTCCTGCAGGTCGACCGCGTCCAGGGCGCGGTCCACGGCCCGCAGGATCTCGTGGCGGCGGCCGGAGTCCTCCGGCAGCTCCTGCATCAGCTCGCCCAGGACCTCCAGGTCGACGACCAGCTGCCACACCGTCTCGTCGAACACCGCGAGGTCCATGCGCTCCAGGCGGTACTGCGGCTCGCTGCCCGCCGTCTCCTTGTCGCCCAGCTGCGTCGGCAGGAAGGGGTGGTAGTCGAGGATCACCGGGTTGGACGCCGCCTCGATGTGCAGGCGCACCTCCTCGCCGCCCTCCGCCGGTGTCGCTATCCGCACCCACTGGTTGCGCGGGTTCAGGCCCTTCACCGGGGTGCCGTCCGGGCGGTACACCAGGCCCTCGCACTGGAAGCCCGGCATGTTCTCGTCGAAGCCGAGGTCCAGGATCGCCTCGACCGTTCTGCCCGCCCACTCCGGCGGGACCGTGCCCGTCACCCGGAACCAGCTGGTGCCCCACGGGGCGCCCCAGCGGGCGCCCACCGTGGTCGGCTCCGGTTCCGCGGCCAGGCCTTCGGCCACGGGGACCGGTTCGCCCGGGGCGTTCCAGACGGCTACGTCCAGGGGGACGGAGTGGGGGTATACGGCGGGGCGGATGCGCTCGTCGAGGACCCGCTTGAGGCGGCCCTCGACGAGGCGGCGGTCGTCGTGCATGTGGAGTACTCCGTGGGTCGGGGGGTGGGGTGAGGTGGGTGGTGGGGTGCGGTGGGCCTTGCCGGGGGCTCCCCAATCCCGCCCCTTCCCGGCTGTGTCAATCTGCGGCTCCGCCGCGTGGGGGCTCCGCCCCAGACCCCGCTCCTCAAACTCCCCCAAGCTCTTAAGGAGCAGGGGGGACCCCCATGAGGGGCTGAAACTTGCCGGCACATTTTCTAGCCCGT
>NZ_JBHXTE010000071.1:0-36904 GCF_042677545.1 Streptomyces sp. NPDC127108 | reverse complement strand
CCGGTGCTGGGAAGCACCGGGGCCCGCCCCTTCCTGCGTGCTCGGCCCGCCCTTCTGTACGCGCGCTCGCCGCTCCCCCTGGGCGCGCGCATGCGAACGGCCCGTCGGTGGGGGCCGACGGGCCGTCCGGAACAGGGGTGGCTCAGACCTTCTCGCCGACGCCGCGTCGCTCGACGATCGAGTCGGCGATCTCGCCGCTGCGCACGGCGATGTTCGACAGCAGGGACGACGTCAGACCGTGCGTGTGCTCGGTGCCGCCCTGGAGGTAGATGCCACAGGACAGGTCGCCGGTGGTGATGACGCGGTAGTCGCGCTCCACCTGGTGGCGGCCCTCCTCGTCGCGCAGGCAGAAGCCGTCGAGGTCGCCGAGCAGGCGGGTGGCGTCCATGGTGGCGTAGCCGGTCGCGAAGACGAGCGCGTCGACGTCCATCTCCTGCTCGGTCTCGCCGTCCAGGAGCGAGTGCAGGACGACCCGCGTGTCGTTGCCGGAGCGCTTCACTTCCTTGACCCGGGTGAGGTTCAGGAAGTGCAGCCGCTGGGCGCCCGCGACCTCCTCCTCGTAGGAGCGGCGGAACAGCTCCCGGATCACGTCGTCGTCGACGACGGAGTAGTTGGTGTTCTTGTGGTACCGCCAGAACGCGTCCCGCGTCTTCTCGGTGCCGAAGTAGTAATGGTCGACGGCGGTGGGGTCGAAGACCTGGTTGGCGAAGGGCGTGTCGTCCGCGACGGAGTAGCCGTAGCTGGGCAGGATCGCCGAGACCTGGGCGTGCGGCAGCATGTCGTGCAGGTACTTGGTGATCTCGGCGGCGCTCTGGCCGGCGCCGACGACCGCGACGTTCTTCAGCTCCTCGGGCCTCATCTGGCCGTACTTCGCCAGGAACTCCGAGCTGTGCCACACCCGCTCGTCGCGCTCCATGCCGTCGGGCATGCGCGGCACGAGGCCGGTGGAGACGGTGATGTTACGGGCCTTCACCACCCGCGTGGTGCCGGCGACGGTGTCACGGACGACGACCTCGAGGATCTGCTCGTCCGCGGAGGACTCCGCCGCCAGGCGGATCTCGGTGACCTCGGAGTTGTACGAGACGCGGTCACGGAAGCTCGCCTCCGCCCACTCCAGGTACTGGTGGAACTCCTGGCGGGTCGGGAAGAAGTCCTGGTTGTTCACGAACTGGACCAGGCGGTCCGAGTCGTGCAGGTAGGACACGAAGCTGTAGCGCGACAGCGGATTGCGGAAGGTCGCGAGGTCCTTCAGGAACGAAATCTGCATCGTCGCCTGCGGAAGCAGCATGTTGCGGTGCCATCCGAACGCGGCCTGCCGCTCGAAGAACGCGGCTGTGATCGGCTGCTCCGAGGAATTCGACTCATGTTCCTCCAGGGCGATGGCGAGGGACAGGTTGGACGGGCCGAACCCGATCCCAACGATGTCGTATATCTCGTTTTCACGCGTACCCATAGATATTCTCCCGCTGATGTAGCTTCGACTGGGACTTCCGCAGCTGCGACGACGGCATTGCGGTTATCCAAGAGGACCTTGGTCGGAAATGCTGCGGTCGGAAATTCTGCCAACTCTCGTCTGACGTGCGGCTGATGGTCTCGAACATCTCGACCGGTGGTCCGGGAGACACGCATTAAGTATTGCGCTGGAGAACACCGCCACGCCAACTTAGAGGGGCCGGACGGACCTTTCAAGAGGCCCCGGCCGCGACGTCTGCCGGGCACCGCTGTCCTGCCGACAGGACAGCCATGGCGGCTCGTCCATGAATTTGGTTGTGCCTCTCAAAGCGCTGGTAGCGTCGGCGACTTGGCACCATACCGTGAGTGAGATTAGCGAAAGGGTGAACTCCGGATGTTCGTTCCCAGCCAGTACCGCCAGCCGGACAGTTCGTGGATGCTGGATCTGATCCGCGGCAATCCGTTGGCGCTCTTTGTGAGCAACGGCAGCCCCGAAGCGGGACCGTTTGCCACTCATCTGCCGGTCATTCAGGACCCGGAGTGGACCGGTGAATGGTCGGACGACCTCTCGGGCGGCCGACTGCTCG
Source organism: Streptomyces sp. NPDC127108 (assembly GCF_042677545.1). NCBI lineage: Bacteria > Bacillati > Actinomycetota > Actinomycetes > Kitasatosporales > Streptomycetaceae > Streptomyces > Streptomyces sp. NPDC127108. The sequence continues at coordinate 34,865 of NZ_JBHXTE010000071.1, read as the reverse complement.
GACATATGAACCGGGCGAACCCGCATTGGAAGGCGCTCGAGTCGGGCAGCGTGAATCTCCTGACGTTCACCGGGCCGCACGGCTATGTGTCGCCGACGGTCTATCAGGTGACCCCGGCCGCGCCGACGTGGAACTTCACCTCGGTGCACGTCCACGGTGTCGTCGAGAAGATCGAGGGCATCGAGAACACCCTGGAGGTGGTGAAGTCCACCGTGCGCACCTACGAGGGTGCCTTTGGCGACGGCTGGGACATGTCGGAATCACTCGACTATTTCCGAAAGATCGTGCCCGCCGTCGGCGCGTTCCGCATCAAGGTGACGGGCGCCGAGGGCATGTTCAAGCTCAGCCAGGAGCAGCCGGACGAGGTCCAGGACCGCGTGCGGAACTCCTTCGGCGGCCGCGAGTGCACCCGCCACCAGGCGACGGCCCAGCTCATGAGCAAGCTGCCGTAGGTCCGCACCCGCCATAGCTTCCGCACGGCCGTTCCGCTGCCGCGGACCGTTCGACGGGCCCCACGCACCCTCTCACTCACGGGACTTGGGGGCCCGCCGTCCAGTCCGCGGCAGCGGCTCGGCGTATCCGCGCCGACACGTGCCGACGCGCAGGAGCCCGCACTCCCTCTCCGGAGTGCGAGCCCTGCGCGTCGTCTATGCGTCCGCCGAGGTCAACTGCCCTGATCTCGGCGGACGTTGGTCATGTCACGCCATGTCGCCCAGTACCTCAGGCGCTGATTCCGGCCTGCTCCCGCTGCTGTGCCGCCTCGTCCTCGACGAGCGCGCGCTCGGCGGCGTTGTCGAGCGTCGCGAGGACCCACTGCTCGAAGTCGATGCCGGACTGCTCCGCGGCCTTGTGCCACCACTGGAGCCTGCTGCCGGGAACGGCGAGCCGCCGCATCGTCTCGGGCGTCTGCGTTCCGTCGCGCGCCTCGTCCTCACGGGCGACGCGGATGGCGCTGCGCAGCTGCTTGGTCGTCCACTGCATCTGCTCGGCCCGGTCGAGCCACAGCTCCTGCTCGTCGATCGGCAGCGAGGCCAGCTCCGCGTGGTGCTGGAAGCTCAGCGCCGCGCGCCGTCGGCTGAAGTCGAAGCGCCGTGACACCCATGCGTAGTTGCGCAGGGTCTGGTACTGGAGCCCGGCGGCGCGAATGCCGCGCTGGTAGCGGTCGGTGTAGTGGTCCTTGCCGTATACCAGCCAGTCCCCGAGCCACCAGGAAGAGGAGTTGACAATTCCGGAGAGCTGGCGTCCGGCCCGCTCCCAGTCCTCGAAGGTGAGACCGGCCGGCATCTGCAGGCCCACCTTCGTCGTCAGCACCTGGCCACGGCGCTCGTCCACCGCTGCTCTCCGCTGCCGCGGCACCGCGGTCGCGTTGCGGCGGAAGAGCACGACCTTCGAGTCCTCGAGGTCGCTGACCTGGTTCGTCATCATGCCTCCATGTGAAAGAACATCGAACGAACGCGGACACACCGGTCCGCATCCGAACAGGAAAATGCCATGCGGGTATGGCAGCCGTGTCCTGACCCGGCACGGGTCGGAAGCCTTCGCGCATCGCGAGGCACAGGCTGGCCAATCAATCACAGCCGATCGGCCGGATGAGGGCTCTCACAAGCCACTCGCCGAGTCGGGTCGTCAGAGTTCCGTCAACTCATTGCTGGATCCGTCGGCGTGGCACGTGCGTGTACGCCGTCGGGCCGCCCTCACCGCTCGAGGGGGCCGCCGGCACAGAGCACAGGCAGGTCCGGCCGTTCGGCGCGTCCGTGAGGACTGCGCGGAAGGCATTCAGTCGGCATGCGTGTGGATTCGTACATCAACTACTCGCCCCGTTCAACTACTCGCCCCGTTCGCCTCGACCACGACCTCCGCGTCCTCGGGACGGCCGACGTGTCCCCCATCGGTACCGATGACCCGGTTTCGCAGTGGTCTCTTCCAAAGGCCTACCCGAGTAGAACCCGACACCTGTTGGAGATTCAAGGAAGAGGCAGTCGCTCGTCGCGACTTTTCGAAGTTCGAACAAGATAGCCCAGCATCGCTATGCCTGTCCTGGTGTGACGCAGCTCTCTCAGGACTCGGGCAGCGGGGGCTTTACCGATCAACTTCCGCCACTGGCGGCAGGAATTGAGCCAACTGTAGCGCGAAGCGAAACAGTTGCAGACGAGAAGGGGACGTTCAGAAGGCGGGGGTCCTTCGTTGAGTTAGCGAGCCGGATTCGGGGCAAACGGTGATGGTCCGTCACCATTGGCGCCTATAAGCCGAATCCCAGGGCCGCTAACGAACCCTAGCATTTTCCATACGCGCCCTTAACACGAGTATCAGCCACGCTCTCGCCGATGTGGCCGAAGAGCACCCCCTCCGGCAAGTCTCCTTCCGCTTATCCGGAGTTCGGCCCTTCGGGACGAGGCGGAGGTGCGCGCGGAGAGTCGCGGCGCGAGCGGAGGAGAGGACGAGGTGCGACGGACACCCCGGAGACGCCCCCGACATCGGGTCGCGACGCCCCCCGGAATCGCGCGCTCCAGGAATCCGGCCCCCGGAACCTGGAATTCCTGATCCCCTTCGTGGAATCGGCCCGCCAGTCGGCGCCGAACCGGAGCCCGAACCGGAGAGGTTGAGTCCGCTCCCGGCACCCTCGCGGATGTGGTGCGCAAACCCGATTTGCTGCCGTGGTTGCCACATCAGTCACGCCCGCAGCAAGATGGTGCGACGCGCTCTCGGATCCTAGACTCGACGCCCGGCAGCTGCCGCTCAGGGACGTCCGGGAGGGATCGCAGCATGGTTGTGCCCTGCGCATTGCCAACATCGACTCCGGCCAGCGAGGTGCCCGAAACCCCTCTCGCGTCTCCTTTCGGCGACTTCACCGACCAGGTCTTCCAGAATCTGCGCCGTGCCGATCAGCGCAGGTGGGCGGGGGCCTATTTGGCGGGGCTGCTGATCACTCCCGGGAAGAAATCCGTACGCCGACTCGCCGGAGCCGTCTCGGCGTCCCCCACCGCGGTGCAGTCCCTGCGCCAGTTCGTGAGCCTGAGCCCCTGGGACTGGGACCCCGTCATGGAGGAACTCACCCGCTGGGCCGAGAACCACGGCCCCGTCTCCACCTGGGCGATCGGCCGCGCGGTCCTGCCCAAGCGCGGCGACCGCTCCGTGGGCGTGCACCGCTACTTCGACCCGGTCTCCGGCCGCACCCTCAACTGCCAGCTGGGGCTCGGCGCCTTCCTGGGCATCGACGCCCTGCACGTCCCGGTCGACTGGCGGCTGCTGCTCCCGGCGCCCTGGACCGAGGACGCCCAGCTGCGCCGGCGCGCGCGCATACCCGAGGACGTCAGCCACCGCCCGCTGTGGGCCCAGGCCCTCGACCTGGTCGACACCCTGGAGGCCCGCACCGCGCCGACCTCCGCGCCGGTCGTCGCCGACATGAGCGACGACCCCGACGTGGCCCTCTTCCTGCGCGGACTCAGCCAGCGCGCCCGGGACTTCGTGGTCGCCGTGCCCCAGCACCTGAAGGTGCTGCCCGTCGGCGACCGGACGCCCGGCGCCCCGGAGCCGGTGAGCGCGCGGGGCCACGTCTCCTCGGGGAACACCGACTCCGTCCTCGTCACCGCGCCGGACGGCCGCCAGCAGCACACCCGCGTCCGGTCCGTGCTCGTGCGACTGCCCGGGGACAGGCCGGGAGCGACGCCTGAATATCCCTATCGACTATTCACGGAAGTGCTACCGGAAAGCCGTCCGGGATCCATGTGGCTCACCAGCCTGACGCATCAGCGACTCGACAACGTTGCCTCACTGGCCACCCATCGGGCCCGGACCACCACGGCGGTCACGGGCATGGAACGCCACTTCGGCCTGCTCGACTTCGAGGGCCGCTCCTTTCCCGGCTGGTATCACCACATGACGCTGGTTTCCGCGGCCTACACGTATCAGCGACTCACGCACCGGCCCGTTCCGCGACATCTCCCGTGCTGCCCCGCGCCACTCCCCCGACAGAGTCAACAACGGCTGCACTTGGTCTGACGACCACGTTGGACTGACTGAAATTCAGGGCGCGTCCGGCATATTCATGGCCGCTACAGCGAAACTGATTCCCTTACTCCGTAAGCGAATTGGCGCAATTGACTGCAAGTCAGGCCCGGCATACCGCTTTCCACCGGACGCGACTCGCCTAGAATTGCGGCGCGGTACGAGGACGGGACGTCCATCCGGTCGCACCGGGTCGACGCGCCCTCGCACCGGAGTGTCCGGCGTGCTCGCCGGAAGGGTGCGGCCCTGGAGACCGCCGGGGGAGGTCGGTCTCCAGGGCCGCGGGATCGGTACCGGCGTGCGGCAGCACGCCGGACCGAAGTCTGTGGCCGCGGTGCGGCTAGTTCACCCAGCCCGTGTTGCGGCTAGTTCACCCAGCCCGTGTAGCGCTGGGAGCTTCCCGGTGCGCCGCGCGGCACGCGCCGCTCCGCGCGGCGGCCGCGCTCGTCGAACTCCAGCATCGCGGAGACCGCTCGAACAAGCCACGCGTTGACGGACAGCCGCTCGCGACCGGCGGCCTCCTCGATCCGGGTCTTGAGGTGCTCGGGGGGTCGGAAGTTGATGCGGGATGTCGCACCTTCCTCCCCGTTCACCGTCACTGGCACCAGTGACACCAGCGTTGGCGCCACCCCGTGATGCGGATGGTCGAAGTCGTGGTCGACCTCGTCGTCGAACGGCTGCTCCGACGGGGGCGGCGTCACGACGAACGTCGGGTCGAGCCCCCGCAGGCGGATCTCGACCGAACCGGGGGCCAGGTCGCGGGTGATCTCGTCCGCGGCGGCCGACAGCGCGTCAAGAAGCGTCAGACGGACAGCGGAAGCCAGCGGCGTGACGAGGCGTTCGGCGAGTTCTCGCGTCTCCTCGTCGCCCGCCTCCACTGCGACCGAAAGCTCCTGGCGCAGGTTGTCGACGTACCGCGTGAGTTCCATGGCGCCATCGTCGCACCACTATGGCGCCACGCGCAAGCTTTCGAGGCATCACTCTCGCGACTTTTGGCACCGCATGCTGCCGCCGGGGCCGAGCGGCTGTTTCCGGTCAGGCCCCGCCGCCCCGCCCTGCCGTGCCGCAGCGCCAACCCGTGGCGGGAATGAGGCGTGTGACTTACGCTCGCCGCCCCAGGCGCACCACACTGGACCTCCAGGCCCAAGAGCCAGTACGTGACGAGGAGTTGGTGAGATGTCCACGCAGTCCCCCGCGGCATCCGACCGGGCGACCAGGGACGTGATCGACGCCTATCTGGCCCGGCTCGCGGAGCGGGACCTGGACGGCGCGGTGCGGCTGTTCTCCGAGTCGGCGGAGTGGGTCGCGCCGGGCTCGCCGGACGTGCCGTGGTCGGGGAACCGGACCGGGCGGGCGGGGGTCACGGAGTTCTTCAGCACCCTGCACGACTATCTGCAGCCCGAGGAGTTCACCGTCACGCACATCGTCGTCGACGGTGAGCAGGGCGTGATCCTCGGCCATCTGCGCGACACCGTCAAAGCCACCGGCGCCCCGCTGACCACGCCCTTCGCCGCCCATCTCACGGTGGTCGGCGGCGAGGTCACGCGCTACCACCTGTTCGAGGACACCTACGCACTGCACCGCGCCGCGACCGGCGGCTGACCGACCCGCGAGAGAGGCACGCCAGATGACCCCCCGTGACCGCATGCCGTCCCATCCGGTGGTGAGCGCCTTCGTGGACGCGGTCAACGCCCAGGACCCCGCTGCTCTGTGGACCGTGCTCGCCAAGGACGCCACCGTGATCGACGTGGGAACCGAACGCGACCTCGACGCGTGGGTGGAACGTGAGCTCTTCTCGTCCCACGCCCGGATGGAGGTGGTGCGGGAGTCGCCCGACGGCCTGTCGGTCACGGCCCGCTTCCACAACGACATCTGGGGCGACATCGACACCGCGTGGGAGTTCTCGGTGTCCGAAGGCGTCATCCGGCGGTTCGTCGCCGGGCCCGCCTGAGCACCCGACCCCGCGGCGAACCGCGCGTGCCGTCCCACGGATCGCGACGCTGCCGAACCGCGGAACCATGACCGGCCCGTCGAACGGGCAGCAGAGCAGAGGGAAGTCGACTGAGCGCAGGGAAGCCGAGGGAATAGGGGCAATGGCGTGAGCCGCACCCCCGGGCCCGAGGTGGAGCAGGCACCGAAGGAGTCGGTGCGGATCCGCCTGCTTGGCCCGGTGAGCGTGGAGGTCCGGGGCCGTCACGTCGGTCTCGGGCCGCAGCAGCGCGCACTCCTCGCGGCCCTCGCCCTCGCCCGCGGCCACCCCGTCAGCACCTCCCGGCTCGCCGAACTCCTGTGGGAGGGCGAGCCGCCTGACGGCGCGGTGAGCGCCCTGCGCACCCACGTCCTGCATCTGCGCCGCATCCTGGAGCCGGGCCGGCGGGCCACCTCCGGGTTCGAGGTCCTGGTCAGCGCGGGCGCCCGCAGCAACACCAGCTACACCCTCCAGGTTTCCGACGAGCAGGTCGACGCGCTGCGCTTCGTCCACCTCACCGACCGGGCCCGCAAGGCCGCCGCCGACGGCGACGCCGACGCCGTGGTCACGCTGCTCGACGAGGCCCTGGCCCTGTGGACCGGCCCGGCCCTGGAGGGCGTCAGCGACCGCAGCTTCGCGCTCGCCGAGGCCGAACGCCTCCAGGAGCTGCGGCTCGTGGCCCGCGAGGACCGCCTCGACGCGCTGATCGAACTGGGCCACTACGAGGCGTCGGTCGCCGAACTCACCACGCTCGTCAGCGAGTTCCCGCTGCGCGAGCGGCTGCGCTGCCAGCTGATGCTGGCGCTGCACCGCTCCGGCCGGCAGGCGGAGGCACTCGCCTCGTACCGCGACTTCTACCACCTCCTCGACGCGGAAGTGGGCATCGAGCCCGGCCGCCCGCTGAAGGAACTCCACCAGCGCGTCCTCGCCGGGGACCCCGCCCTCGCCCCCGGCGCCGACCCCGTCGCCCCGGCCGTGCCCCCGGCCCGTCCCGTGCCGCGTCAACTCCCTCCCGACGTCGCCAGTTTCACGGGCCGCTCGGACTATCTGCGCCAGCTCGACGCGCTCCTCGCCCAGCACGAGGCGGGCCCGGGGCAGACGCTGGTGATCTCCTCCGTGTCCGGCATGGCGGGCGTCGGCAAGACCACCCTCGCGCTGCACTGGATGCACCGGGTGGCCGACCGCTTCCCCGACGGACAGCTGTACGCGAACCTGCGCGGCCACGCCCCGGAGGGGCCGACCACGGCCGACGAGGCGCTGGGGCAGCTCCTGCGGGCGCTGGGGGTCGGCATCGGGCATCTGCCGGAGAGCACCGACGAGAAGGCGGCGCTGTACCGCTCCCTGCTCGCGGGCCGGCGCATGCTGATCCTGCTCGACGACGCGGCCGGGCTCGCGCAGGTGCGCCCGCTCCTTCCCGGCTCGCCGACCTGCTTCGTCGTCGTCACCAGCCGCAACGACCTGCGGGGCCTGACCGCGTTCCACGACGCCCACCGGGTGAGCCTGAGCGTCTTCGGCGAGGAGGAGGCCCTCGCCCTGCTCGCCCGTGTCATCGGCGCGGACCGAGTGCGGCACGAGCCGGAGGCGGCCGCCGAGGCCGTCCGGCTGTGCGGGCTCCTGCCGCTGGCGGTGCGGATCGTCGCGGCCCATCTCATCGGCGACCGGCATCCGCCGATCGAGGAGGTCGTGCGGCGGCTGCGCGGCGGCGACCGGCTGCGGGAACTGACCCTGGACCAGGAGGAGCACACCGGCGTACGGAGTGTCCTCGCCCTGTCCTACCGGTCGCTGCCCGCCGCGGAGCAGGAGCTCCTGCGGCTGCTCGCCCTCGCCCCGGGACCCGGCATCTCCGCCCCGGCCGCCGCCGCCCTGGCCGGGACCGACCTGCCCGCCACCGCCCGGCTCCTGGACCAGCTGGTCGCCCGCAGCCTGCTCGAGAGCCACCAGCCGGGCCACTTCCACCTGCACGCCCTCGTCGGCCTGTTCGCCAAGGAGCAGGCCGGGGAGCAGGACAGCCCCGCCGCCCGCGAGCAAGCCGTCGGCCGCCTGCTCACCTGGTACCTGGCCACCGCCGAGCAGGCCGCGCACCTGCTGTACGGCACCTTCTACTCCTGGTACGCGGCCGACCCGCCGGAGCCCGACGGCTCCCCCACGGCGCCGCTGGTCTTCGCCGGCGCCACCGATGCCCTTGCGTGGCTCGACGACGAGCGGGCCGCGCTGCTCGCCTGCACCCGGCACGCCGTCCGGTACGGGCCGCGCTCCTTCGCCTGGAAGTCGGCGCTCGCCCTGCACGGGCACCTCATGGAGCACGGGCGCCGCGCGGACTGGCTGCGGGCCGCGCACGCCGGGCTGCGGGCCGCCGAAGCCGCGCACGACGACCACGCGCGGGCGGTGATGCACTGGAGCATGTGCTACGTGCTGTGGGAACTGGCCCGGCACGACGAGGCCCTGTGGCACAGCAACCACGCCGAGACCCTGTTCGCGCGGACCGGACAGCCCGTGGAGACCGCGGGGGCGGTGCTCGGGCTCGCCGCGTCGCACCGCGAACGCGGCGCCCTCGACCAGGCCGCCCGCGACGCCGAGCGGGCCCTGGCCCTCTACGCCGCCGGCGGGCAGCCCGCCGGTGAGGCGTGGGCGCTGTGCCTCCTCGGCTTCGTCCGCCTCGACCAGGGCCGGCTCACCGTCGCCCACCGGCACTTCAGCGCGGGCCGGGCACGCGCCGAGGCGTCCCGGGACGAACACACGGTGATGCTGGCGCTGTGGGGGCTCGGCGCCGTCGAGCACGCGCTCGGCGCGACGGAGGAGGCGCAGCGCCTGCTCACCCGGGCGCTCGCCGCGGACGGCAGACTGCTGTTCACGTACGCGGCGGAGGGCGCGCTCAACGCCCTCGCGGTGGCGTGCAGGGACGCCGGGGATCCGCGGCTCGCACTCAAGTACGCCGTCGACGCGCTCGGCGTCACGCACCGCACGCACCGGCGCCTGGTGGAGCCGGAGGCCCTCACCACGATCGGCACGGTGCTGCTGCGCCTCGACGACGCGCCCGGCGCCCTGGACCACCACGGCCGCGCCCTGGAGGCGGCGCGCGCGGCGGGCTGCCGCAGGGCCGAGGCCGGTGCCCTGGTGGGGCTCGCGGCCGTGCACCGGCACCTGGGCGAGTACGCCGAGGCGCTCGCGTGCACCCGGCGGGCGCTCGCCGCGACGCGGCAGGCCGGGCTGCGGCTCGCCGAGGCCGAGGCGCGGGCCGAGCTGGCGCTGGTGCATGTGGCGCTCGGTCAGCACGCCCGGGCGGCGCGGGCCGTCGACCGGTCCCTGCACCTGTACCGGGCCGCGGGTCACCGGCCGGGCCTCGCCCGCGCCCTGGAGGTGGAGGCCGTCGTGCGGCGCGCGGACCCGGGCACGGGAGCCTGACTCCGAACCCCCGTCGTGGGACACGCCCTCAGCCCAGCGCCCGCACCCCCGCCGTGACCGCGGCGGCCACCAGGACCACCAGCGGTACGGGGGCCTTGAGCCGCCAGGCCACCAGGGCCCCGGCGAAGCCGGCGATCCGGGCGTCGAAGGTCAGGCCGTGCGTGCCCGCCGAGCCCACGAGCTGGGTGACGACGAGGACGGCGAGGAGCGCGGGCGTCAGGTACTCGACGAACCTCGGGAACCAGGCGGGCAGTTCGCGGTCGCCCATCACCAGGGAGCCCGCGCCCTTGATGAGGAAGGTGGTCACCACCAGGGCGCCGACGACGATCCACGGGTCGCTGCTCATCGGGACCTCCAGGTCCACACGACGGCGATGACGCAGGCCACGGCGATGGCGGTGTCGGGCACGGCGACGGCGGTGAGGACCGCGGCGCAGAGGGCGGCGGTGGCGGCCGCCGTCCGTTTGGGCGCGGCGGTGAGGTGCGGCGCGAGCAGGAGGAAGAACAGGACGGGTGACACGGCGTCCAGGCCGTAGGTGAGGATGTCCACGGCCTTGAACGGGCCGATCGCGCCCAGCAGGGTGCCGAGGACCCAGCCGAGCCAGAGGACCACCCCGGAGGACAGCAGGCGCACCCGGTCGAAGCGGCCGTCCGCGTCGCTGGCGATGGCCCAGGACTCCTCGATGACGAGCTGGGACTCGACGGCGCGGCGGGCCCGGCCGCCGCGCAGGGCGGGCAGGATGGCGAAGCCCATCACCAGGTAGCGCAGGTTCAGCAGGGTCCCGGCGACGGCCGCCGCGGCCCAGCCGCCGCCGTTGACGATCACCGAGACGGCGGCGAACTGCGACGAGCCGACGAACACCAGGCCGGACATGGAGGTCGCGGCGAGCGCGCCGAAGCCCGCGCCCTTGGCGAGGACGCCGAAGGAGATCCCGAACGCGAAGATCGCGACGGTGAACGGCACGGCGGCCCTGGCCCCCGTGGCCCAGGCCCCGCGCCGTCCGCCCGCCGGAACCGGCAGGGCGGGCCCGGCCCCGCGATCCGTCATCCGCGCTCGCTCACCACGGGGGCGGCCCTGCCGGGCACCGGGCACGCCTCCTCGCCCCGCACGATCCGTCCGTACGCCGCCGCGAGCGCGGCCCCGACGGCGCCGAGGGGGAACCGCAGGGTGTCGACGGCGGTGACGGGCTGGATCTCGTACGCCGTGCCGGTGAGGAACACCTCGCTGGCGCGGGCCAGTTCGGGGGGGTCCAGGTGGCGTTCGACGACGGAGAGGCTCCGGTCGCGGGCGATGTCGATGACGGTACGGCGGGTGATGCCGTCGAGGACGCACTCCGGGGGCGGGGTGTGCAGCTCCCCCGCGATGACCAGGAACAGATTGGCGCCGGTGGCCTCGGCGAGGCGGCCGCGGTGGTCAAGGAGCAGCGCGTCGTCGTGGCCCGCCGCCTCGGCCTCCTGTCCGGCGAGGGCGCCGAGGGCGTAGAGGGCGGCGGTCTTGGCGCTGACGGGGGCGGTGTCGGGGGCGGGGCGGCGCCAGCGCGAGGTGCGCAGGCGGATGCCGCGGGGGCCTTCGGTGAAGATCCGCGGCCAGGGCCAGGCGGCGATGGCGACGTGCACGCGGTTGTCCGGCGCGACCAGGCGCAGGCTGTCGCTGCCGCGCCAGGCGACGGGGCGCACATAGCCGTCGGTGAGGCCCGCGACGGCGACGGCCTCGGCCGTGGCGGCGGCGAGTTCCGGGACGGACCAGGGCAGTTCGAAGCCCATCGTGCGGGCCGACGCGGCGAGCCGGGCGGTGTGTTCGTGGAGCTTGAAGACACGGCCGCCGTAGACCCGTTCGCCCTCGAAGACGCTGCCGCCGTAGTGCAGTCCGTGGCTGAGGACGTGCAGCCGGGCCTCGCGCCAGGGCACGAACGCGCCGTCGCACCAGATGACGCCGTCCCGGTCGTCGAGGGGCGGCGCGGCGGGCGTGGCCGGGGTCATGTGGCGAAGCCCCGCTCGGCGTAGGGGAAGCCTTCGAGTTCGTTGACGGGGACGGTGTCGTCGCGGCGGGACGCGTAGTAGATGCGGACCTCGTCGATGAGTCCGGCGGCGTCGAAGCGGTAGACCTCCGCGCCGCGCAGCACCTTGCCCAGGCGGGGCTTGAAGGCGGTCCACTCGCAGACGGCGGTGCGGGTGTGCTCGTCGGCGTACACGGCGTCGACGGCCCAGTGGGAGTCGTTGGCCCGCACGTCGGCGCCCCAGCGCTCCACGATGGGGTCGATGCCGGGGACGGGTCCTGACATGCCGTGGGCGAGGTAGTGCACGACCCGTTCGGACACGCACCGGGCGAACAGGTCGCGGTCGACCTTGTTGCACGCCTCGAAGTACTGCCGCACGGCGGCTTCCATCGTGGCCCGGTCCAGCGTGGCCCGCTCACCGCTTCCCATGGCTGCTCGCCCTCTCGTCAGTGGTCATCCGAGTTCATCCGGCTGCGCCCCGCCGCGTCCCGCTCACAGCTCCGCCGGTGCGAACCGTAGCGGCGGCAGGGACATGAGGTGCTCCCGTGCCCGCAGCAGCGTCCGCTGGTCGCCGGTGAAGGCGTAGCGGTCGCCGTCCGCGCCTTCGGGCAGCAGGGTGCGGACGAGGTCCTTGGCCGCCGCGCGGTACTCCGCCGGTGTGCCGACGGACGCTTCCATGCCCTCGACCGCGTCGACCAGCTCCCGCAGCCCGGTGAGGGCCCGGTCGAGGTCCAGGCGCAGCCGGTCGCCGCGGTCGGCGGTGAGCGCGCGGCGGGCGCGCAGCCAGGAGTAGAGGAACACGCCGGTGCCCGCGTCGAAGTTGCGGACGGCGTGGGCGTCGAGCGGGTACCGGAACACGCGCTCGAGCAGGACCATGGCGATCTGCTCGTCGGTGTAGGGGACGACGGGGTCCGTGTGGCAGGCAAGGACGGTCTTCGCGTCGACCTTCAGCTCTTCGAGGAGGCCGATGAACCAGTTCATCTTGAGTTTCACGTGCCGGTCGAGCGGCCACCGGCCCTGGTGGTGGAAGTAGTCGTGGAGATATCCCCACACGCCGCGTGCCTGGTAACACACTTCGGGGTCGAGTCCGGCCGAGTCCTGGGGCACGGATTCGGCGGTGAGCACGGACTGTGCGGAGGGCAGGGCGAACGTCTCGTGTATCCGGCGGAATTTGTTGAAGAAGAAGATCGCGTAATTCTGTTCGGTGACTCTGTCGTGGGCCGCGACATTCTCGGGGAAGAAGACGATGCAGTTGCCCTGGGCGAACCCCGCGCTGCCCGCGAGCAGAACGGTGGCCTGGCAGTTGTTCTTGGGGTGCGGATAGTGGACCGCGAGTTCGGCCAGCGCGTCCGGTTCCTTGCGGCGGACGAGGAAGAACTCCAGGCGCCGGCCCACCGGCGGCGCGCTGTTGGTGGTCTGCACGGGGGCGAGGAACGCCGCCCAGTCGCCGTCCGCGGGGGCGGTGAGGGCGTCGCGGCTGCGGGCGAAGTGCGGCGGCTCGTCGAGGCCGGCGGCCAGCCAGTCGTCGATGTCGGCGGCGAGCGCGTCGGCCTGGGCCGCGCGGCCGTGCTCGGCGAACCAGGCGGCGGCCTCGGTCTTGATGGCGAGCAGGCGGCGGCGGTCGTCGGAGTCCGGGGCGGGGACGGTGCCGTCGTCGCGCTGGCGGGTGCGGAAGTCGTCGATCCGGGGCAGCAGTCCGTGGCCGAGGCGGGTGGCCTCGTCGAGCAGGTCGTCCCGGAGGCGGTACGCGGCGGGGGCGGCGCTCATCGGCCGGATTCCCGTCCTTGGTGGACCGGTTCCCGCAGGTGGCGTGCGGGGTCCCGGACGTGGTGGACGGTGAAGACCATGGGCACCTCGCCGAAGCTGCGGACGACCCGCAGCCCGTGGGCCCGCGCGGCGACGACGGTGGTGACGCAGGCGTCGGCGCGGCCGGCGGCGCAGTCGATGGCGGCCTGGGCGTTGCTGGTCACCAGGCGCCGTGCGGCGCGGTCCGGCACGAGCCCGGCCGGGGCGGGGTGGGTGGCCACGGTGCGGGGCTCGGCGCGCGCTCCGGGCGGGGCGGCGAGCACCATCTCGTGGGTGGGCCACAGGAAGCAGTCGACCATGCGGCAGACGTGCAGGTTGCCGAAGACGAGGGTGTGCAGGTCGGGGTAGACGGCGCAGGCGAGCAGCGCGTGTTCGCCGGTCCTCGGCACGCTCGCCATGGCCTCTTCGAGGCAGGTGTGCAGGACGACCTGTCCGTCGTCGGCGCGGCCGCGCCGCCGGAGCCACAGGTGGGCGGCGGTCTCCAGGTTGGTGCCGGTGGGTCCGAGGGTGTGCAGGTACCGGATCTCGCCGATCGCCGACGACGGCACCCACGGCTCCGGGGACGTCGGGGGTTCCGCCATCGGTCGAGGTTCCGGATCGGGCTCCGTCCACAGCGGGGAAGCGACGCTCAATTGTTCCCCCGTCATCTTTTCCACTCCCTCTTGAATTTCTCCCGAAATTTTCCGGTCGTGCTGGGGCGGCACTTCTCGGGTCAGGCGGGGACAACGCCCGGAACGGGTGCCACCGGTTCAGGTTCGCGTCGGCGATCCTAGGCGGCGACACCCCGCCCCGGCCAGGGCGTCCAGGGCCTGCGGAGCCGATTCCCGGACTCTGGCCAATTAAGCCCGTCCGGCTTTCCTGAATTCCGCCGACAAATCCCAACGGGCCGGGCGAAAAGAGCGCGGCTTTCATCGCCGCTCGCGATGCGGGCGTACGGATCACGTCACGGCGACCGCAATGCGCCGCTCAGGCGCCGACGGTGGGCAGCGGTGGCAGCCGCGTCCCGTACAGCCAGGCCTGGAACAGCTCGTCGACCGGGCCGTGCGCGTACCGCTCGACATGGGCGGTGAACGTCTGTGTGGTGACCACGCCGTGCCGGTGGACCGTGGCCCAGGCGCGCAGCATCCGGAAGAACGCGTCGTCGCCGAGCGCGCAGCGCACGGCGTGCACGACGAGGCCGCCGCGTTCGTAGAGCCGGTCGTCGAACATCAGCTTGCGGCCGGGGTCGGCCAGCTTGAGGTCCTGCGGCTGTGTGGCCAGCAACCGGTGGGCGGCGGCGGCGAGTTCCTGGGCGGCGCGTCCGCCCGAGCGCTCCGACCAGAGCCATTCCGCGTACTTGGCGAGGCCCTCGTTGAGCCAGATGTGCCGCCAGTCGGCGATGGTGACGCTGTTGCCGAACCACTGGTGGGCGAGCTCGTGCGCCACCAGGCGCTCCGCGCCCCTCGCGCCGTCCACGTGGTTGACGCCGAACAGCGACAGGCCCTGCGCCTCGACGGGCACGTCGAGTTCCTCGTCGGCGACGACGACGCCGTACTCGGCGAAGGGGTAGGGCCCGAAGAGATCCTCGAAGAGCGCCATCATCTGCGGCTGGCGCGCGAAGTCCCGGGAGAACTCGGCGAGGAGGTGCGCCGGGAAGTGCCCGGTCTGCGGCACCCCGCTGAGCCCGGGGTCGCCGAGGAGCGCCGTCTGGTACTTGCCGATGGACAGGCCGACCAGATAGCTGGGGGTGGGTGCGGGCTGTTCGTAGAGCCAGGTGGTGGTGGAGGCCTTGGTGGTGCGGGTGAGCAGCCGGCCGCCGATGACCACCTGGTAGGCGGAGGGGGTGGTGATCGAGATCTGGTACGCGGCCTTGTCGGCGGGCCGGTCGTTGCACGGGTACCAGGAAGGGGCGCCGACGGGCTGGCTCGCGACCAGCGCGCCGTCGGTCAGCTCCTCCCAGCCGAGCCCGCCCCAGGGGCTGTTGACCGGCTTGGGGTTGCCCGAGTAGTGCACGTCGACGGTGAACGCGGACCCGGCGGGCAGCGCCTTCGCCGGGCGCACCCGCAGCTTGCCGCCGCGGTGCGTGTAGTGCGCGGCGCGGCCGTCGACGCGGACGCGGCCGATGCGGAAGTCGCCGAGGTTCAGCTGGAACTCGGCCAGCGACGCCCGGCCCGTTATGGCGCTGAGCCGGGCCGCGCCCGCAATCCGGTTCGGGGCGGGCCGGTAGTCGAGCTCCAGCTCGTAGCGGTGCACCCGGAAGCGCGAGTCACCGTTGCCCGGGAAGTAGGGGTCCGGTGCTGTCTTCTGCTGCCCGCTCAACGCTGGTCCGCTCCCTGCCCTGTGCTCGTACGACGTGAAGCGCGTCCTGTCCCGCGACGCGGCCCGTCGCCTCAGGGGCGCCAGGCCTCGATCGGGTTGCCCAGCCAGCGGGTGTCCGCCGGTACCGACTCGCCGGCCATCACGAGGGACGCGGGTCCCAGGGTCGACCGGGCTCCGATCTCGCTGCCGGGCAGCACGATCCCGCCCGGACCCAGGGTGGCGCCCGCACGGAGAACCACAGTATCCGTCCGCAGGATCCGATCATGGAAGAGGTGCGTCTGCAGGACACAGCCCCGGTTCACGCTGCTGGCGGCTTCGAGCGTGACGAGATCGGTCTCCGGCAGCCAGTAACTCTCGCACCACACGCCCCGCCCGACGCGCGCGCCGAGGCCGCGCAGCCACAGGTTCATGACCGGGGTGCCGGGGACGGCCCCGGCGAGCCAGGGCACGGCGACCATCTCGACGAAGGTGTCCGCGAGCTCGTTGCGCCATACGAAGCCGCACCACAGCGGGTGCTCTCCGGTGCGGTGCCGGCCGACGAGCAGCCACTTGGCCACGATCGAGGCGAGGCAGCCGAGCGCTCCCGCGGCGAGCAGGACCGCCCCGGAAAGCAGCGCGGCGAGCCAGAGCCCGTGCCGGGCGGCCAGGGCGAGCAGCCCGACCACGAAGATCACCAGGGCCGCCGAGCAGAACACGGGGACGATCCGGCACGCCTCGACGAGCGCCCGGGCCAGCTTGAGGCGGGCGGGCGGCGCGTAGGTGCGGCTGTCGTCGGACCCGGCCGCGGCGCGGGGCAGCTTGACCGGCGGCAGGCCCAGGTAGGAGCTGCCCTTCTTGGCCTTCTTGGGGGTGGCCGACAACACGCCGACCAGGCCGTCGTCGGGCACGGAGCGGCCGGGCGCGGTCATGCCGGAGTTGCCGAGGAAGGCGCGGCGGCCGATCTCGGCACGGCCGATGCGCACCCAGCCCCCGCCGAGTTCGTAGGGGGCGGTCAGGGTGTCGTCGGCGAGGAAGGCGCCCTCGCCGACCGTGGTGAGGCTCGGCAGGGCGAGCACGGTGGACACCTCGGCGCCGCGTCCGATGCGCATGCCGAGCAGCCGCATCCAGACGGGGGTGACGAGCCCGGCGTACAGCGGGAAGAGCGTCTGCCGGGACAGGTCCATCAGCTGGGTGACGGTCCACGCCTGCCAGCCGATGCGGCTGTGGGTGGGGCGGGTGCCCGTGCGCAGGCCGAGGCTGAGCAGCCGGACGCCGACGAGGATGAGGACGGCGTAGCCGAGGCCGAAGGCCAGGGTCGCGGGGGCCAGGGCGAGCAGCGCGCCGCGTACGGCCTCGCCGAGCGCGGCGTCGGCGGGCACGAAGGCGCGGGAGACGAACAACGCGGGCACGGCGGCCGCGACCGGGAGGAGGCTGAGGGCGATGCCGGTCATGCCGTACATCGCGCGCCAGTGCACGGCACGCGGCGGGCGCTGCTTCGGCCAGTCGCGCTTGGCCTTGCCGAGCTTGCCCGCGGGCGATCCGGCCCAGCGCTGGCCGGTGGGGATCTGGCCGCGCACGGCCGAGCCGGGGGCGACCTCGGCACGCTTGCCGACGCGGGCGCCGGGGAACAGGATGCTGCGGGTGCCGACCACGGCGCCCGCGCCGACCTTGATCGCGCCGATTTCGAGCCGGTCGCCGTCGAGCCAGTGCCCGGACAGGTCCACCTCGGTCTCGACGGCGCAGCCTCGGCCGAGCTTGAGCAGCCCGGTGACGGGCGGCAGCGAGTGCAGGTCGACCTCGGAGCCGACCTTGGCGCCGAGCGCGCGGGCGTAGCGCTCCAGCCAGGAGCCGGTCAGGGAGGTCGCGCCGCTGTACTCGGCGAGGCGTTCGGCGGTCCACAGGCGCAGGTGCACCCGGCCGCCGCGGGGATGGCTGCCGGGCTTGACGCCGCGAAGCAGCAGCCGGGCGCCGCCCGCCGCGATGGCGAGGCGTCCGGGCGGGCTGTACAGGGCGAGGACGCCGACGGCGATCAGCCACCAGGGGGCGGACGGGGCCCACGGGTAGGCGCCGAAGAGGTGCAGGACGTTGCCGAGCGCGGCGAGCGCGACCGTCCAGCGCAGCCCGACGAGGGTGAACAGCGGGAGCAGCAGGGCCGCCTGGACGGCCTGGGTCCGTACGGGCACGGGGGTGATCTCGCGGGCGGCGCCGTCGTCCTGCGCGGACTTCTCCAGGCGGCGGGCCAGCTTGCGCAGGACGGGCCGCTCGTAGATGTCGATGACGGCGGCGCTCGGGTAGCGCGTGCGCAGCCGGGTGGTGAGCTGGGCGGCGGCCAGGCTGCCGCCGCCGATCGCGAAGAAGTCGTCGGACGCGCTGGTCACGGGGATGCCGAGGGTCTCGCTCCACTGCTCGGCGAGCCATGCCTCGGTGCCGTACAGCTGTTCGGCCGCGGCGCCGGTGTCGAGGTCGGGCAGGGGCCAGGGCAGGGCGTTGCGGTCGACCTTGCCGGAGGTGCGGGTGGGCAGGTCCGCGACGGGGGCGAGGAGCGGGACGAGGGCGGCGGGCAGTTCGGCGCGCAGCTTCTCGACGGCGGTCGCGTGGTCGAAGCCGTCCTGGGTGACGAGGTAGCCGACGAGCAGTTGGTTGCCGCCGCGCGCGGTGCGGACGGCGGCGGCCGCGCCCGAGACGCAGGGCAGGGCCTGGAGGGCGGCGTCGACCTCGCCGAGTTCGATGCGGCGGCCGCCGAGCTTGATCTGCTCGTCGGTGCGGCCGAGGAAGATCAGGCCTTCGGGGTCGGCCTTGACGAGGTCGCCGCTGCGGTAGGCACGCCGCCAGCCCATCGACTCCAGGGGCGCGTACTTCTCGGCGTCCTTCTCCGGGTCGAGGTAGCGGGCGAGTCCGGCGCCGCCGATGACGAGCTGACCGCTCTCCCCCATCGGCACGGGCCGGCCGGACTCGTCGACGACGACCAACTCCCAGCCGTTCAGGGGCAGTCCGATCCGGATCGGCTCGTCGCCGGTCATGAGTGCGGCGCACGCCACGACCGTCGCCTCCGTCGGACCGTAGGTGTTCCACACCTCGCGGCCCTCGGTGACGAGGCGCTGGGTGAGCTCGGGCGGGCAGGCCTCACCGCCGAAGATCAGCAGGCGGACGTCGCCGAGGGCCTCGGGCTCCCACAGGGCGGCGAGCGTCGGCACCGTGGACACCACGGTGATCTCCTGCTCGACCAGCCAGGGCCCGAGGTCGGCGCCGCTGCGCACCTGTGCGCGCGGGACGGGCACGAGGCAGGCGCCGTAGCGCCAGGCCAGCCACATCTCCTCGCAGGACGCGTCGAAGGCGACGGACAGACCGGCCATGACGCGGTCGCCGGGCCCGATCGGCTCCTCCTGGAGGAACAGGGCGGCCTCGGCGTCCACGAACGCGGCGGCGCTGCGGTTGCTCACGGCGACGCCCTTGGGCTTGCCGGTGGAGCCGGAGGTGAAGATGATCCACGCGTCGTCGTCGGGCTCGGGTCGTCCGGCCGGGGCGTCGGCGGGCTTGTCGACGGTGAAGGCGTGTCCGGCGCCGATGACGGTGCGCACGTCGGCCTCGCCGAAGACGAGGTCGGCGCGCTCGTCGGGGTCCTCGGCGTCGACCGGGACGTAGGCGGCGCCCGCGGCGATCACGGCGAGGATCGCGACGTACAGTTCGTTGGTGCCGCTCGGCACGCGGACGCCGACGCGGTCGCCCCGGCCGACTCCGGCGGCGTCGAGCCGTCGCCGTAGCCGTTCCACCTCGGCGGCCAGCGCGCGGTACGTCAGCTGGCGGGCGCCGTCGTCGAGGGCGGGTTCGTCGGGGTGTGCCCGCACTGTCGCGTCGAGGATGTCGACCAGGGTGCGCGGTGCGGCGGCGCTCCCGCTGGTGAAGAAGGCCGGCTCCCCGAACTGTTCGCTCATCTCCGCTTCGAGCAGGCTGAGCTCAGCGTTCGTGCGCGTGGCTTCCATCGGGTCCCATCGTCGAAGGCCGCGGATCCCCGGGAGCTCGCCGTGCCACTCCCGGTTTGCCTGGGGTTGTCCGGTCCTGGAACCAAACAACCGGCATAGCCTAATCGCTTGTCGTGAACGCGGCGCGGCGGAGTGAGCAAGGCCACCGGCCCGGCGCGGGACGTGTGACCGCTCCCCGACCAGCGGCGATCACGATCGGCGAGCACCGAGGAGCACCCACGGCACCCGACGACCACCCACCGCGGGGAACGGAAAAGGCCGCCCCCGCCTTACGGCGAGAACGGCCTCCGAGCTGTGCGAAACACAGTCGGGACGACAGGATTTGAACCTGCGACCCCTTGACCCCCAGTCAAGTGCGCTACCAAGCTGCGCCACGTCCCGTTGCCCGCTGACCTGGGGTTTCCCCTGGCCGAACGCGCACCGAAACAATACCGCACTCGGGACTGTGATCGCTCACGCCTTTCCCGCGCTTGACCTCAAGTCCACTTCAGGTTGCACGCTCGTCGACATGACGACGACAACGGAGCACACCTTCACGTACGCGGACCTCCCCCGCCTCATGGGCCTCATGACGGGCGACGAGAAGCACGGCCCCGCGGCCACCTCCACGCTGGACGCGCTGTGGGTGCTCTACGACCGCGTGCTCAGGGTCACACCCGACCGCGCGGACGATCCGGGCCGCGACCGGTTCCTGCTGTCCAAGGGACACGGGCCGATGGCCTACTACGCCGTGCTCGCCGCCAAGGGCTTCCTGCCCGTCGACTGGCTGGAGGGCTTCGGGTCGTACGACTCCCCGCTGGGGCACCACCCGGACCGCGTCCTGGTCCCGGGTGCCGAGATCGGCAGCGGCTCCCTCGGGCACGGGCTGCCGCTGGCCGTCGGCACCACCCTCGGCCTACGGGCCCGCGGCCTCACCGACCCGCGCGTCTGGGTCCTCGTCGGCGACGCCGAGCTGGACGAGGGCAGCAACCACGAGGCCATCGCCTACGCCGGACCGGCCGGCCTGGAACGACTGCACACCCTGGTGATCGACAACGCGTCGGCGTCGTACGCCCGCCCCGGCGGCATCGCGGCCCGCTTCGAGGCGGCCGGGTGGTCCGCGCTCACCGTCGACGGCCGCGATCACGAGGCGCTGTACGAGGCCTTCACGGCGCCGCACGCGGGGAGGCCGCACGCGGTCATCGCGCGGGTGGAGCCGAAGTCGGCGTGACGGCCGCGTGGAGCGAGCCCGGGTCGGCGTGATGCCGGTGTCCGGCTCTGCGCCCCTCCCCTCCCCCCTTTCTCGCTCTTTCTTTCCTTAACTCCCGCCTCTTCCGGAAGGACAAGTTCCCCATGGACACCATGCGTGACCGTTTCGCCCCCGTCATGACGCGGCTGCTCGACGAGGACCCGCGCGTCGCCGTCGTGCTCGCCGAGATCGGCGTGGACGGTTTCAAGGACGCGATGCGGACACATCCTGACCGGGTCATCAATGTCGGCATCCGCGAGCAGCTGCTCGTCGGCACCGGTGCCGGACTCGCCCTCGCGGGGCTGCGGCCCGTCGTCCACACCTTCGCGAGCTTCCTGGTGGAGCGGCCCTTCGAGCAGATCAAGCTGGACTTCGGCCATCAGGACGTGGGCGGCGTCCTGGTCAGCGCGGCCGCTTCGTTCGACTGGCCGGAGGGCGGGTTCACCCACATGTCGCCCGGCGACGTCGCCCTACTCGACACGCTCGACGGCTGGACCGTGCATGTGCCGGGCCACCCCGACGAGGCCGAGACGCTGCTGCGGCACGCGGTCGCCGCGGGCGACGACAAGGTGTACGTCCGGCTGTCCGTGCAGGCCAACGCCGCGCCGATGCCGGTGGACGGCACGCGGTTCCTGACCGTGCGGGAGGGGCGGCGCGGGGTCGTGGTCGCTGTGGGGCCGCTCCTCGATCAGGTGCTCGCCGCCACGGAGGGGATGGATGTGACGGTGCTCTACGCGACGACGGTGCGGCCGTTCGACGCGGAGGCCGTGCGGCGGGCGGCGTCGGCGGGGGTGGCGGACGTCGTGGTGGTCGAGCCGTACCTTGCCGGTACGTCCACGGCTGCCGTGAACGACGCGCTCGTGGATGTGCCGCATCGGGTGCTCGGGCTTGGGGTCGGGCGGCGGGAGCTGCGGCGGTATGGGCGGGTGGAGGAGCATCTGCGGGCGCACGGTTTGGATGCGGGGTCGCTGCGCGGGCGGATCGAGGGGTTCTTGGGCTGAGGTTCGGGGCCCTGCGGGGCTTTCCCCCAGTCCCGCCCCTTCCCGAAACCGGGGGCTGCCGCCCCCTGGACCCCAGCTGATCGGCGCTCCGCGCCTCGTCCTCGATCGCCGGACGGGCTATGACGTTGCCACACCGGCACATTTTCAGCCCCTCCGGCGTTTGAGGAGCGGGGGTCTGGGGGCAGAGCCCCCGGTTTCGGGAAGGGGCGGGATTGGGGAGCCCCCGGCAAGGTCCCCACCCCCCACCCGCACAAGCCCCCGTATCGCAGGCACAGCCAACAACGCCCCACACACCACAAGCACCACCACCCCACCCATCAACAACACCCGCTCCGCCCCGAACACGGCAGCCGCAGGCCCAGCCAACGCCTGCCCCACGGGCAACATCGCCAACGACCCCGCGACGTCGTACGCATGGATCCGATTGAGCACATCCGGCGGAACCTGCGTCTGCACGCTGGTGGCCCACATCACCGCCCAGAACGAGGTCCCCGCCCCGGCGACCACGGCCCCCACGACCATCAGCCCCACCCCGGCCTGCGCCCCGACGGACGCCGGGAACGCGGCGTAGCCGATGAGGGCGAACGCCCCGGCGCGCAGCATCCGCCGGGGCCGGAGCCGCAGGGCGATCACACCGCCGATGACGGTGCCCGCACCGAGGGCGGAGTTGACCAGGCCGTACGTACCCGAACCGTGCTGGTCGACGACGGTGACGGCGACGAGGGGCGTGACCGGACCGCTGACGGTGATCATCAGGACGCACCAGATGGCGATGACGCCCCAGAGCCAGGTGCGGGCCCGGAACTCCCGCCAGCCGACGGCCAGATCCTTCTTGAAGCCGAGGCTCGCCGCGTGACTGCCGGGCACGGCGGGCGGCAGCCTGAGGAGCAGCAGGCACAGGGCGCTCAGGCCGTACGTACCGGCGTGGGCGGCGAAGACGGCGGCGGGCGAGGCGAGGCCCACGAGGACGCCCGCGACGGCGGGGCCCGCGAGCTGCGCGCCGGACTCGGCGACCCGGATCACGCCGTTGGCCTTCTGGACGTCGGCGGCGAGCCGGGGCACGGTGCTGGCGACGCCGGGCTGGAACACCGCGGCGGCGGCGCCGTTGACCGCGCCGATCAGGCAGATCTCCCACAGCACCACGTGGCCGGTGAGGAAGAAGACGGCGGCGAGCGACTGGGTGACGAGGCGCACCGCGTCGGCGCCGATCATCAGCAGCCGGGTGCTGAACCGGTCGGCGAAGACGCCGCCGAAGATGACGAGGCTCGCGAAGCAGGCGGCGGTCGCGGCCATGGCGAGGCCCACGGCCCCGGCGCCGTACCCGTGTTGCAGCATTCCGGCGGCGAGGGCGACGGGCAGCATCGTGTCGCCGAGCTTGGCGACGGCCCGCGCGACGAAGAAGAGCCCGAAGTCCCGCGACCAAAGCCCACCGGGCGCACCTGGCCGTGCGCCCGCCGCACTCCCGCGTATCCCGGGTTCGTCCGACTCCCTCGAACCCCCCGATGCCACCCCTGACATACCCGACCCGCCCCTCCGCTGAGCGATGGTGCCCGCTGACCGCCGACGGCACGACGCCGGATCATGCCATGCGATCCGGCCACGCTCAGCCGGATTAAAACGCCGCCAGCACGCCGCCCCCACGCCATCCGGGCGCGCACCCCCGCCGCCCCCCGGAACCGCCCAGGTCACCCCCTACCTAAGCGCCCCGCCCCCCCGCTACTCCCCCGCCGGAACCCCCAACTCCGGGTAGCTCTCCAGGAGTCGGGGCGGGGCCGCCTGCCGCCACGAGTCGGCGAGGATGTCGGCCAGCTCGTCCTGGTCGACGGCCTTCAGGCGTACCCGGACCCAGGCGAAGCTCGCCTCGTGGTCCGCGATCCAGAACTTGTCCGGCTCGGCGAGCACCAGTTCGTCGCGCTCCAGCTTCGGGCAGCGTACGGCGATGGACGTCTCCTCCTCGGGGAGCGTGACGAACATCTTCCCGGCGACGCGGAACGTCGGCATGCTCCAGGCGAGCTTCTCCGTCGTGTCCGGCAGGGCGAGCGCGGTACGGCGTACATCATCGGCGTTGACCATGGCCAGAACCGTAGCCAAGCCGACTGACAATCGCCCGCCGGGCCGGGCCGCGGGCAGCGGCGGCACCTCGGGCCCGCGCTCCGAGCACACCCCCGCCCTAGGGGATCCGCGCGTCCAGCCACCCCGTGAGGTCCCGCTGCACCTCGTCCCGGTTCGTCTCGTTGAGGATCTCGTGCCGCGCGCCCTCGTACCCCTTCCAGGTCAGGTCCCGCACGCCGACGTAGCGGAAGTCCTCCAGGAGTTCGTACACGAGCGTCATCCCCTGGTTGCAGGGGTCCTGTGTGCCGACGGCGATGTGGATGGGCAGGTCGGCGGGGACGCGGGCCAGGTTCCGGGGGTCGTTGATCTTGCGGACGGCACGCACCCAGTCCAGCGTGAGGCCCGCCGAGAAGGCGAATCCGCAGGCCTCGTCGGCCGCGTAGACGTCGACCTCCGCCTCGTCGCGGGACAGCCACTCGAAGCCGGTGCGGCGGGGGTAGGGGTCGTTGAAGGAGGCGAAGAGTTCGGCGAGGAAGGCCGACCGGGCCGCCCGGCCGCCCTTGGCGATCTCCTCGCCGAGCCGCGCGGCGGCGACCTCGGTCTCGGCTCCGGGCAGCGAGCGGAACGTGCCGGAGAGGATCAGGCCGGCGAGGGTGTCCGGGTACTCCTGGGCGTAGTCCCGGGCGAGCAGGGAGCCCAGGCTGTGGCCGAGCAGGACGACGGGGACGTCGGGGTGCAGGGTGCGGACCTGGTCGCCGATGGCCTTGAGGTCGTCGACGATCGCCCGCCAGGCGTCGGCGCCGCTGTCGGGGTCGGCCGTGTCGGTCACGCCGTAGCCGCCGGTGGCCTGCGCGGTGGCGCCGTGGCCGCGGTGGTCGGAGGCGACCGCTCCGTACCCGTGGGCGACGAGGTGGCGGGCGAACCGTTCGTAGCGCAGGCCGTGTTCGGCGGCGCCGTGCGCGATCTGCACGACGGCGCGGGGCCTGCTCCCGGCGGGCAGCCAGGTGTACGTGGCGACGGGCACGCCGTCCGACGCGGTCAGCAGCCCCGCGGTGTAGGTGACCGGGGCCCCGTCGGCCTGGTCGTGGTCCGGCATCGGAGCACTCCTCTGCTGTGCGGTGCGACTCGTCTCTCCCGGCACACCCTCCCCCACGAGGCGGACGTCAACCCCCTTGCCGCGCGGGGCCCCGCCGACCCATTGACCCTCCCCGGACGCAGAACCTACGCTGAACAACCTTGCGGAGTAAGCGCTTTCCACGGCGATCGGCCCACCGTTCCGCGCACTCCGCCTCGTCACCGCGACTCACCGCACACCCGGCTACCGGCAGCCGTCCAAGCCCAGGGAGCGCCATGAGTTCCACGCGAAGTGCCCGCATGTCCAGACCGTTCACCGTCCTCGTCTCCCTGTTCGCCCTCCTCGTCGGTCTCGGCCTGTCCTCGCCGCCGCGCGCGGAGGCCGCGGCGGCCTTCCGGGTCCTGGTCTTCTCCAAGGTGACCAACTACCCGCACGAGTCCATTCCGGCGGGCATCGAGGCCATCAAGAAGCTGGGGAGCGAGCACGGCTTCGAGGTGGAGGCCACCGACGACGCGGCGGCCTTCACCGACGCCAACCTCGGCCGGTTCCAGGCGATCGTGTTCAACAACACCAACTCGACGCCGGAGAAGGGCGACCTCCTCGACGCGGCGCAGCGCGCGGCGCTGCAGAAGTTCGTCCGCGGGGGCGGCGGCTGGGTAGGGCTGCACGCGGCGTCGGCGAGCGAACGGGACTGGGGCTGGTACGAGGGGCTCGTCGGGGCGATCTTCGACAAGCATCCGCGGGTGCAGAAGGGCCGGGTCAAGGTCCTCGACCAGGCGCACCCGTCCACGAAGGGGCTGCCGCAGCTGTGGGAGCGCGAGGAGGAGTGGTACAACTGGCGCGCCAATCCGACCGGGAAGGTGCACACGCTCGCGCAGATCAAGGTGCGTGACGGGGTCGAGGGCCTCGACGAGGGCGTGGACCACCCGTGGTCGTGGTGCCAGAACTACGACGGCGGCCGCTCCTGGTACACGGCGGGCGGGCACGCGTCCGCGGCGTTCTCGGAGCAGGCGTTCCTGCGGCACCTCCTGGGCGGCATCGAGTGGGCGGCGGGCGCGAAGGCGGGTGACTGCACGGCCACGAAGACGGGCGCGTTCCAGCGGACGCCGCTGGTCACCGAGGATCTCGCCGACCCCTTCGAGATGGCGGTCGCGCCGGACCGGCGGGTGTTCTTCATCCAGCGCACCGGCAAGCTGAAGGTGATCGACCAGGAGACGCTGAAGGTCACCACGGCGCTCGACTTCGCGTACACGCCGGAGATGACGAGCCAGTCCGACGGGCTGCTCGGCCTCGCCCTCGACCCGGACTTCGGCAGCAACCACTGGCTGTATCTGCTGCACTCGGACAAGACCGAGAAACGCATCAACCTGTCGCGGTTCACGGAGGCGGGCGGCAAGGTCGACCCGGGCTCGGAGAAGCGGCTCCTGACGATTCCGACGCTGCGCGGCGAGGGGCGGGCCAACTCGCACATGGCGGGTTCGATCGCCTTCGACAAGAAGGGTGATCTGTACGTCGCGACGGGCGACAACACCGACCCGTTCGCGTCGGACGGCTTCACGCCGGTCGACGAGCGCGAGGGGCGCCGCGCCTGGGACGCGCAGGGCACCTCGGGCAACACGAACGACCTGCGCGGCAAGGTCCTGCGGATCACGCCGAAGGACGACGGTACGTACGCGGTCCCGGACGGCAACCTCTTCGCGCCCGGCACGGACAGGACGCGCCCCGAGGTCTACGCGATGGGCATGCGCAACCCGTTCCGGATCACGACGGACCCGGTGAGCGGCGCGCTCCTCGTCGCCGACTACGGCCCGGACGCGCGGCAGGCCGTGCCCGACCGCGGCCCCGAGGGAACAGTGGAGTTCAACCGGATCACCAAGGCCGGGAACTACGGCTGGCCGTACTGCGTGGGCGACAACACCTCCTTCAACGACTACGACTTCGCGGCCCAGAAGCCCGGCGCGAAGTTCGACTGCGGCAAGCTCGTCAACAATTCGCCGAACAACACAGGCCTGCGGGACCTGCCGCCCGCGAAGGCCGCCGACGTCTGGTACGCCTACTCCGCCTCCGAGCGCTTCCCCGAGCTGGGCACCGGGGGCGGCGGCCCGATGAGCGGCCCCGTCTACGACTACGACGCCGACAACCCGTACCGGACGAAGTTCCCCGAGTACTTCGAGGGCAAGTGGTTCACGTACGAGCTGACCCGGCAGTGGTTCAAGGCGTTCTCGGTGCAGGAGAAGGACCAGGAGTTCACCGATCCCCGGTTCCCGCCCGCCAAGGCGGGTGATCTGCACTCGATCAACGGGATCTTCCCGGACATGAAGTGGAACCAGCCCTTCGACGCCGACTTCGGTCCTGACGGCGCGATGTACGTGATCGACTTCGGGCTCGGCAGCGGCACGGGCCGCGGCGGCAGCAACGAGGGCGCGGGCATCTACCGCATCGACTACGTGGCGGACAAGCGGCTGCCCGACGCCCGCGTGAGCGCCACGCCCGACAACGGCAAGGCGCCCTTGAAGGTGGCGTTCTCCAGCGCGGGTTCGGGTCTGCCCGACGGCAAGCCGGTGACGTACGCGTGGGACTTCGACGGCGACGGAAACACCGACTCCACGGCGGCGAACCCGACGCACACGTACACGAAGAAGGGCCAGTTCACCGCGCGCCTGAAGGTCACGGGGCCGGGCGATCTGACCGGGCTCGCCGTGCGGGAGGTCACCGTCGGCAACACCCGGCCGACAGTGACGCTCCAACAGCCCCCGGACGGCGGGATGTTCAGCTTCGGCGACACCATCCCGTTCACGGTGAAGGTCACCGACCCCGAGGACCGGAAGATCGACTGCTCCAAGGTCGTCGTCCAGTCCCAGCTCGGCCACGACTCGCATCTGCATCCGCTCGACAACTACACCGGCTGCGAGGGCGAGATCGTCACGGACGCCGGCGACAGCCACGGCCCGGGTCAGAACCTGTACTACGGCATCACCGCCCAGTACACGGACAAGGGCACGCCGGGCGTGCCCGCCCTCACCGGCTCGGACGCGCTGACGCTGCGGACCTCGCTGCGGGAGGCGGAGCACCGCACGGCCACCGGGGGCGCGCACGGCGGCGCGGAGACGGGCAGCCGTCCCGACGCGTCCGGCGGGAAGCGGCTCATCGAGATCGAGCACGGCGACTGGGTCGCCTTCGACCCGGTGCACCTGAAGGGCGTGGACTCGGTGACGGTCGGCGCGGCCTCCGGAGGGCTCGGCGGGGACGTCGAGTTCCGGGCGGGCTCGCCGACGGGCAAGCTCCTGGGCAAGGTGACGGTGCCGAACACCGGCAGCTACAGCAACTTCGTCTCCCCCACCGCGAAGCTCGCCCGCCACGACGGCACGACGAAGCTGTACGCCGTGTTCACCAACCCGCAGTGGGCCGAGGACAAGCCGGACCTGCTCACCGTGGACTGGCTGCACTTCAACGGTCCCGGCGTGGAGAAGACCCCGCACGCCCGGGTGACGGTCACGGCCGCACCGGACAGCGGCGCGCCGCCGCTCACCGTCCGCCTCACCGGCAAGCCGGAGCTGCCCGCCGGGCGCGAAGTCGCTTCGTACCACTGGGACTTCGGGGACAACTCCAAGCCCGGCGGCACCGAGGGACCGACGGCCGAGCACACGTACCCGCGCGCGGGCGCCTACACGGCGCGGCTGACCGTCACTGACGACAAGGGCGACACGACGACCGGCTCGGTCCGGATCACCGTGCGGCCGCCCGCGAAGGGAGGACGGTCATGAGCGCGACCAGACGGGCGTTTCTCGGTACGTCGCTGGGCCTCGCGGCGGCGGTCGGCACCGGACTGCCCGCGCGGGCGGCACCAGCACATCGGCGCCCGTGCCGTCGCATCCCGCGCGGCGGCATCGGCATGCACCTCTACACGATGCGCACCGCCCTCGCCCAGGACTTCCCCGGCACCCTGCAACGGCTCGCCGCGATGGGCTACGCGACGGTCGGCGTCAGCGGCCGTCACGGACACTCCGCGGCCACCATCCGCCACATCCTGGACGACGTCCGCCTCAAAGCCGTCCTCGAACACGTCGCGTACGACGTCCTGCGCGGCCCCGGCCTCGACCAGGCCCTCACGGACCTCCACACGCTGGGCGCGACCTGGCCCGTCGTACCGAGCCTGCCGGGCGCGCTGCACTCCCCCGCCGGATTCCGCGAGGCGGCAAGGGAGTTCAACCGCATCGGACGCGCCGCACGCGACGCGGGCCTCGGCCCCGTGCTCTTCCACAACCACGGCTCGGACCACGCCGTGGTCGACGGCGTGAACCTGTACGACATCCTCGTCACGGAGACCGACCCCGATCTCGTCGCCTTCGAACTGGACGTGTACTGGGCCGTCAAGGGCGGCGCCGACCCCGGAACCTACTTCACCCGGCACCCGTCCCGATTCCCCGCACTGCACGTCAAGGACATGGCCGCGAACGGCGACTTCGCCGACGTGGGGTCGGGGACGCTGGACTTCGCGGCGATGTTCGACCACGCGCGCCGGGGCGGGGTGCGGCAGTGGCTGGTCGAACACGACAACCCGGCGGACCCGTTCGCGACGGCGTGGAACAGCTATCGGTATCTGGCTGCGTTGCGGTACTGACCGCGGCGCCGCCGCGACACTGAACCGCTACGGCTGTCGCTCCTGGTCCAGGGCCCCGTCCGGGCCCTGGACCAGGCTCTTGTAGAAGAAGGTGCTGGGACGCGGCACTCCCGCCGGATCCGCCGCGTGGTCCGGCACGACGCCGACGCGGGTCCAGCCCGCCGTGACGTACAGGGTCTCGGCGGGGCTGTCCGTCTCGGTGTCCAGGAGGAGCAGCGTCAGGCCCGCGCGTGCGGCCTCTCGTTCGGCGAGGGTGAGCAGGGCCCGGCCGAGGCCGCGGCCGCGCGCCTCGCGGTGCACCAGGAGTTTGACGAGCTCGGCGCGGTGGCGGGCGTTGGGCTTGTCGGCGAAGGCGAGGCTCACGGTGCCGGTGACGCGGCCGGACTCGCGGACGGCCCAGGTCGCGACGCGTCCGGCGGCCACGTCCGCCGCCCGGTCGCGCCACCAGCGCGCGGCGCTCTCGTCGTCGAGCCCCGTGAGGAATCCGATGGACGCGCCGTCGTCCACCGCGTCGATCAGGAGGTCGCCCAATTCGCGTGCCAGTGAGGTGAGTCGGGCTGCCGTCAGTCGCTCGGCGCCCAGGTCCGGGATCGTCGTCACGGTGCCACCACCAGGAGCGCGTAGCGCACGGGGCTTCCGCCCCCGCACCGAAAGCGGGTGGCGCCCCACACCCGGAACCGCAGGCAGTCCCCGGTGGTGAGCGTGTGCGGTTCGCCGCCCACCGTCACCTCCAGCTCCCCGTCGAGGACCCAGAGGTGTTGTTCGAGCCCTGGGACGGGCGGTCGGTCGTACGCCAGGTCGGCTCCGGGTGCGAGTGTGCCCTCGACCACTTCGCCGCGCAGGCCCGCGTGCGGCGGCGAGACGGACCGCCGTACGAAGCCGGACTCCTCGTCCGCCCACACGGTCTGCTCCGCGGCGCGCACGAGCTGGGCCGGTTTGGCCTCGACCTCGCTGAGGAGCTGCGACATGGTGCGGCCGTAGGCGGCGCAGAGGCGGTTCAGGGTCGCGGCCGTCGGGCTGATCTCGCCGCGCTCGACCCGTGAGAGCGTCGACCTGCTGACACCGCTGCGCTCCGCCAACTCGCCGAGGGGCCAGCCGTGTTCGGCCCGCAGCCCGGCCAGGCGGGTGGCGAGCCGGGCGTCCACGTCCATGTCACTTTCGGGGGCCGGGTTCCTGTCGGTCGTGGGGGCCGACACCCCTTCATCGTGTCCCATATTTGGGATGCTATCCCATATACGAGAGGCGCCACCATCGCCCGGCCTCGGGAAAGCCCCTCAGTCGTGCGCCCCCGCCGCCCCCAACAGCTCCCGGATCCGTCCCGTCGCCTCGCGGAACCCGGCCGACGCGAGCGTGGCCGCGTACGCCCGTTCCCTGGGCAGTCCGACGTCGATGATCTCGGTCACCGTGCCCGGGCGCGGGCTCATCACCACGACGCGGTCGGCCAGATAGACGGCTTCGGGGATGGAGTGGGTGACCAGGAGCACCGTTGTGCCGGTCTCGCGCCAGATGCGGTGCAGTTCGACGTTCATCTGCTCGCGGGTGAGTGCGTCCAGGGCGCCGAACGGCTCGTCCATGAGCAGGACGGGCGGCTCGTGCAGCAGTGCGCGGCACAGTGCGACCCGCTGCTGCATGCCGCCCGACAGCTCGTGCGGGTAGGCGTCCTCGAAGCCGTCGAGGCCGGTCATGCGGATCAGCTCGTCGGCACGGGCGCGGGCCGCGGGCGCGGGGAGCCCGCGCATCTCCGCCTGGAGCAGGATGTTGCGGCGGGCCGAGCGCCAGTCGAGGAGGGCGGCGCGCTGGAAGACGTAACCGATGTCGCGACGCGGTCCGCGCACCGGCTCCCCGCCGAGCACCGCCGCGCCCGCCGACGGCGCGAGCAGCC
This sequence comes from Streptomyces sp. NPDC127108, assembly GCF_042677545.1. Taxonomy (NCBI): domain Bacteria; kingdom Bacillati; phylum Actinomycetota; class Actinomycetes; order Kitasatosporales; family Streptomycetaceae; genus Streptomyces; species Streptomyces sp. NPDC127108. The sequence continues at coordinate 3,571 of NZ_JBHXTE010000071.1, read as the reverse complement.
CCGCGACCAGCTTGAGGAGCGTGGACTTGCCGCACCCCGAAGGGCCGACGATGGCGACGAACTCGCCGCGCGGCACGTCGAGGGAGACGTCGGTGAGCGCGGTGACGTCCCTCCGCTTGGTGCGGAAGCGCACGGAGACGTCGTCGAGGCGGACGGCGGGCGCTGTGTCGGTGCCAGTGCCGGTTCCGGTGGCGGTGTCAGCGCCGGTCCGGTCGGGAGTCGCGTCGGACTTGTTCAGTGCCGTGTCGTTCACGGTCGTCATCCCCTGCCTCCGCTGTCCCCGGATCCCGTCGGCCGCTTCATCCCTTGACCCCGTTGGCCGCGTCCCAGTACTCGGCGACCGGCTTCGGGCTCTTGACCATGCCCGCCTCCGCGAAGACGTCGATCGTCTGCTTCCAGTCGGCCTCGGTGTTGACGCCGGGCGCCTTGCCCCGGGTGGCGTCCGTGTGGAGCAGCGTCAGCGTGGTCTTGAACTGCTCCGAGAGCACCTCGCGGGGCGGCAGTTGCTCGGACGCGCCCTCCATCGCGGCGACCGCGGGCCCCGGGGACTTCTCGGCGGCGGCCCAGGACTCGCTGACGGCCGCCGTCATGCGCTTGGCGAGGTCGCCGCCGCGCCGCAGGGTCTTGGTCCCGGCGATCAGGCCGTTGGAGTAGAAGTTCAGGCCGTGCTCGGAGAAGCGCAGGTAGGAGACGTCCTTCTTGGCCTTGTTCTGCATGATCGGGCCCTGGTCGCTGGCGTAGCCGAGGAGCGCGTCCGTCCGTCCCGAGATCACCGCGGCGATCTTGCCCGCCGGGTCGGTGTTCTGGACCTGGACGTCGTCCAGGTCCATGCCGTTCTTCTGCAGGAAGATCGGGAAGGTCTTGGTGAGCGCGTCGCCCGCGGTGCCCGCGACGGTCTTGCCCTTGAGGTCGGCGGGCGCGTCGATGCTCTCGGCGTCAAAGGACTGCACGGACGCGGGCGTGGTCTGGAGGTAGACGCCGAGGCTCTTGACCTTGACGCCCTGGTCGACGCCCGCGAGGACGGCAGGGGTGTCGGCCCAGCCGAAGTCGGTGCGGCCGGTCCCGGTCGCCTGCACCGTCTTCTGGGAGCCCTGTCCGGCCCGTATCTCCAGGTCGATGCCGTGCTTCTCGAAGATCTCGCGCTGCTTGCCGTAGTAGAACGGGGCGTGCTCGCCGTACGGATACCAGTTGAGGGTGAGCGTCACCTTGTCCAGCTTCTCGCCGGAGTCGCTGACGGTGGTCTTGTCGTCCCCGCCGCAGGCCGTCGCCGTGACGGAGACGAGGAGCAGCGGGACGAGGCCGGTGAGGAGTCGGTTTCTGCGCGTCGCTTGCATGGGGGTCGGCCCTTCTCCCGTCAGAGCGTGATGGTGGCGGCGGAGTCGCGGCGGGACGCGTGCCAGGGCAGCAGCAGCTTCTCGGCGATCTCCACGAGGACGAAGAGGACGACGCCGATGAGCGACATCACGAGCAGCCCGGCGAACAGCATCGGGGTGTCGAGGTTGCCGTTGGCCTGCAGGATGACGTAGCCGAGGCCTTCGTTCGCGCCGACGAACTCGCCCACGACGGCGCCGGTCACGGCCAGCGTGACGGCGACCTTCAGGCCGGAGAACAGATGCGGCAGCGAGGCCGGGAAGCGGATCTTCAGGAAGGTCTGCCAGGGCCGGGCGCCCATGGTGGCGGAGAGCTGGAGCATCTCCGGGTCCACGGCCTTCAGCCCGGTCACCATCGAGATCACCACGGGGAAGAACGCGATCAGGACGGCGATCAGGACCTTCGGGCCGATGCCGAAGCCGAGCCAGACGACGAACAGCGGAGCGACGGCGATCTTCGGCACGACCTGGGCGAAGAGCAGAATCGGATAGAGGGTCTTCTCGACGGTCGTGGAGTACACCATCACGACGGCGCTGAGGATGCCCACGCCGACGGCGATGACGAAGCCGAGCAGGGTCTCGTACGTGGTGACCCAGCCGTGTTCCCATAGATAGCCGGGCTTGTCGACGATCACGTCGAGGGTGGCGCCGGGGGTGGGCAGCAGATACGACTCGACCCAGCCGGCGGCGGCGATCACCCACCAGGCGCCGAAGCACACAAGCAGCAGGGCGAGCGGCCGCCAGGTCTTCTCGGCCGCGTCGAGGGCGCGGCGGCGCGGGCCGGGCCGGGTGCGCTCGGCGACACCCGCCGCTTCTTTCGGGGCAGTACGGGACAGGACGCGCTGACTCACGGTGGACTCCCCGGAACGTCGGCGAAGGTCGTCAGGGCTACCTCGAGTTGCTGCCGGAACCGCCTCGCGAAAGCACCTCACGCACCTCGCGCACCTCGCGCATGGCACGCACACCAGGCGCTCCGCACGCTCCGTACGTTTCAGAAAGCGCTTTCTGACACGGTGTCCGCCACGCTAATGACTCGCCGACCACAGGGTCAATACGTCGTTGCGAAGTTCCGAACGCGGAATTCCGGGGGGGGTGTGGCGGGGCGCCGGGCGGGGCGGGTGCCGCCGTGGCCTACTCCGCGGCGTCGCCCAGGGCGCCGAGCACCGGGGCGATCAGCGGATGCGTCTCCGCGCCGCGCCGCACGGCCGCGAACACCCGGCGCGTGGGCGTGATCCCGTCCACCGGCCGGACCACGGCCCCCGCCATGTCCATCCCGCGCAGCGCGGACCTCGGTACGAGGGCGACGCCCGCGCCCGCCGAGGCCAGGGCGACGACGGCGCGGAAGTCGTCCGACGTGTGCTCGAGGACCGGCTGGAACCCGGCCTGTTCGCAGGCGAGGACCACCACGTCGTGGCAGGGGTTGCCCGGGAACGGGCCGATCCACGGGTCCTTGGCCAGCTCGGCGAGCGGCACCCGCTCGCTGTCGGCGGCCCGGTGGCCCACGGGCAGGACCGCGTCGAACGGCTCGGCGTACAGCGGTACCCGCGTGAGCCGCGAGTCGTCCGCCCCGGGCGCGCCCCGGTACTCCACGGCCACCGCGACGTCCACCTGCCGGTCCAGGACCATCGGCAGGCTGGCGTCGCCCTCGGCGTCCTGGACCCGGACGCGGATGCCGGGGGCGGTCTCCGCGAGGCGGGTGAGGGCGGGGGCGACGACGAGTCCGATGCCGGTGGCGAACGACGCCAGCGTCACCGTGCCCGCGCTTCCCGCGTCGTACGCGGCCAGCTCGGCCTCGGCGCGCTCCAGCTGGGCCAGCACGGCGTTCGTGTGCGCCAGCAGGATCTCGCCCGCCGGCGTCAGCCGGACGCCTCGCGCGGAGCGCTCCACCAGGCGGTGGCCCGTCTCCTGCTCCAGGGCGGTGAGCTGCTGCGATACGGCGGACGGGGTGAGGTAGAGGGCGGCGGCCGCTGCGGTCACGGTGCGGTGGTCGGCCACCGCGCGGAGGATGTGCAGCCGACGCGCTTCGATCATGCGCTCATTCTCCCACCACGGCCCGCACACGGGGCTGCGCCCCTGGCCCCCCATCGGCGCTCCGCGCCTCGTCCTCAAACGCCGGACGGGCTCTCTCCCACCCACCCGCCCAAACTTGCACCATCTGCCCAACAGCCCGGCACATCTCAGCCCGTCCGGCGATTGAGGAC
>NZ_JBHXTE010000070.1:0-38096 GCF_042677545.1 Streptomyces sp. NPDC127108 | reverse complement strand
GGGGCCCGGCCACCTGCTGGTGGCCGGGCCCCGCGCCGATCGCGGTACGAACGCTTCAGGCGGTTCAGACCCCGGCGCGCTCGGGGGTCTCCGACTCCGCCATCTTGCGCAGCACGGGCGTACGCGGCGCGTGTGCCGCCTTGAGCCCGAACAGGGAGACCGCCGCGACCAGGACGAAGGCCGCTCCGGCGATGGCGAAGCTCAGCGTGAACTGGCTCTCCTCGGGCAGCGCGGGCATCCCGGCCGGGAGCTTGATGGTCTTCGACGCGAGCAGCGAGGTGATCGTGGCGCTCGCGATGGCGCTGCCGACCGAGCGGGAGATGGAGTTGATGCCGTTGGCGATGCCCGTCTGGTGGGCCGGGACGCTGGCGACGATGAGCGCCGGCATGGCGGCGTACCCGAAGCTGATCGCCAGGCCGACGACCATGCCCGCGCCGATCACCGAGGCGGTGGTGCCGTGCGCCAGGGTCAGCCAGGCGAAGCCGATGACGCCGAAGGCGGCGCCGATGGCCAGCGTGACGCGGGCGCCGATCCGACGGACCAGGACGCCGCCGAACTGGGCGCCCACCAACGAGACGAGGGTGGTCGGCAGGAGGTAGACGACCGAGGCGTCGAGCACGGAGGCGCCGAAGCCGTAGCCGGCCAGCTGCTCGGGCATCTGCACCAGGTACGAGACACCGATGAACTGGGCGAACATCGCGAAGCCGAGCAGCAAGCCCGCAAGGTTGGTGAAGAGCACGGGGCGGTGCGTGAACATCTCCATGTCCACCATCGGCTCCTTCACCTTCTTCTCGGTGAACACCCACACGCCCGCCATCACGACGGCGGCGGCGAAGCTGCCGAGCACGCGGCCGGACGTCCAGCCCCACTCGTGGCCCTGCGAGATCGGCAGGAGCAGCAGGACCAGGAGGGCCGCCAGGGTGAGCGCGCCGAGCCAGTCGGTGCGGCCGCCCGTCTTCGAACGCGAGGCGGGCACGACGAACAGCACGCCGACGAGCGCCACCACGGCGAGGACGACCGCGAGCCAGAAGACCCGGTGGTAGTCGGGGTCGGAGCCCTGCGTGAGCAGTCCTGCGCCGACCAGGGCGAGGCCGCTGCCGAACGCGAGCGTGCCGCTGACCAGGGCCATCGCGCCGTGGAGCTTCTCCGGCTTGATCTCCTCACGCAGCACGGACAGCGCGAGCGGGAAGATCGCGGTCGCCGCGCCCTGCATCACACGGCCGACGATGAGCCAGGTCAGCGAGGTCGTGGTGGCGGCGAGCACCGAGCCCGCGATCATCACGAGCAGGACGCCGACGAGGGTCGGCTTCTTGCCGTGCATGTCGCCGAAGCGACCCAGGAGGGGCGTGAAGACGGCGGCGGACAGCAGCGTGGCCGTGGTCACCCAGCTGACGTTGGCGGTGGTGGCGTCCAGCTCGCTCTGGATGATCCCGAGGATCGGGACGACCAGCGTCTGCATCATCGAGACGACCATGGCGGCGAGCCCGAGCACCAGGACGACCGCGGTCTGCCCGGAAGCCCGTGCGGGGGCCGTGTGCTGTGCGTGAGACACGGAAACTCTTTCCCAACTACTTAAGAACCTAGAAGCTTGAGAACTTCAAGTAATGCCTTTACGGTAGACGTCAATATTTGAGATGGTCAAGTTTCTGGGCGTAAGGTGGATCACATGCCAGGACACCCGCGCGTCGGCACGGGCCAGCTCATGGAGCTGCTCTCGGTGTCGCTAGGCGCCTACTACGGCGATTTCACGGCCGCGGCCGCCCGCGAGAACCTCACGGCGAGCCAGGCCAAGACGCTCACCGTGCTGCGCCGCGGCCCCGCCGCGATGCGCGTGCTCGCCGAGACGCTGGCCTGCGACGCCTCCAACATGACAGGCATCGTGGACCGCCTCGAGAAGCGCTCCTTGGTCCGCCGCGAGCCCAGCCCCGGCGACCGCCGCGTCAAGAACGTCGTCCTCACCCCCGAGGGCGAGCAGACCATCGACACCATCCGCGCCAACATGCACACGACGACGGCAGGCCTGAACGCGCTCGACGACGAGGACCGGGCGACGCTGCACGCCCTGCTCGGCCGCGTCTTCACGGCCAAGCAGGACTAGGACCGGCACCCATGGGCCGGCGGGACCGGGGGCGCCCTCAGCGGCTGCCGCCCCGGTGGCCCAGGCGGGCCGAGAGGTCCGCCGCGCCCTTGGCGGCCAGGTCGGCCAGCTCCGGTTCGCGGGACTCGGTCCAGCGGATCATGGGGACCGAGATGGACAGGGCGGCGACGACGCGGCCCGTGCTGTCGCGGACGGGGGCGGCGACGCAGCTGACGTCCGGGTTGGACTCGCGGTGCTCGGTGGCGATGCCTCGCGCGCGGATGTCGGCGAGGGCGGCGTGCAGCGTGTCGGGGTCCGTGATGCTGTCGTGCGTCATCGCGACGAGTTCGCCCTCCTCCTCCATGCGCAGGGCGAGCTCTTCGGGCGGCAGTGAGGCGAGCAGCATCTTGCCGACGGAAGTGCAGTGCGCGGGGAGCCTGCGGCCCGCGGCGGAGACCATGCGGACCGCGTGGGTGGAGTCGACCTTGGCGATGTAGATGACATCCAGGTCCTCCAGGATCGCGACGTGCACCGTCTCGTCACAGGTCTCGGCGACCTCCCGGGCCACCTGCTGCCCCTCGGCCGCGAGGTCGAGCTGCTCCGCGTACCGGCTGCCGAGCTGGTACGCGCGCACACCGAGGCGGTAGCGCCCCGGCTGCTCCGGCAGGGACACCAGATAGGAACGGGCCGCGAGCGTGGTGACCAGCTCGTGCACGGTCGTGCGCGGGAGTCGGAGCTTGCGGGTGATGTCCGGCGCCGAGAGCGTTCCGTCGCCCTCCAGGAACAGTTCGAGTACGTCCAGCGCCCTGGTCACCGCGGGAACGAGTCGTCCCATGCCGCTCACCCACCCCTTGTCGTTCGAAACCCCGGCCACTGACCGGTATCACGAACACAGGCTAGCCACACCGCCGTTCACCCGGCAATGATCCGGCGGAATCGAGCGGCGCGCACCCCATTGACACCCTCCGCACGGCCTGAATACGGTCGCGCCACCATTTCGAACGCATGCCGAAATCTCGAACAGGCTCTACGGAGACTAGGGGTCAACTGCCGTGCGCATCACGGGAATCAGCACTCATGTCGTCGGGACGCCCTGGCGCAATCTGACCTATGTGCTCGTCCGCACCGACGAAGGCCTCACCGGAGTCGGCGAGACCCGCATGCTCGGCCGCACCGACGCGCTCGTCGGCTATCTGCGCGAGGCGGAGGCCAACCACATCGCCGGGTCCGACCCGTTCGCGGTCGAGGACCTCGTGCGCCGGATGAAGTACGGCGACTATGGGCGGGCCGGGGAGATCGTGATGTCCGGCATCGCGGTCGTCGAGACGGCCTGCTGGGACATCAAGGGCAAGGCCCTCGGCGTCCCGGTGTGGCAGTTGCTCGGGGGCAGGGTCACCGACCGGGTCAAGGCGTACGCGAACGGCTGGTACACCACCGAGCGCACCCCGGAGGCGTACCACCAGGCGGCGAAGGAGGTGATGGCGCGCGGCTACCGGGCCCTGAAGATCGACCCGTTCGGGACGGGGCACTTCGAGCTCGACCACGAGCGGAGCGCCTACGCGGTGTCGCTGATCGAGGCCGTACGGGACGCGATCGGCCCGGACGTCGAGCTGATGCTGGAGATGCACGGCCGGTTCAGCCCGGCCACCGCCGTGCGCCTGGCCCGGGAGTTGGCTCCGTACCGGCCCGCCTGGCTGGAGGAGCCGGTGCCGCCGGAGAACCTCAAGGCCCTCAAGAAGGTCGCGGACCAGGTGGAGCTGCCGATCGCGACGGGCGAGCGGATCCACGACCGCATCGAGTTCCGCGAGCTGTTCGAGTCCCAGGCCGCCGACGTCATCCAGCCCGACCTCGGCCACATCGGCGGCATCCTGGAGAGCCGCAAGCTCGCCGCGACCGCCGAGACCCACTACACGCTGGTGGCCCCGCACAACGTCGGCGGTTCGGTGCTCACCGCCGCCTCGCTCCAACTCGCCGCCTGCACCCCGAACTTCAAGATCCTGGAGCACTTCAACGACTTCGCCGACGCGGAGATCAAGAAGGTGGTGCGCGGCGCGCCCGAGGTCGACCCGGAGACGGGCTGCTTCGAGATCTCCCACGCGCCCGGCCTCGGGGTGGAGTTCGACGCGGAGGCTGCCGCGGAGTTCCCGCAGCAGCGGGCCCGGTTCGACCTGTGGGCCGAGGGCTGGGAGCAGAGGTCCCCGAAGTGAGCGACACCCGCACGGCCGACGCCACCACCGGCACTCCCCCGGCGGGCGCCAGCCGCTCGCTCGTCATACCCCGGCCGCGCGCGCACCGCCTGGTCCACGGCGAGGTGCCGGTGCCCGGCCCCGGCGAGGTCCTGATCCGGGTTGCCGCCGCCGGGATCTGCGGCAGCGACCGCGAGGTGTACGACGGCCACCGCGATGCCGCCTACGTCCGCTATCCCGTGGTCCCGGGCCACGAGTGGTCCGGGACGGTCGAAGCGGTCGGCACGGGTGTGGCCGAGGGGCTCGTGGGCCGGGGGGCCGTCGCCGAGGGATTTCGGGCCTGCGGGGTGTGCGAGCGCTGCCGGAACGGCGAGACCAGCCTGTGCACCGGCGGGTACGCGGAGACCGGGTTCACCGAGCCGGGAGCGTTCGCCGACCATCTGACCGTCCCCGCGCGGCTGTTGCACCCGCTGCCGGACGGCGCCGACCTGCGCGCGGCGGCCCTGCTCGAACCGGCCGCCGTGATCGCCGCGGCGGTGCGGGCCGGACGGCCGCGGCCCGGGGAGCGCGTCGCGGTGGTCGGCGCGGGCACGCTGGGGCTGCTCGCGGTGCAGTGGCTCGCCGCCTCGAACCCGGCCGAGCTGGCCGTCGTCGATCCGCGGGCCGCGCGCGGGGAGCAGGCTCTCGCGTTCGGCGCGAGCGCGTCCTTCGTACCGGACGAGGCGGCCGGGCTCCATGGCCGTTTCGACCTCGTGGTGGAGACCGCGGGGGCGCCGTCCACCGCCGCCTCCTCGTGTCTGCTCGCGCGCCGTGGCGGCCGGGTCGTGCTCACGGGGATGTTCGCCCCGGGCGCGACGGGGATCGACCCGGTGCATCTGTCGCTGAGCCAGCTGGAGCTCCGCTCCGTCTTCGGGGCTCCCTCCTCGGCCTGGTCGGACGCGGTCCGCGCGTTCGGACTCGGGCTGATCGACCCGGCGCCGCTCATCACGCACGAGTTCCCCCTGGAGCGCTTCCCCGAGGCTGTCGCGATGGTCGGGTCCGGCGATCCGACGGTGGGGAAGGTGCTCCTGCGTCCCTAGGTAGTGGCGATTGCGTCCCTGGGTGGTGGCGATCCGGCTCGCGGAAATGCCGCGCGCCGTCGATCCCGCGCACCCTTGATCGCCCTGCGGGCTCGTCCTCAATCGCCGGACGGGCTTTCCTTCCGCCCACACATCCGACCAGCGTCCGAAATATCGAACCGCATGGAGGAGCTCCATGGCCGCCCACATCACCCCCCGACGCCCCGGCGCCGACGCCCTCGCCCGTATCGGCCACCCCACGCCCCGCAGCGACCCGGCCGACGCCTCGCCGCACGCGTTCCCCGACGGCGGCACCTGGCGCACCGAAGTCCCGTCCGTGGAGGGACCGGAGGCGCTGGCCGCCGTCCTCAAGGAGAGCGCGCGCTGCGACGTGCCCGTCCACCGCATCAGCCAGGGCAGCGGCGTCTGGATGCTGACCGACGACGAGATCATCGAGATGGTCGACGCGTGCGCCGGGCGGGACATCGAGCTGTGCCTGTTCACCGGCCCGCGCGGCACCTGGGACATCGGCGGCTCCACCCGCACCGACTCCGGCGGCGCCGGCCTTCGCGCCCGCGGCCACGACGCGCTCGCCGGGTGCGTCGAGGACGCCCTGCGCGCCGCGGCGCTCGGGGTGCGCTGTCTGCTGGTCGCCGACGAGGGCGTGCTGTGGACGCTGCACCGGCTGCGGGTCGCGGGCCAGTTGCCCGCCGCCACCACGCTGAAGCTGTCCGCGCTCACGGGGCCGGTCAACCCCGCCTCGTACGCCGTGTACGAGCGCCTGGGCGCCGACTCCCTCAACGTGCCCTCCGACCTGACCGCGGACCACCTCACCGAGATCCGGCGGATCAGCCGCGCGCCGATGGACATGTACATCGAGGCGCCGGACGACCTCGGCGGCTATGTCCGCATGTACGAGACGGCCGAGCTGATCCGGCGCGGCGCGCCGCTCTACCTCAAGTTCGGGCTCAGCAAGTCGTCCGGCATCTACCCCTACGGCGCCCACCTGCGCGAGCACACCCTCGCCACCGCGCGCGAGCGGGTACGCCGCGGCCGGCTCGTGCTCGACCTGCTCGCCCGGCACGGCGCCGCCGACGGCATGTCGCCGCTCGGCTCCCGGCTGCCCGGCGAGCTGAGCCGCTTCCCCGTCCCGGAAGGGAGCTGACCCGTGCGCACCCGCACTCTCCTCACCTCCGCGAGCGCCGCGCTGCTCGCCGTCTGCCTCACCGCCTGCGGCCAGGAGGCCCGGGGCGGCAGCCGCTACCGGCCCGACGACGGCAAGGGCGGCACCATCGGCCTCGCCATGCCCACCAAGGCCTCGGAGCGCTGGATCGCCGACGGCAGGAACATGGCCGAGCAGTTCAAGAAGGCCGGGTACAAGACCGATCTGCAGTACGGCGACGACAAGGTCGAGAACCAGGTCGCCCAGCTCGAGAACATGATCACCAAGGGGCATCGGCTCCTGGTGGTCGCCGCGATCGACGGCTCGGCGCTCACCGACGTGCTCGCGCGGGCGCACGACGCGGGCATCCGCGTGATCTCGTACGACCGGCTCATCCTCGGCACCGCGCACGTCGACTACTACGCCTCGTTCGACAACGAGCGGGTCGGTGAGCTGCAGGGACAGTACATCGTCGACCGCCTGGGCCTCGGTGAGCCGGAGAAGGGAACGGACGAGAGGTTCAACGTCGAGCTGTTCGCGGGCTCACCGGACGACAACAACACCAAGTACTTCTGGAGCGGCGCCATGAAGGTGCTGAAGCCCTATCTGGACAGCGGACAACTCGTCGTGCGCAGCGGGCAGAAGAGGATGAGCCAGGCCACCACGCTGCGCTGGGACGGCGGCACCGCGCAGAAGCGCATGGACGACCTGATCAGCAAGAACTACGGCGACCGCAAGGTCGACGCGGTGCTCTCCCCGTACGACGGCATCTCCATCGGTGTCATCTCCGCCCTCAAGAGCGCGGGCTACTCCAGGAAGGACCTGCCGGTCGTCACCGGGCAGGACGCGGAGCTCGCGTCGGTGAAGTCCATCATTCGCGGCGAGCAGACCCAGACCGTCTTCAAGGACACCCGCAAACTCGCCGCGCAGGCCGTGCGCATGGGCGACGCGGTCCTGGGTGGCAGAAAGCCGAAGGTCAACAACACGACGGACTACGACAACGGCAAGAAGACCGTGCCCGCCTTCCTCCTCAAGCCCGTCAGCGTCGACAGTAAGAACACCGACCTGCTGGTGCGCGAGGGGTACTTCACGGCGGGACAGCTGAGGTGAGCGGCCCCGGAACCGAAGTGGGCGGTCCCGTGCTGGAGATGCGCGGCATCACGAAGACGTTCCCCGGCGTCACCGCGCTGCGCGACGTGAACCTGACCGTGCGGCCCGGGGAGATCCACGCGATCTGCGGCGAGAACGGCGCGGGCAAGTCGACGCTGATGAAGATCCTCAGCGGCGTCCACCCGCACGGCAGCTACGCCGGCGAGATCCGCTTCGTGGGGCGGCCAATGGCCCTGAAGGACATCCGGGCCGCCGAGCGGCACGGGATCGTCATCATCCACCAGGAGCTGGCCCTGGTGCCGAATCTGTCGATCGCCGAGAACCTCTTCCTCGGCAACGAACGCACCACGGCAGGCGGCCTGATCGACTGGGACGCCACTCTGCGCGAGGCGGCCCGGCTCCTGAAGCGCGTGGGCCTGCGCGACAAGCCGCAGACACCCGTCGCCGACCTGGGCGTGGGCAGACAGCAGTTGGTGGAGATCGCCAAGGCCCTCGCCAAGGAAGTGAGGCTGCTCATCCTCGACGAGCCGACGGCCGCGCTCAACGACGAGGACAGCGCGCAACTCCTGGACCTGATCCTGGGGCTGCGCGCGCAGGGCGTCGCCTGCATCGTCATCTCCCACAAGCTGGGCGAGATCCGCCGGATCGCGGACGCGGTGACCGTGCTGCGCGACGGCCGGACCATCGAGACCCTCACCGTCCGCGACTCCCCCACCGCCGAGCCCCGGCTCTCGGAGGACCGCATCATCCGCGGCATGGTCGGCCGCGACCTCGACCACCGCTTCCCCGACCGCACCCCCTTCGAGGGTCATCGCGACATCGCCCTGGAGGTGCGCGGCTGGACGGTGCGCCACCCGGTCGACCAGCAGCGCAAGGTCGTCGACGACGTGTCGCTCACCGTGCGCCACGGGGAGATCGTCGGCATCGCGGGGCTGATGGGCGCGGGCCGCACCGAGCTGGCCATGTCCGTCTTCGGGCGCTCGTACGGGATCCACGTCTCGGGCAGGGTCGCCGTCGACGGGCGCGAGGCGGTGACGCGGACCGTGCCGCAGGCGGTCGCGGCCGGGATCGCGTACGTCACCGAGGACCGCAAGCGCTACGGCCTGAACCTCATCGACACCATCAACCGCAACATCTCCCTGGCCTCGCTGCCCGGGATGCGGCCACCGGGGCCCGGCGGGCGCGGCTTCGTCGACGAGCACCACGAGCGGGCCGTCGCCGAGCGCTACCGCGGCACCATGAACATCAAGGCGCCCACCGTCTTCGAGCAGGTGGGCCGCCTCTCGGGCGGCAATCAGCAGAAGGTCGTCCTGAGCAAGTGGATCCACGCCGACCCCAGGGTGCTGATCCTCGACGAGCCGACGCGCGGCATCGACGTCGGCGCGAAGTACGAGATCTACACCGTCGTCGACCAACTCGCCGCCCGCGGCAAGGCCGTGCTGCTCATCTCCTCCGAACTGCCCGAACTGCTCGGCATGTGCGACCGGATCTACACCATGGCCGAGGGCCGCCTCACCGGCGAGGTCGGCCGCGGCGAGGCCACCCAGGAAGTGCTGATGCGCCACATGACCAAGGACAGAGGCTGAGGCCCGCCATGACCACCACGACCACCACGCCCCAGGACTCCGCCGCGGCCCCGCCCCCGGCGCGCTCGGCGCGTGAGCTGCTCCTGGAGAGCGCCCGCGCCCACATGCGCCAGTACGGCATGCTCGTCGCGCTCGCCTTCATCGTCGTCCTCTTCCAGATCTGGACCGACGGCACGCTGCTCCTCCCGAACAACGTCTCCAACCTGATCCAGCAGAACGGCTACATCCTCATCCTGGCCATCGGCATGATGATCGTCATCATCGCGGGCCACATCGACCTGTCCGTCGGCTCGTTGGTCGCCTTCGTCGGCGCGATGGCGGCGGTGATGATGGTCAAGCACGACATGCCGTGGGTGCTCGCGCTGGTCCTGTGCCTGCTCATCGGCGCCGCCGCCGGGGCCTGGCAGGGCTTCTTCATCGCCTGTCTCGGCATCCCGTCGTTCATCGTCACCCTCGCCGGGATGCTGGCGTTCCGGGGGCTCACCCAGATCGTCCTGGAGGGCCAGTCGCTCGCGCCGTTCCCCGACGGCTTCCAGAACATCGCCAAGGGCTTCATCCCGGAAATGGGCCCTTACACCCAGTACCACAACCCCACGCTGGTGCTCGGTCTCGCGGCGATCGTCCTGCTGCTCCTGCGCGAGTGGCGCGACCGCAAGCGGCAGTCGGTGTACGACCTCGATCCGCTGCCCACGGGCCTGTGGGTGGCCAAGTGTGTGGCGATCACGGCCGCGGTCACCGCGTTCACGCTCACGCTCGCCAGCTTCCACGGCGTGCCCGTCGTCATGCTCATCATGTGCGGGCTGCTCCTCCTGCTCGGCCATGTGATGCGCAACGCGGTCGTCGGCCGCCATGTGTACGCGCTCGGCGGCAACAAGGCCGCGGCCAAGCTGTCCGGCGTCAAGGACCGGCGCGTCACCTTCCTGGTGTTCGTGAACATGGGGGTCCTCGCGGCGCTCGCGGGTTGCGTGTACGCGGCCCGGCTGAACGCGGGCACCCCGCAGGCGGGCCTGAACTTCGAACTGGAGGCGATCGCCGCGGCGTTCATCGGCGGCGCCTCGATGAGCGGCGGTGTCGGCACCGTGATGGGCGCCGTCATCGGCGGGCTGGTCCTCGGCGTCCTCAACAACGGCATGTCGCTCGTCGGCGTCGGCACGGACTACCAGCAGGTGATCAAGGGTCTGGTACTGCTCGCCGCGGTCGGCTTCGACGTCTGGAACAAGCGGAAGATCGGCCGCTAGATCCCGGTCAGGACCCTGCGGCCGCGCTCCCGCTTCGACCGCCCGGCCGGGCTACCGCATCCGCACCGTGCGGTCGAGGAGGGGCAGCAACCGGTCCCAGTGGCGCCGCAGTCCGGCGGCGTCGAAGGCGTCGGTGTCGGCCATGGTGAAGCCGTGGGCGGTGCCGGGGTAGACCTCGGCGGTGTGGCCTGCGCCCGCGGCCTCCAGGGCCTGGCCGAGCTCCCTGACGGCCTCGGGCGGCAGGTCGTCGGCCAGGCCGAGGTGGACCTCGGCGGTCAGCCCGGGGATGAGGCGGTGCGGGCTGTCGGGTGTGTCCGTGACGACGTGGCCGGGGTGGAATCCGGCGACGGCGGCCACCCGGTCGGGGTGGGCCGCTGCGGTGCGCAGCGCGAAGAGGGTGCCGATGCAGTAGCCGGTCACCGCGACCGGTCCGGCGCCGACCTCGGGCTGTGCGGTGAGGAACGTGAGGTAGGCGTCGGCGTCGCGCTCGGCCCGGTCGGCTGTGTGGGCCTCGAGCAGGGGCATCAGGCGGGCGATGACGTCGGGCCGGGCCTCCTCGCCGATGTGCTCGGGCAGTTCGACGACGGGGGCGGGGCCGTGCCGGTAGTAGAGGTGGGGCACGAGCACGTAGTAGCCGTGGCCGGCCAGTTCGCGGGCCATGTCCTTCAGGACGGGCCGCAGCCCGAAGGCATCCGAGTACACCAGCACCCCCGGGTGCCGCTCGCCGTCGTCGGGGAACGCGGCGAACGCGGCGGCCCGGCCGTCAGGGGTGGGTATCTGGAGCGTCTTGGTGGGAATGGCGGATCTTCCTTCCTTGGGTGCGCCGATCAGCGTTAGTCGCACTAACGATGTCGGCGCGAGTGAACGTATATCGTTAGTCGGACTAACGCAATGAGGAGGGCGTCATGACCGGAGGCGCGGGCCGAAGCCACGCCCATGAGCAGGCTCCAGCCGCCGACATGCCCGACGACGGCGCGCTCAGGACGCCCGACCGGCTGCGCCGCCGGACCAGCCGACTCCTGTCGCAGCTGACCGTGCGGTCGGACCGGCTGATCAGCGAGGGCCTCGCGGCACGGGCCGACGCCCGCAAGTGGCACTACGCCGTGCTCGCCTCACTGCAGGATCTCGGGCCCGGCAGCCAGGCGACGCTGAGCAGGCGCACCGGCATCTACCGCAGCGACATGGTCGGCGTGCTCAACGAACTGGCCGAGCGCGACCTCGTCGAGCGGGCGCCGGACCCCGACGACCGGCGCCGCAACATCATCACCATCTCCGCCCGGGGGCGCCGTCAACTACACCGCCTGGACCAGGTCCTGGACGCCCTCCACGACGAACTGCTCGCACCGCTGACTCCCGCCGAACGCGACCAGTTCACGCAGTTGCTCACGCGCCTGCTCGACCACCACACCCGGGCGTCCTGACGTCACCGCCGTCCGGCTTCGGCCCCGCCCCCGGGGAAGGCCCGCTCCACGAAGGACGCGATGTGCGCGTGCAGGGCGCTCGCCGCGCCGTCAGCGTCGCCCGCCAGGGCGAGCTGGAGGATCGCGCGGTGTTCGGCGGCCTCACGCAGCCAGGACGGCTCGGTGGCCCAGGCGACCGCCGAGACGAGCGCGGACTGGTCGCGGACCTCGTCGAGCATCCGCCCGAGCAGCGGGTTGCCGCACGGCAGGTACAGGGCGCGGTGGAACTCCCGGTTGGCGAGGGAGCGTCCGGCGGCGTCGGTGGCCTCGTCGGCGCGGTCCAGCGCCTCGCCCGCGGCGTCCAGACAGGCCCCGTCACGCACCGTGCGCCGCAGCGCCTCCGGTTCGAGGAGCAGCCGTACGTCGTAGACCTCACGCGCCATGTCCGCGTCCACGGTGCGCACCGTGGCGCCCTTGTACTGGCTCATCACGACGAGTCCGGTACCGGCCAGCATCTTGAGGGCCTCGCGCACCGGTGTCTTGGACACCCCGAACGACTCGGCGAGTTCGGTCTCCACCAGGGGCTGTCCCGGCGTCAGCTGCCCGGTGAGGATGCGGTGTTTGATCGCCTCCAGCACGAACTGGGTGCGGGAGGGGATCGGTACGGGCACGGAGGTCATGCCTGCCTCTCGGCTCTCACGTATCACGTCTCATATACGACGTACGAATGGACGCGTCGAAGGTAGGAGCGGGGTGACGGTTCGTCAATGCCTCCCGCGAAAGACGGGGCGGTACGGCTGCCTCGCGTACCGCCGTCGCAGGCCCCCTCCGCGCACCGCAGCCGGAGCCGATCAGCGCCCGCCGCCGTCGGCGTCCGGTCAGTGGAGCAGGTCCCCCAGGACGGACACGCCCTCCCGGATGGCCGACGGCGTGCTCGCCGCGTAGCCGAGGACGAGGCCAGGCCGCCCCGGGCGCTGGGCGTGCCAGGACAGGGGCTGCGCCTTGACGCCGCGCTCCAGGGCGGCCGCGGCGAGGGCAACGTCGTCGCAGCCCGGGTCGAGGGTGACCGTCAGGTGCAGGCCCGCGGCGGCGCCGTGGACGACGGCTCCCGGCAGCCGGTCCGTGAGCGCCGCGATCATGGCGTCCCGGCGGCCGCGGTGGCGTCGGCGCAGGAACCGCAGATGGCGCTCCAGCTCGCCGGACTCCATGAGGTGGGCGAGGACCAGCTGCGGCAGGGCCGCGTTGCCGAGGTCGGCGAAGCGCTTGGCGTCGACGAGGGCGTCCCGGTAGCGGCGCGGTGCGAGCAGCCAGCCCACGCGCAGGGCGGGCGCGAGGAGCTTGGAGACGCTGCCCGCGTACGCGACGTGGTCGGCGAGGGTGGAGCGCAGCGCGGGCACGGGCGGGCGGTCGTAGCGGTGCTCGGCGTCGTAGTCGTCCTCGATGATCAGTCCGCCGTCCCGGGCCCAGTCCGCGAGTTCACGGCGCCGTTCGCCGTCGAGGACGACGCCGGTCGGGAACTGGTGGGCGGGGGTGAGCAGCGCGACGCGGGCTCCGGTGGCGCGCAGCGCGTCGACGCGGACGCCCCGCTCGTCGACGGGCACGGGCGGGGATTCGAGACCGGAGTTGCGCAGGTGCTGCCGGATGCCCAGGGAGCTGGGGTCCTCCAGGGCGACGCGTGTGACGCCCTCGTCCTTGAGGGCAAGGGCGAGCAGGCCGAGCGCCTGGGCGGTGCCCGCGACGATCAGCACCTCGTCCGGGTCGGCGGCGATCCCGCGGTTCAGGGCGAGCCAGCGGGCGACGGCGCGGCGCAGCGCCGGGGTGCCGCGCGGGTCGCCGTAGCCGAAGTCCGCCGGTACGAGTCCGGCGAGCACCGCGCGCTCGGCGCGCAGCCACGCGGCGCGGGGGAACGCGGCGAGGTCCGGCAGTCCGGGCGACAGGTCGACGCGGGCGGGCGCGGCGCGCAGCGCGTCGAAGACGCCGGTGTCGAGCGGGTCCCCGAACAGAGCCCGTTCCTCTGACCCACCGTCACGCGCCCCCGTCCGGCGCGCCGCAGCCCGCCGCTCCCCCGCACGGCGCTCCTCGGTCCCCCGCTCCCCGGCCCGATGCTCCGCCCGATGCCCCGCCGCCCGGCCGGACCCCGCCCGTCCGCGCTCCGTGACGCCGTCCTCCGGCGGGCGGACGAGCGGCGCCGCCAGGACCACGGTCCCGGCCCGCCCCCGCCCCTCGACGTGCCCGTCCTCCGTCAGCCTTCGGTACGCCTCGGTCACCACGCCCCGCGAGACGCCCAGCTCATCGGCGAGGACCCGGGTGGCGGGCAGCCTGCTCCCGGGCGGCAGCAGCCCCTCGGCCACGGCCCGCCGGATCTGCCGGGCCAGCCAGTCCGACATCCCGCCCCTGGGGGCGTCGGCGGGGTTCAGCTGCAGGAAGTCGGAGGCGGCCACGGCCTTGCCGACCGGAGTTATGGACCTGTCAGAGGGAGATCCATTGGACCTGTTCATGGATCCATTGTGACGGGAGAGTCAAGCCATGGAGTTCCTGCTGACCACGCTCGTCCTGACCGTGACGCCCGGCACCGGCGTGCTGTTCACCGTCGCGGCCGGTCTCTCCCGGGGCACCCGGGCCGGTGTCGTCGCGGCCGTGGCGTGCACCGTGGGCATCGTTCCGCACATGCTGGCCGCGCTCACGGGTGTCGCCGCGGTGCTTCACACCAGCCCGCTGGCGTTCCAGACGCTCAAGTACCTGGGAGTGGCCTACCTGCTCTTCATGGCGTGGAAGACACTGCGCGACAAGAGCGACCTCGCGACCGAGCGGGACGCGGCGCCGCGCTCGGTCTCCGACGTCATCACGTCGGCCGTGCTGCTCAATCTGCTCAACCCGAAGCTCACCGTGTTCTTCTTCGCCTTCCTGCCGCAGTTCGTCGACAAGGACGAGCCCCACACCTTCCTGCGCATGGCCGAACTCAGCGCCGTCTTCATGCTGGTGACGCTCGTGGTGTTCGCCCTGTACGGGGTGTTCGCCGCGGCGGTGCGCGACCACGTGATCGGGCGCCCCCGGGTGATGGCGTGGGTGCGGCGCGTCTTCGCGACCGCGTTCGCGGCGCTCGGCCTCAAGCTCGCCCTCCTCTGACCACGCCCCCGTCACCCCACCGCCCCCCTTCTCCCCCGGCCCTGACCGCCCTCTCCCGAACGGAACCACCGTGCACTTCCAGCATGCGAGCGACCTCTGGCAGGACTTCCCCCAGCTGGTCCCCGGGATGATCCACGCCCGGGGCATCACCGCCGACGTGTCGGTCGACCGGCCCGTCGCCGCGTTCGGCGCGGCCGCGGCCGAACGGCTCACCGGCACACAGGAGAGCGGCCTGCCCGAGGTCCAGGCCTGGCGGCGCGCCTTCGCCGCGATGGGCCTGAAGCCGACGCAGTACCGCTGTGCCTCCGAGTCCCTCCTGCGCCGCTTCCGCAAGGAGGGCTCCCTGCCCCGCATCCACCCCCTGATCGACCTCTGCAACGCCGCGTCCATCGCCTACGGCATCCCGGTCGGAGTCTTCGACGTCCCCTTCGTCTCCGGCGACCTCGAAGTCCGGTACGCCGACGGCGACGAGGTCTACGAGACGTTCGCCGGGGCGCAGGAGCACCCCGACCCCGGCGAGGTGATCTTCGCCGACGACGCCCGGCGGGCCCACGCCAGGCGCTGGACCAACCGGCAGAGCGGCTACTCGGCGGTCCGGGACACCACGTCGGAGGTCCTGATCATCGTGGAGGCGCTGCACGAGTCCGCTCCGGCGGACGTGGCGAAGCTGATGGACGCGCTGACGGCGGAGCTGCGCGCGGTCTGGGGCGTCGAGACCACCTCGGCGGTGCTGTCCCGGTCGGCGCGGCGCTTCGCGGTCTGAGGCCCGGCCGCCCGCTCAACTCCCGTACGCCACCAGGCCGGTGGGCATCACGACGCGCCGGTACGCGACCGCTCCCCCGCCCTTGCGATCCCGTACCCGTTCCATGAGGAGGCGCCCCGCCGTGCGCCCCAGCTCGTCGCTGTCGTACGTGACGAGGGTGAGCGGCAGCCCCAGTGCGTCGGCGAGTTCGAAGTCGTCGAAGCCCGCGAGGGCGGTGTCCGCGCCGGTGGCCCTGAGGGCCCGGAAGGCTCCTATGGTGTTGCGGTTGTTGGAGCAGAACAGCGCGGTCGGCGGCTCGGGCAGGGCGAGGAGTTCGGCGGCGGCGCGCTCCGCCTCGGCCGGTTCGGTCTGGCCCTGGCGGACGAGGCGGGTGTGGGCGGGCAGGCCCGCGGCCGCGTGGGCGGCGTGGTAGCCGCGCAGCCGCTGGGTGCCGGTGTACACGGCGGGCGGTGAGCCGAGGAAGCCGACGCGTCGGTGGCCGTGCGCCAGCAGCCGTGCGGTCGCCGCGCGGGCGCCGCCGAAGTCGTCGACCAGGACGCAGTCGGCGTCGAAGCCCTCGGGCGGGCGGCTGGCGAGGACCACGGGGACGCCCTCGGCCGCCGCCGCGGCGAGGTGGCGCTGGTCGGAGCCCGCGGGCACGGCGATGATGCCGTCGACACGCCGGGCCACCAGGTCGGCCACCAGGTCACGTTCGCCGTCCAGGTCCTGGCCGGTGTTGCCGATGACCGTCTTCAGGCCGTCGGCCGCGACGACGGAGTCGACTCCGAGGGCGAGCCGCGAGTAGAAGGGGTTGGCGAGGTTGGTGACGACCAGGCCGACCAGGCCCGTGCCGCGGCCCAGGCGGAGGCTGCGGGCCACCTCGTTGGGCCGGTAGCCGAGGGCGGCGGCCGCCGCGCGGACGCGGTCGCGGGTGGCGGGCAGCACGCGCGGGTCGTCGCGCAGGACGCGGGACGCCGTCATCGCGCTCACCCCGGCCCGCTCGGCGACGTCGCGGAGGGTGGGGGGCTGCCCGGCCCTGGGGTCTCGTGGTGCGGGCATGGGGCTCGCGTTCCTCTCGTTCCTGCCGGGCCCCGGCGGCGCGCTCCTCGCGTGCTCCGGCGGCTCGGTCCTTCCGTACCCCGACGGCCCGGCCCTCACCCCGTCTCCACGTACGCCCCGGCCCCCACGAGCCCCGCGTCCACGCCCAGCGCGCCCGCGCGGACGGTCACCGGCGTGTCCCCCAACGCCCCGCCCAGCGAAGGCCCGACGAGGTCCCAGGACCGGGCCAGGCCCCCGCCCACCACGAGGGCCGTCGCCCCGAAGTCCCGCACGTACGGGGCGAGGACCGTGCCGAGCGTGGTCAGGGCCTCGTGCAGGACGCGGCCCGCGCGCGCCTCGCCCGCGCGCGCCCGCGCGGCGATGTCGCGCAGCTCCGCGCGGCGGTCACCGTAGCGGGCGAGGAGGGCCCGGCGCGACACCGACTCCTCCAGGGGACGCCCGTGCGCGGTCACCAGGTCGATGCGGCCGAGCGGCGGCACCCCCGGGCCCTCGTGGCACACCCGCCCGTCCGCGAGGAACGCCGAGCCCACGCCCGTGCCCAAGGTGACGCCGACGCAGCGCCGGTGTCCGCGTGCCGCCCCGGCCGACCACTCGCCGAGGGCGAAGGCGTGGGCGTCGTTGAGGAACACGGCGCCGCGGGGGCGCGGCCGCACGCCGTCGAGCAGGACCGATCCCACGTCGATGCCGTACAGGTCGTCGAACTTGCCCACGCCTTCGAAGCGTGCGATGCCCTTGTCGTAGTCGAAGGGGCCGGGCACGGCGACGCCCCACAGCGCGGCGGCGGGCGCGCCGACCTGGGTGGCGCAGCGCACCACCGTGCCGAGGACGTGCTCGGCGGTGCCGCGCGGGTCGAGGCCCCGGCTCGCCCGGCGCAGCACCCGGGCCCGCCCGGGATCGACGAGCGCGGCGGTCACATGGGTGCCGCCGATCTCCAGGACGGCCCGCATCAGCGCCCCGCGTCCCGGCGGGACGGGGCAGGCCGGGACGCCTGCCCGGCCGCCGCCGGCGGCCGCACCAGCGCCTTCACCACCTTCGCCGCCCCGTCGCGCGCCGCGATCCGGTACGCGCCGACGGCCGCGGGCACGGTGAGCGTCTCCGCGTACGCGAGCGGGTGCCGGTCGCCCGCCGCCGTCAGGATCTCCACGCCCTCGCCCGCCACGACGTTCAGGACGTGGAAGCGGCCCGCGGTGTCGTCGTCGGCGACCGCGCCCGCCTCCAGGGCGTACCTCCGCACTTCGTAGAACATCTCCGGCAGCGCGCCGATGACGTCCTCGTGCCAGCCGTCGCCGGAGCGCAGCAGGCGGGGCTCCTGGACGAGGTCGCGGGCGACGGATTCGCCACGGCGGTCGGTGTCGAGGTTGGCGAGGCCGTGTTCGTAGGGGAGTTGGCGGGGGTTGCCGTCGGCGTCGGGGCGCAGCCAGTCGTAGAAGCGCAGGCTGTAGAGGTAGGGGGTGGCGCTGATCTCCAGGACGAGGTTTCCGGCGCCGCTGGCGTGCGGGGTGCCTGCGGGGATCATGAAGAGGCGGCCCTGTTCGGCGGGGAAGGTCAGGACGTGGTCCTCGGGGTCCATCGGCACGCCGTCCCGCGCGGCTTCCTCGATCTCCTTGCGGAACAGGTCGACGTCGGCGTCCTCGCGCAGCCCGAGGAAGACCCGGGCGCCGGGGCCTCCGCGTGTCATGTAGTACGTCTCGTGCTGGGTGTAGGGCCAGCCGAACCGTTCGCGCATGTACCGCTCGCGGGGGTGGCAGTGCACGGACAGGTTGCCGCCGTCGACGGTGTCCAGGTAGTCGAAGCGGATCGGGAAGGACGTGCCGAAGCGGGTGTGCACGTCGGGGCCGAGCAGTTGGTGGGGGTGCAGGACGCACAGGAGCTGGAAGGGGATCTCGGCCTGGAGGCCGGGTCCTGTGCCGATGAGGACGCCCGCTTCGGGGGCGATGAGTTCGTAGCCGAGCGCCGTGTTGCGGGCGCCGGGGTTGAAGCCGAGGACGCGCTGGGCCCAGTGACCGCCCCACGGCGTCGAGTTGAAATACGGGCGGGTGCGCACGGGGCGCCGGGCGAGGGCGCGGAGCGTCGCGCGCAGGCCCGGTCCGTCGAGGTACACGGGGTGGTCCGGGTCCTGCGTGTCGAGCCAGGCGTCGACGCGCGGGGCGAGGGCGTCGCGGTGGCGGTCGAGCATGGGCCAGTCGATGTAGAAGAGGCGTCTGAGGTCGGCCGGTTCGCCGGGGAGCCCGAGGTTGTGGCCGTGGCCCGCGACGACGGCGGCCTCCGCGTGCCGCTTGGGCACGTCCGCGTACCAGAGGCGGTCGTGCGGCACGAGAGCGGCGCCGGGGCCGTGCACGAGCAGCAGGCGGTCCGTGGGCGGGTCCGGCCAGGGCAGGGCGTCGAAGAGGTCGGTGAGGGGGTTGTCCGCGAGGGCGCGGTAGTAGGGGTCGTCGGTGCCGTCGTCGGTGCGGCGGCGCACCTCGTCGGCCGGGGCGTGGTGCGCGGTCACGTCGAGGGTGTCCACGCGCGTGCCGGTGGCGGCGAGTTCGGCGGTGAGGCGGGCGACGAGGTGGGGGAAGTCGACGGACGGCGGCCCGTCGACGGCGATCGTCGACGGGCCGCCGGGCAGGTGTGCGGCCACGGCGCGCCATCCGGCGGCCATCACGGCCCCCGGTGCCGGGCCGTAACGCGGGTCGAGCCGGTACACGCGTTCTCCTTCGTGCGGTGGTTCCTGCGGTGCTTCGTGCGGTGGTGCGCGCGAGGGTTCGCGCTGTGGTCGGGGCGCGTACGGGAAGGCGGCGGTTCAGGGGCGTACGAGGAGCAGGGCCGCCGTGGCCAGGGGCGGGACGGCGAGGGTCGTCGCGCCGTCCGCGTGGTCGAGTGCGGCGCCCTTCGTGCCGAGGTAGTCCGCCCGGTACGCGGCGGCCACCGGGAAGCGCACCAGGACGCGGCAGTCCACCGGCTCGTGCGCGAACGACTGCAGGCGCAGCAGCACCTCACCGGGCCGCGGCACCGTCGCGCCGACGAGCCGCACCCGCGGGTCGCCGAAATCGACGAAGGCGTGCGTCGCCGCGTCGGCGGCGACCGGGCCCCGCGCCCGGACCGCGCGCAGCGGCCGGCTGAACGCGGCGGCGGTGCGCGGCCCGAGCCCGTCGGCCACGGGCGCGCACGCGAGGCTGTAGCGGAAGGTGAGCTCGAAGCCCTGCTCGCTCGGGAAGTTGGTGTCCCACAGGTTGTTGTGGATCCAGGAGAAGACGGTGGCGGGCTCGTCGTGGCCCATCGTCTTCGGGAACGGCGCGTACGGCAGCGCGACGTTGCCGAACTGGACGAGCGGCGCGTCCTGCGAGGACCAGGCCACCGCGCACCCGTCGTCCGCGAGGGTCACCCAGCGGCGCACGGCCCGCATGTGGCGCGCGGAGCCCGGCACCACCGGCAGGCCGGTGCCGGTGACGCCGCCGGAGGCCTCCATGCGCACGGTGGGGTCGTCGAAGGCGAAGGGGAACGCGAAGTAGGCGCTCTCCTTGCCCAGGGTGCGGTCCTTGTCGAGGCGGTTCTCGATGTCGAGGCGGGGCACGCCGCGCGGCAGGGTCAGCGTGGTGCGCAGCCGGTTGGCGCCCGCCGGGCGGGTCTCGTAGGTGAGGGTCTCCGCGGTCGCCGTGGAGTGCCGGGCGATCAGGGCGGCGGGCGGGGCGACGGCCCGGGTCCCGAGGTGTTCGAGGCGGTCGGACGCGGTGGTACGGCTGGAGTTGTGGTTGAAGCCTCCGGCGGTGGTGTAGCTGTCGTGGAAGTAGCCGTTGAAGCCCACGACGGGGTCGGTGCGGACGAGTTCACGCCCGGTCGACTTGTCGATGACCGAGGCGACGCAGGCGCGCGCGAGGTCGACGCGGACGGCCAGGTGTTCGTTCTCCAGGAGTGTCGGGGTGGGGTGGGCGAGGGCCTGCGCGGCGGTGTCGGCGGGGTCCTCGCGTTCGGCGGTGCCGGTGGGGTTCCAGCCGGTGGCCGCCTTGACGGCGCCGGCCGCGGGGGTGCCGTGGACGTCGGTGTCGGTGTCGGTGTCGACGATCTCGACGCGTACGGAACCGGCGGGCGGCACCTCGTCGACCCGCACGACGAGGAACCGCCCGGCGTCCCGGTGGTCCTCGTTGGTCTGCGCCCGCTCCTCGTGCGCGAGCCGCCGGTGGCTGCGGCCGTCCCGAACGGCCACAGCCCGCTCCAGCGGCACGCTGCTCTCCGGCAGGAAGATCCGCACGACGTCGGTGCGCGGCCAGGAGCAGGTGTTGACGACGTGGTACGTGGCGAGGGCGCCCGGCGCGGCGGCGAGCCGCTGGCCGAGCCGGGCGCTCGCCCGGTGGAGCAGCGACGTGCCGTCGTCGTGGGCGCGCAGCGCCTGCCCGTACTTCCAGTGCCACTGCTGCTCCCCACTGTGGCCGCCCTCGTCGCCGTGGGTCCACGGGTCGCCGGCGCCCCAGGTGTGCTCGTCGAAGAGCGACACCGCTTCGTAGACCCCGGCGGCGTCCCGCGTGTCGTCCTCGGCCCCCGTGGCGTCGAGGAGGGACGCGAACGCGCCAATGGTCTGGGCGTCGGCGACCGCGGACTGGGCGGTGCGGGCCAGGGACAGCGGCTGTGCCCCCGCTCCCACCCCGTCGACCCACCAGTCGGTCCAGTCGCCTTCGAAGGTGGCGATCTCGTCACCGAGCCTGGCCTCGGCGTCGAGGAAGAAGTCCTCGTTGCGGGAGAGCCGCAGCCGGGGGTAGGCCCAGGTCTCGTTCCAGCGCCGCACGGTGTCGGCGATGATGCGGCGCGGCGGCGCGTTGTCGCCGAACTTGCCCTGGACGCGCAGGTGCAGGACGTCCCAGGGGTAGGGCTCGCGCTTGATGTCCTCCTGGTCCATGGCCCAGCCGAAGACACCGCCGCGGTAGGGGTAGGGGTGGCTCGCCAGGGACGTCAGGTAGGCGGGCAGCAGGTCGTCCACGTCGCAGTAGGCCGTGTCGAAGCCGAGCAGCGGGCCTTCCATGTAGGCGAGTCCGTGCGGGGTGTCGGTCATCCACACCAGGACGCTGTTGCCGCTGGGCGCCCGCCAGCGGAAGAGCCGGGGCAGCTTCTCGCCGCCGACCAGGTGCGGCACCGAGCGGCCCGCCCAGTTGTGGGCGACGGACAGATAGCTGACGCCCGCCGCGGCGAGGGCGTCGACGAGGCCCACCACCGCGCCGGGCACATCGGTCTGCATCGCGGAGGTGAAGCGCACGCCGTGGCGGACGCGGATGTCGTGGGCCAGGCGCAGGAGTTCGTGCAGCTCGTCCGTGGAGCAGGTCTCGGTGTGCAGGTTGAACGGCAGCGCCGTCAGCTCGATGCGCCCCTCCCCCACCCGGCGTATCAGCTCGTCGACCTGCTCCGCGGGCCGGGCCTCCGCCCACTGCTTGAAGGACCACAGCGACTCGACGCACCAGCGGAACCTCGACTCGGCGGGCCAGTCGTCGGTGGTCCGCGTCAGCTCCAGGCACGAGTCGAGGAAGGACAGGTGCTCCTTCAGGACCTGTCCCTGCGGGTCGGTGTAGCCGATGTCGAGGTGCGAGTGGTGCACCAGATGGATGGTCCAGTGGCGCTGCGGTGTCAGCGGTACGCCGATGCCCTCGCCGCTGCCGGGCAGGGCGACGGTGACGCGGGTGGGCGCGGTGACGGCGGGCACGAGCAGCCGCACGGCGCGGCCGGGCCCGGGGACGCGCTCGACGCGCAGCGCGGTTCCCGACTCCGTGCGCACCTCCAACTCCCCGGGCACGATCGCCCCGTTGACGGGTTCGACGCGCAGCGACTGCAGCAGCGTGCCGTCGGCGGCGCGCCGCATCAGGGGCTCCTCGGTGAGCCGCAGCACGCGCCCGTTCAGCGCTCCCTCGGCGCTGACCACCGAGGCGCGCAGGCTCGCGCGGATGCGGTCGTTGTCCCAGTCGGTGGTGCGGACCAGGGCCCGTGTCGTCATACGGATCTCTCCCGGGGCGGTCGGCGGGGCAATCGGGGTCGGACAGCTGTGGGTCAGCGGGCGGAGGCGGTGATGCCGCGCAGGAACAGGCCGCGGAACACCAGGAAGAGCAGCAGGGTGGGCGCGGACACGATCAGCGCGCCCGCGAGGATCACGGGCGGGCCCGCGGCGGAGTAGGCGTTGTTGAGGGTGGTGAGGGCGGCCATGACGGGCTGGACGTCAGCGCTGCGGCTGAGCGTGATGCCGAGCAGCAGGTCGTTCCAGACGGCGGTGAACTGGAAGATGAAGGCGGCGCCGAGCCCCGCCCGCATCAGCGGCACGTGGATGCGCCAGAAGATCCGCCCGAAGGACGCCCCGTCGAGCAGCGCCGCCTCCGTCAGTTCCGGCGGCATCGTGGTCATCTGGTTGCGGATCAGGAAGAACGCGAAGGGGATCGCCCAGGCGACGTACACAAGCATCAGGCCGAGCCTGGTGTCGTACAGGTTGGCGTCGGCGTACAGGCCGAAGAGCGGCGCGAGGAAGATCTGGAGCGGGAACAGCGTCCCGGAGTAGATCAGCCAGAACCAGAACGCGGGCCTGGGGATGGGCAGGACGACGACGGCGAAGGCCGCCATCGCGGCGACGAGCACGGCGAGCAGACCGCACACCACGGAGTACAGGAGCGAGGCCTGGAAGCTGTCCCCGATGCCCGCCTCGGTCCAGGCGGTCCTGGCGTTGTCGACGAAGTCGAAGCCCTGGAAGGTCCAGTCGGGCCTGCCCTCGTACGCGGTGGACGGCGTCAGCGCGTTGACGACGAGCAGGTACAGCGGTATCAGCCACAGCGCCACGCAGCCGGCGACGAAGAGATGACGTACGACGCGTCCCACGGCCGCCCCCTCCTCAGGCCTTCGCCCAGCCGGTGTCCGGCATCTGGTGGCGCAGGTACGCCCAGGACGAGGCGACGACGATCACGGAGAGGACCAGGGCGATCGCCGAGCCGTAGCCCACGTGGAAGAGGCGGAACGCCTCGCGGTACATGGTCAGGGCGAGGGTCTCCGAGGACCGCGACGGGCCGCCCTTGGTGAGGATCCAGATCATGTCGAACGCCTTGAGGCTGTTCACCACGGCCATGCCCACGACCACGACGGTCACCGCCCTCAGCTGCGGAAGCGTGATGTACCGGAACATCCGCCAGCCGCTCGCCCCGTCGAGCCGGGCGGCCTCGACGGTGTCCCGGGGAATCGCGCGCAGGCCGATGGCGAACAGCACGACGTTGATGCCGGTCGCCTGCCAGGTGGACGCGACGATCAGCGCGAGCGTGTTCTGCGGCCACTCCAGGAGCCAGGTCTGCGCCCAGGAGTCGAGGCCGACGCCCCGCAGGAACTGGTTGACGGCCCCGTCGGACGTCAGCATGAAGTTCCACAGGACGGCGGTGGCGGCGGTCGAGATCGCGAACGGCAGCACGATGACGAGCTGCGCGAAGCCCCCGAACCTCGTCCGGTGCGTGGCGACCGCGATCAGCAGGCCCAGGAGCACCGGCAGGAGCAGCGTCCCGGCCACCCACATCAGGGTGTTGAGCAGCGACCGGCCGAAGATGGGGTCGTCGGCGAGCCGGGTGTAGTTGTCGATTCCCGTGTAGCTGCTCGTGAAGCCGTTGTCCTCGAAGAAGCTGCCGTACACGCTGCGGAAGAACGGGTACACCAGCAGGACGCCGACGAAGGCGAAGGCGGGCAGGGCCCACGGCAGCGCGGCCAGCGGTCCGCCGCGGCGGGCGCCGGGGCGGGCGGCCCGGTGGGGCGTGCGGGTGGGGATCCGGCGGCGGGCGCGCTGCGCCTTGGCCGCCGTCGCCGCGGCCGGTGCGGGGGTGGTGGTCCCGGTCATGTCCGCGCCGCCTCCCGCCACACCTTCCAGGCGTCGTCGGCGCGCTCCTGCATGGTGCGCAGCACCTTCCGGTACGAGGACGGGTCGAGCAGGAAGCCCGCGAGGTCGTCGACGGTCGCCTCGACCAGCTCGGGCGGGCCCTGCTCCCAGAACCGGTTGAGCAGCCGCAGCCGTTCGCCGCGCACCTTCTCGGCCAGCGAGGCGATGACGGGGTTGGCGGCGGGCACCCGCGGGTTGGGGCAGCCGTCCTGGAGGGTGTGCGAGAACGCCTTCAGGACGGTGGGGTGCAGCCAGTTCCTGGTGGCCTTCAGCGCCTCGGCGCGGTCGGGGCCCTTGACGGTGGCGACCAGGGCGCTGGACTCGAAGATCACGGCGGGCCGGGCCGCGGGGTCCGCCATGGGCAGCACGAACGCCCCGACGTTCTTACCGGGTTTGCCGCCTCCGGCGGTGAGGGTCGAGCCGAGCCAGGTGCCGCACGGCAGCATGCCGACCTTGCCGTGCACGACGGCCGCGGCGGCGTCGACGTGGTTCATGTCCATCGGCGTGAACCAGTCCTTGTCGAAGTAGCCGGCAAGGGTGCGCAGGGCGCGTTCGGCGCGCGGGTCGGTGTACTTCTCGCGGCCGTTCATCAAGTCGTCGTAGAACTGCGGGTCCTGGCGGCTGAGGATCTCCTGGAACCAGATGAACGAGGGCCAGCGGCCGTCGGCCGTGCCGTGCAGCGGGGTGATCTTGTTCCGCTTCAGCCGGTCGGCGGCGGCAAGGAAGTCGCCCCAGGTCGCCGGGGGTTTCAGGCCGTGCTCGGCGAAGACCTCGGGGTTGTAGAAGATCACCCAGTACGCGAGGTTCATCGGCAGCCCGTACACCCGGCCCCGGTACGTGAACGCCTCCCGCAGGGAACGGTCCACCCAGCCGCGACTGACGGCCGCGTCCCACGGGCCGGTCAGGTCGGCGATGCCGCCGGTGCGGGCCAGGTCCTGGAGCCGGTAGCCGGACCAGTACTTGAGCAGGTCCGGGGTCTTGTTCGTCCGCAGCGAGGACTTCACCACCTGCTCGAACGCCTCAAGGGACGGGTTGATCTCCGGGACGAGCCGCAGCCCCGCGACCGACTTCATGGCCGCCCCCGCCGCGGCCATCGGCGCGGACCAGGCCGCGCTGTCCCCGAACACGGCGACCTTCCCCGCGGGTTGGCCCGACGCGGTGCCGCAGGCGGTGGCGAGGGTGCCGATCGCGGCGGTGGTGGCGGTGACGGCGGAGGCGGCGAGGAGGGTGCGGCGGGTGACGGTGGGTGCGGGCGACGTGGGCGTGGCGGGCGTGGCGGGCGTGGGCGTGAGCGTGGCGCACGTGCTCGGCGTGGCAGGTGAACTCGCTGTGCTGGGCGTGCTGGGCGTGCGGCCTGACATGGGTGGCCCCCCAGGTGCTTTCCCGGGTGTGTCCCGGCCCGGTGTTAGCGTTAACACGAGCGTGATGGAGCGTCGTGGCGGCGCGGGCGGTTGTCAAGGGAGCGCGGAGAAACCCGGCGCGATCGCGCCACGGCGCGGCGATGCGCCTCGGGGGCGCCCCTCGGGCCTCATCCGACGCTCCGTCAAAGTCAGTCCTCAGTCAGGCCAGTTGAGGGGCTGATTCCCGCCAGGTCACCCGAATGCAGGAGTCGATGCAACCAGGCGGCTCTCCCGTCGGTCATCCCTGCGCACCACCGCACACGCCGACCGCCGACGCACCGAACAAGGGACACCGCACCATGCGTACTCGCTCGCTCCTCACGCTCACCGCCACGGCCGGGGCCGCACTTCTCGCCCTCACCCCCACGGCCGGGGCACAGCCGGTGTCCGGCGCGCAGCCGAACGCCGCCGAGCGCCTGGCCACCTGCAAGGCGTCCGCGCTCACCGTGAAGGCAGCAGCCGCCGCCAAGCCCGGCGTGCTCCGCATCAGCATCAAGAACAAGACCACCAAGGCCTGCTCCGTCGACCGGATCCCGACCGTCACCTTCGGCACGCTGGACGGCGCGGCGCAGCCCGTTCCTGCCACCGAGAGCGCCCCCTACCGCGTCGCCGCGGGCCGCACCGCGTACGCCGCCGTGCGCACCGCCGCCGACCCGAGCGACACCACCGCCCGCCTGGTGGACTTCGTCACCGTCGCGGGCGACCCCTCGATCCGCGGCCGCCAGTTCACCGACGACGCGCTCGGCCTGCCGCAGGGCGTACGGGTGTGGGAGCCGGTGACGACGTGGTGGAAGTCGTCGCGGGCGAAGGCGGACGCGGCGCTGGCGAACGCTACGCGGTGACGCGGGCTCGGTGACGCCTAGGACACACCGGGTGCGGGGGGGCGACCGCCCCGCACCCGACTGCGACGACCCGCATTGCACCGCCGCCCCATCGACCCCGCGCTGCATTGCACCGCCGCCCCACCGGCCCCGCGCTGCGCTGCACGCCATCTCACCGACCCCTGCGCCGCATTGCACCGCACCGCCCGTGCCAGCACCCCGCTCCCCCCCAACGGCACGGCCCAGCCCCACCCCTCCCTGCCCACCCCGCACAAATTCACTTGCCCGAGCGGCGGCCCGCGCCACACGATCCCTCCATGCCGTTCATCCCGCGCGTGCCCCTGAGCACGCCCACCGCCGCCCCGCTGCCGCCCGCCTCCACCGGTCGTCCGGTGGAGCGGCAGCAGCAGTCCGGCCGACCGTGGGGACCGACGCCTCCGCGACGGTGACCGGGTATCTGGTCGCGGGCCTCCTCGCCGGGTATGGCATCGCCATCCCGGTCGGCGCGGTCGCGGCCCATCTGATGGCACTGACCGCCCGCACGTCGCTGCGGACCGGCGCCTGCGCGGCGCTCGGGGTGGCCACGGCCGACGGCGTGTACGCGCTGGTCGCCACGGTCGCGGGCGCGGCGGCGGCTCCTGTCGTCCGCCCGCTCATCGGCCCGCTGCGCTGGGTCTCCGCGGGCGTCCTCATCGCCTTGGCGCTGCGCTCGGCCAGGCAAGCCCTCGCCTTGTACCGACGACCGCAGGCGGCCGGGCCGAGCGACGAGAAGCCGGTGACACCCACCCGGGCGTACACGAGCCTCCTCGCCCTCACGCTGCTCAACCCGATGACCGTGATCTACTTCGCCGCGCTCGTCGTCGGCAGCCAGACCGACGAGGCGCCGGACCGCCTGGGCCAGGCCGTGTTCACCCTCGCCGCCTTCGCCGCGTCGGCGAGCTGGCAACTGCTGCTCGCCGGGGGCGGCGCACTGGTCGGCCGGGTCCTCACGGGGCGCCGTGGCCGTCTCGGCACGGCGCTGGCGTCCAGTGCCCTTATCGTCGCTCTGGCCGTCCACCTGCTGGTCTCGGCCCCGTGACCCCCACCGAAGCCCTCCCCGTCCACCGCCCT
Source organism: Streptomyces sp. NPDC127108 (assembly GCF_042677545.1). NCBI lineage: Bacteria > Bacillati > Actinomycetota > Actinomycetes > Kitasatosporales > Streptomycetaceae > Streptomyces > Streptomyces sp. NPDC127108. Next base: position 10,166 of record NZ_JBHXTE010000070.1, on the reverse strand, counting down.
GGAGCACCTCGATGACCGCGACCGCCGCCCGCTACCTCTATCTCGCCCGGCACGGCGAGGCGTCCCCGGACGAGTCCGAGCTGACCGACCGCGGGCGCCGTCAGGCCGCCCTCCTCGGCGCGCGCCTGCGCGGCACCCCGTTGGCGGAGATCAGCCACGGCCCCTTGCCGCGCGCCGCGCAGACGGCAAGTCTCATCAGCGATCAACTCCCCGGCGTCCCCGTCACGCTGTCCGAGGCCGCCGGGGACTACGTCCCGCACGTGCCGACCCGGGACGAACTGCCGCAGGACTCGGCCACCATCCTGCTCGACCGGCTCGCCGCCTTTCCCGCGGACGAGCGGGAGCGCGGCCCCGCCCTCGCGCGGGCGGCCCTCGACCGGTTCACCGGACCCGTCGAGGGCGACACGCCCCGCCACGAGCTGGTGGTCACCCACAACTTCCTCATCGGCTGGCTGGTGCGCGCCGCTCTCGACGCGCCCGCGTGGCGCTGGCTCGGCCTGAACCACACCAACGCGGGCCTCACCGTGATCCGTTACGCTCCCGGGCGCCCGGCGTCCCTGCTCCTCTACAACGACACCGGGCATCTGCCACCCGAGCTCCGCTGGACGGGGCTGCCGCCCGAACTGCACGTCTGAGCAGGCCAGTCGGCGCCCCAGGGCGTCACTTGCCCCTCAGTGGGCGTGCGGTTCGCGCCGGTGCGTGGGGCCGTGGCCGTTGGCGCAGTGGGGTGCCGTCGCTCCGACGGTGGCCGCGGACGCCGACGCGGCGGCGTGGTGCGGGGCGTCGTCCTCGTGGTCGATCTGGAGCGTGGTGTGGGTGAGGCCGTACGTCTCGGCCAGTACGTGGTCGAGGTCGCGGCGCACGGCGTGGCAGTCGCCGCCCGGGTGGACCAGGACGTGGGCGGACAGGGCGGGCTCGCCGGAGGTGATGGTCCAGATGTGCAGGTCGTGGACCTCCGCCACTGCTGGTGCGGCGGCGAGCCGGTCCCCGATGGCGTCGGGATCGAGGCCCGCGGGCGCCGCTTCGAGCAGGATGCGGCCGGAGTCGCGCAGCAGCCCGCAGCCCGCCTTGACCATGAGGACGACGACGAAGAGCGTGGCGATGGTGTCGGCGCGGGCGAAGCCGGTGGTCATGACGACGACACCGGCGACGGCGGTGCCGATGAACGCGAACAGGTCGTTGAGGATGTGCTGGTAGGCGCCCTCGACGTTCAGCGAGGCGCGGTTGGCCTTCGACAGGCACCAGGTCGCCGCGAGGTTCACGGCGACGCCGGTGAGCGCGGTGGCGAGGACCATCCAGCCGGTGACCTCCGGCGGGTGCAGCAGCCGCACCACGGCCTCGTACGCGAGCCACACCGCGGCGAGCAGCAGGGTGAGGCCGTTGGCCTGCGCGGAGAGTATCTCGACGCGCTTGAGCCCGAATGTGTACGTGCCCTTCGCGGGCCGCGCGGCCAGCCGCATCGCCACCAGGGCGAGGATGATGGAGAAAGCGTCCGTGAGCATGTGGACGGCGTCGGACAGGAGCGCGAGCGAACCGGATATGAAAGCGATCGCCGTTTCCACCGAAATGAAAACGCCAATCAATACGAGTGCCAGCGAAAGCCAGCGCCTGTCGGCGTCGGCGGAGACGCCGTGACTGTGTCCGCCATGGCCTCCTGCCTGGTGATCGTGCCCGTCGTGGTGCGTGTGAGCGTGCCCCACAGGAAGGTCCCCCCGGCTGGTCTCGGTGTCCGACGCAGGGCAGTCAAGCGCAGATCGGCGAGGTCCGCAAAGGCTGCATCGGTGACCGTTTTCAATGCCGGAAATAGCGGTGCCGAGGGCTCCGCGAATCGGTGGAATTCACCGCCACGACAACGGCTGATTAACGCCGTTTGCCGTCAGGTCATTTCCCCTTCCGGCGCCTTCCCGACGGCTGGTGCTCTCACGGCGGCCACCCCGATGCCGTCCGCGTCCGCCACGGCCACACGGCCGGCGGGGCCGCTTCCTGACCCGCCGCGGAAAAAAGTTGCGGGTCGCTGTCGATCCGGCCACGCCCCGTTCGACGTAATGGTGTGTGGCGCCTCGCCGCACGATGACGCGACAGACCTGAGGAGGAGCACGTGGATCAACTGCTGAGAGTCATGAACTTCGCCGTCTCGAGTGACGGGATCGGTGCCGGTGAGAACCAGAGCCTTGAGAGTCCGTTCGGCGACGCCGTCGACCCGGCGAGGCTGTTCGCCTGGGCCGGTGCCACGGCGAGCTGGCCCATGCGCACGGATCCCGGCGGGAGCCGGGGCCTCGACGACTACTTCACCCGGGACTTCGCACGCAACATCGGTGCCGAGATCATGGGCCGCAACAAGTTCGGGCCCCAGCGTGGCCCCTGGCAGGACCACGGGTGGCGCGGCTGGTGGGGAGAGGAGCCCCCGTTCCACACTCCGGTGTTCGTCATGACGCACCACGAGCGTCCGTCGTTCACGCTCTCCGACACCACGTTCCACTTCGTCGACGGCAACCCGGCCACGGTCCTCGAACAGGCACGGGAAGCGGCGCAGGGCAAGGACGTCCGCCTCGGCGGCGGAGTCACCACCATCCGGCAGTTCCTTGAGGCCGACCTCGTCGACACCATGCACGTGGCGGTCTCTCCGGTGAAGCTCGGGTCCGGACTACGACTGTGGGAGTCCCCCGACGAACTGCTCGACCGGTTCCACCTGGAGGTCGTGCCCAGCCCGAGCGGCGTGACGCATCACCTGTTCTGGCGGAAGTGACGCGCGGGCCCCCTCGAGTTGAGACTGCGACTGCGAGGGGGCGCCCGCCCCGGCGGACCTACGCGGTCACAGCACTAGCCGTGACGTACCGCGGCGCCCGCCGTGACACGCCGCCTGACGTGCAGATGGCCCGGCGCGGGGAACGGCGGCCTGACGGGCAGCACCGCGTCCAGGTCGTATCCGGCCTTCGCCGCGACCCGGCACGAGGCGACGTTGTCGACCTGATGCAGCAGCCGCAGCCAGTGCAGCCCGCTGGCGCCGTACGTCCCGAACGCCCAGTCCGTCAGCGCGTCGACGGCCCGGGACGCGACTCCCCGGCCACGCGCCGCGGCCACCGTCCAGTACCCGACCTCACCGACCCCGGTGGAATTCCGGGGCGCCTTGACCGCGACGTTGGCCACCAGCCGCCGACCCCCGCCGTGCCCTTCGCCCCCGTGCTCCTCCTCGACGACGAAGCTCACGTACTCCTCCGTGGCCCACCCCTTGTGCCGCACCGCCAGCCAGCGTGCGGCTTCGGCGTGGTCGCGGACGGGCACCCGTGTCCACCGCCGCAGCAGCGGATCGCGGTACGCGTCGATCAGCGCCGCCGCGTCACCGTCGTCCCACGGCCGCAGCACCATGCCAGGCGCCCCGTCCGTCGCACCCACGCGCAGCGTGACGGTCATGAAGCCACCGGTGCCGCCTCGGACGCGTCCGGACCGAACGCGTACAGGACTTGCGGCTCGCCCCACTCCACGAAGGCGTCCGTCTCGCGGGCGGACGCAGGGTCAGACGCTGTGTCGAGAGAGACCGGCCAGTCGATCGCCGTACGGGCGGGGGCCGTCCGGGGCGGCGTGGGCTGAGGTGCTGTCATGGAGGTCATCCCAGCACAGCGGCCCGCCGCTACCCGTGGGCGGCCCCGCCCTGTGCGCGGCCGGGGCTGGTGCGTGCGCTACGGCATCGGCACCGTGTCCTCGAAGGCCGTGCCCGCGTCCCGGTACGCGGCGACGCGCCGGGCCGCCTCGGCGGGGGTGAGTACCTGGTCCTTGACGTGCAGGACGTAGTCGACCTGCTGGTGGTAGGAGCGGGGCTGGGTGGCGGGCTGGCCCGCGAGGTCGATCAGCCACTGGTTGAAGTTGATGGACATGGGGCGCTCGGGCAGGTACGCGGCGTCGTGGGTGCCGAAGTGCTGTCCGTCGACGTAGTAGGTGATGGCACGGTCGTCGATGGTGAGGACCAGGTCGTGCCAGCCCGCGAAGCTCTCGCGGCGCTCGGTGTGCTGGTTGACGGCCTGCCAGGGGTCGGGGTTGTAGGTCTCCCAGGACGTCGTGTAGAGGATGTTGCCGGGCTCGCCCCAGCCGCCGTTGGGCAGGTACTCGAAGTCGTACTCGGAGTAGTCGTCCGCCATCGGGGCCTTGAGGTCGTTGATGGTGAAGAACGTCTGGACGACGCGGTCGCCGTCGGGGCCGGACGCCGGGGCGTCGCTGAACCTCACCCGGGCCGCGTAGGTGCCGTTCTTGAACTTGGCCGACCGGGTGAGGATCTCGGTCTGCTCGGTGCTCGCGGCGGTGCCCGCGGTCTTCGTCTGCAGGTCCATGACGGAGCTGCCGCCGGTCGACGAGAAGGTGATGTTCCGCGGCACCCAGGAGGCGCCGGGCACCCCAGGGCCGCCGGAGTTGGAGCGGACGCTCCAGCCGTGCGCGGAGACGCGCGGGTCGTCGTGGGCGGTGTAGGCGAAGTCGTCGAACAGGACCGCGTCGGCCGCGGCGCGCCCTGCGGTCTGCCGGGAGTCGGCGGCGGACGCGGCGGCGGGCAGCACCGCGAGGGCGGCGCAGCCGAGGGCGCAGGCCAGGGCGGCAGCGGCGCGGCGGCGTGGGCTCCGGGCACGGGCGGGCGTCGAGTGCTGGGTCATGACGGGGTGTTCCTCTCCGGAACTGTGGGGGGAAACCGGTCGGGTCGGCGTGCCGGTCCGACGACCCTCGAACTGACCAGTTGGGCAACTGGTCAGCTGACCTCTTGCCGGTGAATGAAGGTGGCACGGCACCAGGGACCCGTCAACCCTGGACGCGCGAGCCGTCATGGAGCCCAACTCGCCTACACACGTTCCGAGTTGACAGGTCCCGTACACCGATCCCATGGCTAGACTTCACCTGACCAGCGAGGTGACGGAGGACACCATGGAGACCGACGCACCGGGAACGGTGCTCAAACGGGAGCGTGTGCGCGACTTCGTCCTGGAACTGATCGAGTCCCGGCAGGCCGGTGACGGCATCCCCTCCGAACGCACCCTGTGTGCCCGCCTCGGCGTGTCCCGACCGACGCTGCGGGCCGCGGTCGACGAGCTCGTCGCGGCGGGTCTGCTGGTCCGCGAGCACGGCCGCGGCATGTTCGTCGCGCCGGCGAAGATCACCCAGGAACTGGTCTCGGGCCGCGCCACGCTGTCGGTGCCCCAGGCGGCGGGCGCCTGGTCGAGCCGCCTCCTGGAGTTCACCACGGTCCCGGCCGGCGCCCGCGTGGGCCGCAGGCTGCGGATGTCACCGGCCGGGCGGATCGTGTACGTGGCGCGGCTGCGGCTCGTCGACGGCACGCCGATGGCCGTCGAGCACCTGCACCTCAAGGCGGATCTGGTGCCGGGGCTCACCGCCACCGAGCTGGAGTCGGGCGACCTGTACGCGCACCTGCGCGAGCGGCACGGCGTACGGGTGCACGAGGCGACGCAGACGATCGAGCCGACCGTCGTCACCCGCTCCGAGGCGCGCCTGCTGGACGTGCCCGAGCTGTCCCCCGCCCTGCTCTTCGAACGTCTCACCACGGACGCCGCGGACCGGCCGGTGGAGTACGTCCACTCCCTCTACCGCGGCGACCGCTACCGCATCGTCTCCCGCCTGGCCCTCGCCCCCACGACCCCGCCCGACCCCGCGTCCGGCGGCCACCACCCCGGCTTCCCGCCCGGCGACTTCACCGAGGGCGACCCCGTGGCCGCGTCGACGCTGGGCGACGTACAGGACGGGCCCGACCAGCCCTGACCTCGGCCTCGCGGCCGCCCCTCCGCACCGCTCACGCCCATGCGCGAGCATCGAACAGTCGTCGCACACGGCCCCTCGGGCGCTGGCATAATCATGATCGCCCGCGCCGCGGCCCCTCCCGGCCCCACCCGCACTGGAGTCACGTATGACGGCAGCATCCGAACCCCACGTGATCGACACCAGCAAGCCGCATCCGGCGCGGGTCTACGACTGGCTGCTCGGGGGCAAGGACAACTACCTGGTCGACCAGGAGCTGGCGCAGAAGCTGCCGCCGCAGGCGCGGGAGAACGCGCGGCGCAACCGGGCCTTCATGCAGCGCGCCGCGGCCTGGCTGGCAGGGCAGGGCGTCGACCAGTTCCTGGACATCGGCACCGGCATCCCCACGGAGCCGAACCTGCACCAGATCGTGCAGGCGATCACGCCCGCGGCTCGGGTCGCGTACGCGGACAACGACCCGATCGTGCTGCGGCACGCCGAGGCCCTGCTGGTCAGCACGCCCGAGGGTGCCACCACCTACATCCAGGCCGACGTCCGCGAGCCGGGGGCGATCCTCGAACACGCCCGCGGCTTCCTGGACTTCGACAGGCCCGTCGCGCTGTCCCTGATCGCGCTGATGCACTTCGTCATGGACGACGAGGATCCCTACGCACTCACGCGCACGCTCATCGACGCCCTGCCGTCCGGCAGTTACCTGATGTTCTCGCACGGCACCGCCGACGAGCACCCGGAGCTGAAGGAGTCCGTCTCGACCACGTACAAGGAGGGCCAGGTGCCGCTGCGCATGCGCGAGCGCGCCGAGGTCGAGCGCTTCTTCGACGGCCTGGACCTCGTCGAACCCGGCCTGGTGACCGCCACCGAGTGGTACCAGGACGGTCCCGCCCCCAAGCGTGAGCCGAGCGGCTTCTACGTGGGTGTGGCCCGCGTTCCCGGGGCTCCGCGCGGGTGACGTCCGCGGTGCGGGCCCTGTCGGGGAGCCGTACCGCGCTCTAGGGTGCGGCCCATGGACCTGGACGAGGACCTGCGCGACCTGACCCGCGACGAGCTGGAAGCCGAGGTGCGGAGTCTCCGGGCGGCCGTGCGCAGGCATCGCGACAGCTCCGGGCACGATCTGTGCTGGCACCACCCGCAGCTGTGGGACCTGCTGCCGGAGCGGGTCGAGCCCGCCGTGGCCGTCCCACCGTGGCCGCGCTTCCTGCGCGGCTGCGTTCGCTACCGGGAATCCCCGGAAGCGGAGCTCCCGGACGCGCCGGTGCACGACCGGGAGTACGGCGAGCCCGGTGCCTGAGGCGGCCCGGCGTCACATCGGGGGCGTCGCCGGGGCCGGGCCGAGGGTCGTGGTGCCGGGGGCCGCGCGGTGGCCGAGGCCGGTGCGGTAGGCGTCCAAGGCGGCCTCGACGCGGCCGGTGCGGCGCAGCAGGTCGCCCAGGAGGCGGCACAGGTCCGCCAGATCGCCCGCGGCGCTGGAGCGTTCCAGGAGGGAGAGGGCGGCGCAGTAGTGCTCCTCGGCGCTGTCGGTGTCGCCGCGCTCCTCGGCGATCAGGCCGAGCAGCCGGTGGGCGCCGCCCGCGTGCACGGCGCCGCGCTCGGCACCGAGGGCGCCGACGACCTCACCGGAGGTGAGCAGGGGCCGCAGCAGCGCCTCCGCCTCGTCGGCCTTGCCGCGCCGCCGCAGCACGTCCGCGAGTTCGACCTCGACCTGCACGGTGAACAGGGCGGCGCGCTTGGAGGCGAGCATGTCGCGGGCCGTGCGCAGCTCGCTCTCGGCGCCCTCCAGGTCGCCGTCCTGGGCGTGGACGTAGCCGCGCATCCAGTGGCAGTGAGCGAGTTCGGTGCGGATGTGCAGGTGCCGGTAGAGCTCCTGGGCCTTGGCGAGGGACGCGTCGGCCTCCGCGGTGCGGCCCTCGGCGATGAGGGTGCGGGCGACGCCGCGGTGCATGTGGGCGACGAGGGCGGGGTCGCTGACGCTCGGGGCGAGCGCGAGGGCGAGTTCGGCGGCGTGCGCGGCGCGGGCGTGCGCGCCCATGTCCATGTACGGGGCGATGGATGCCGTGTAGAGGAGCAGCAGGGCGTCAGGGTCGTGCAGGCCTGAGGCGTTGAGTTCGTCGAGGGTGGTTTCGAGCAGGTAGCAGGAGTAGCGCAGTTCGCCGGTCAGGAGGTGCGCGGTGGCCCGGCCGCGGATGGCGGGGACGCGCACGGGAAGCGGCTGGTCGGCGAGGAGGCGCTCGGCGGCGGCGAAGCAGTCGCGGGCGTCGGTGAGTTCACCGGACTCCAGGAGGCAGTCGCCGAGCCCCTGGAGGGCGGCGGCCTGCTCCTCGACCAGGTCGTGCGCCACGGCTTCCTCGTGCAGGGTGCGGAAGAGTGCCGCCGCGTCCTCGGGGGCGCCGGTGGCCAGGGCGCGCCGGGCGTCGGTGAGGCGAAGGCGCAGGTCCGTGGCGAGGCGGGCGGGGCGGCCCGTGAGCAGTTCCTCGTAGTCGACGCCGAGGCGTCCGGCGAGGTGGCGCAGCGCGGCTTCCGAGGGCCGCACCTTGCCCGACTCCAGCGTGGAGACGTACGCGGCGGTGTAGGCGGGTTCGGCCACCTGCCGCTGTGTGAGTCCTTGTTCGGTACGCAGCCTCAGCACGCGGCGACCGATCTCGACGGCTTCGTCGGACCGGGTGCCCTCGGGACTGTTCTCCGCCACCTCTCCCCTTCCATAGGTCAGGCCCTGAGCTAAGTCGATGACGGCGGTCATGCATAGATGCCGGAGGGAATTCAGGTGTCTGTCAAGAGTACGGCCACCAGGAAGGCCTGTCCGGTGAGCGGGCATTCCGGACTACGCGGGCGCCACACCGGGCGCCCTCACCGCCGCCACCACTGGCGTGAACTCGCCTGTCTCATACACATCTTGTGCCTCACCATTGCCTGACGCCCCCGAAGCCCCTACGTTGAGCGACGCCTTAAACGGCTTTAACTCGCCACTTACACGGCGGACTTCGGAAGGACCCCCACCATGCGCAGACGCAAGTCCGGCATAGCCAGACGTACGCCGCTCAAGATCGCAACAGCCGCGGGCATAGCCCTCGCGGCGACCCTCGCCGCCTCCGCGGGCGCGACCGCGGAGCCCGACTCCCCTGCCGCCCGCAGCGGAGCCGACTCCACCCAGCACGTGGAGTACTTCACCGGCGCGAACGGCCACCCCCGGCACACCGAGGTACCGGCCCCCGACCCGCTCACCGCCAAGGAGCGCAAGGCGGCCGCGGACGACGGCACCGTCGTCCCGATCGTGCAGAACGGCCCGGTCGGCTCCAAGGCCGACGTCGTCTTCATCGGCGACGGCTACACCGCCGCCCAGCAGGAGGACTTCCACGCCGACGTGCGCACGAAGTGGGCGGAGGTGTCGGCCGTCGAGCCGTACGCCTCGTACAAGAACCTCTTCAACGTGTGGGCGGTGGACGCCCACTCGCGCCAGTCGGGGGTCTCGGGCGACCCGACGAGCAATGTCCGCAAGGACACCGCGCTCGGCTCGGCGTTCTACTGCGACGGCATCGAGCGGCTGCTGTGCGTCGACACCAACAAGGTGGAGGCGTACGCGAGCAAGGCCGCCGATCCCGACCTGGTGATCGTCCTGTCCAACTCCACCAAGTACGGCGGCGCGGGCTACAACGACATCACCTCGCCGTCCGGCTACGACGGCATCGCCACCGCCTCCTCCGACAACGAGCAGTCCTCACAGGTCGTCGTGCACGAGACGGGGCACTCGCTGGGCAAGCTCGCGGACGAGTACGTGTACGAGGAGTACGGCACGTACACGGGCGCCGAGCCGTGGGAGTCGAACATCAGCAAGCTGACCGCCGCCCAGCTCACCGCGCAGAAGAAGAAGTGGTACCGCTGGATCGGCCAGTCCTCGCCCGACGGTGGCACCGTCGGCGCGTACGAGGGCGGCGGCTACTACCCCCGCGGCCTGTACCGGCCGACGGACAACTCGATCATGCGCACCCTCGGCCGGGAGTTCAACTCGCCCGGACGCGAGGCGATGATCGCGGGCTTCCACCGGCACGGCTCGGCCGTCTCCGCGGTCACGCCCACGGACAACGAGGTGCGGCGCGGTCAGCGCGTCAAGGTCCTCGCCGCCAAGGGCGTACAGCTGCGCTGGTCCGTCGACGGCCGCTCCGTGAAGAAGGGCGCCGACGCGCGGTCCATCACGCCGAAGGCCCTGGGTGTGCCCGCCGACGGCCGCGCCCACAAGATCACGGTGCGGGCCACGGACCCGACCCGCGCGGTCCGCGACCCGGAGCTGCGCAAGCTCCTCAAGGGGTCGCTGACGTGGCGGGTGGCGCGCTGAGGCGCCGCGTGCGCCACTGACCGGCGGATGCCTGTACCGGCCGGTGTTCCGGTGCCCCCCCGGGGGGCCCCGAACACCCGCCGTATGGCGGTGG